>NZ_JBSGDT010000003.1:0-414823 GCF_053602515.1 Amycolatopsis sp. NPDC004368 | reverse complement strand
AGGGCGAGTGACTCAGCGCAGCTGGATCAGGCCTGATTCTGGCGGGCTGGAGCAGGCGCGACTGGATTGAGCCTGCTGAATTCAGCGCAGCCGAATCCTCGCGCCCGGTTCGGGTGGCTGGACCAGGGCGATTGAACTCAGCGCAGCTGGATCAGGCGTGGCCGGATTGAGCCTGCTGAATTCAGCGCGGTTGTATCAGCGCCCCGGTTCGGGTGCCTGGCTCAGGGCGACTGATTCAGCGCAGCTGGATCAGGGTGCCTGATTCTGGCGGGCTGGATCGGCGCAGCTGGATCGAGCGGCCTGGAATCAGCGCGGTTGTATCAGCGTGCCCGGCTCCAGTGGCTGGATCAGTTCGCCTGACCTCGGCGGCTGGATCGGCGCGGCTGGATCGAGTCGGCTGAACTCAGCGCAGTCGAGTCAGCGCGCTCGACTCAGGCACCCGAATGCGACGGAGACCGCTGAATCAGACGACAATGCCGCGAGCCGCGAGCCACGGGCGCGGGTCGATCTTCTTCGTGCCGCCCTGCCAGACCTCGAAGTGCAGGTGCGGGCCGGTGCTCTCGCCGCGGTTGCCGATTTCCGCGATCTGCTCGCCGCACTTGACCTTCTGGCCCTCGTGGACCGAGAAGCTGTTCATGTGGCCGTAGACCTGGATGGTGCCGTCGTCGAGCTGGATGCGGACCCAGAGGCCGAAGCCGCTGGCGGGGCCGGCCTGGATCACGGTGCCGTCGGAGGCGGCGTAGATCGGGGTGCCGATCGAGTTCGCGATGTCGATGCCGAGGTGGCTGCTTCCCCAGCGGGCGCCGAAGCCCGACGTGAACGTGCCGTGGGCCGGCAGGCAGGTCTTCGGGCGCTCGGCTTCTTCCTTGGCCTTCTGGGCGGCGACGGCTTCGGCCTTCTCGCGGGCTTCGGTGACCTTCAGGCTGTCGGCCATGCGGGCCGCCTCGGCGGAGGCGTTCATCGAGTGGCCGGAGGGCAGCAGTTCGGGGGCTCCCCCGGAACCCGCGCTGCCGAGGGTGAACGAGGCGCTCGCGTCCTGGGCGTTGGCGAGCGGGGTGACAGCGGCGTCGGAGTCGGCCGTCACGGTCTTCAGCGTCTGGCCCGCGGCGGCAGCGGCGAACGCGCCGGCCGCGACAGCCGCGACCACGACCCGTCCACGCAACGCGGACGACGGCGGAGCGATGCGGTGCGAACCCCGCACGCGGATGACCGCACCGTCCAGTGCGTCCTTCAGCGCCGGGGAAGGGGCTTGGCCGCCGGGGGAGCGGTGTGAAGCCAAGACAGGGCCTTCCATCGTCGGGGAGCCGGGTCGTCGCGGACTACGGGCGGGGGATCCCGTGAGCGAACCTCGGGGGTGGTTTGCTCGCGTCCTGCTTTGTGACCTGACTGTAATGGGGACCGGGGGACAGTAACGAAGGGGCACCGTTGTGAGCAAGGTGCCACCGCCGTTTCGGCCGAACGGGCGGACCCCATCACGCGGCTAGCTGTAGGGATTACCCAAAGTTAACCTGAAACTACTCCGTTTAGTGTGATCTCTATCTCAGGACTTTCGGGCACCTGCACCCCCGAACGGGCCCTTCCCCGCCCGTCGGACGGCCCCATCCCCGAAATAAACGTTTGCGGCCCGCGGTTGAAGGGAATCCGTTCGGGCGCTTGTGGCCCCGGTCACCCGCATCGCCGGGTGACCACCCGGATGCGGGGTCAACCGCCCTCCGACGGCGCGCCCACGCCGCGCCTCGGGCCGTGCCCTCCACCGTTCGCGGGTGCCTTGCTCTCGTATCCAGGCGTCCCCCCGCCGGGTTGCCGCCCCTCCCGCCCATTTCTCGACGCCCACGCCGTTGGCTGTGAACTTCGTCGAACCCCTCGGCCCGGCCGCCACTTGCGAGGCCCCTTGATCCCTGGACTGGGTGCGCGCTACTCCCGGGCCCGCGCGACCGCCTGGCCAACTGTGCGCCTTGAGTGTCGAGCGCGCGGCTCGCCGGCCTTCGTGTTCGGACCTGAGCGCGCCGTGCCACCGGTTGCGGTCCTCGCGGCACCTGCCCCGGCCACCCGCGCCACCGCCCGGGCGCTTTCGCTCCAGCAGGGTCTTGCGCGCCACTGCGGGCGCCGGGTGATGTCCGGCTTGCTAGCGTCGCCCTCGATGACTTCGTCCGAAGGACCCCAAGACGGGGACTCCTCCCCGGTCCGCTCCGGCTCTGAGCCGGACAGCCTCCGGTCGTCCGGTGCTGCGCGGAGGCCCAGTCTCGCCGAGCGGAAGGCTGCTGCCAGGGAGAAGGCGCGTGCTGACACTCGTCGAGCCGGGCGTCGGAAGGCGGCTGACCCCGACGGTTCGGGTGGCGTTTCCTCGCGGGTGAACGGCGCGACGTCCGGCGAACGGCCCGCCGCCGACCACCGCGGCAGTGCGACCGCCGCCGTCGAGGGTCAGCACGGTGAGCGCGGCGGCGCTGGGGCCAGCTCAAAGCGCGCCGATCCCGAGAGCCCGGCCAAATCCGCCAAACCGCCGAGCCCCACCAAACCGCCGAGCCCCACCAAACCACCGAGCCCAACCAAACCACAGAGCCCCGCGAAGTCCATCCAAACCGCGAAGCGCACCGAAACCGCGAAATCCGCAACCCTCACCACCACCGCGGCCGTCGAAACCGACTCGACCCCCCGTGCCTCCCTCCAACCCCCGCGTGCCTCCCTCCAACCCCCGCGTGCCCCCTTCCAACCCGACCGCGAATACGCCGACCGCACCCCCTCACCTCGGCTCAAATCCGCCGTCACCCTCCTCGCCCTCGGCGCCCTGGCCCTCACCGCCGGCGCCGGCCTCCCCGTCTCGCCCGACGCCGGCCCCGGCTTCCTCGCTTGGCCGCTGCTGGCGCTGCTGGCCCTCGTCCCCGCCGGGATCGTGGCGGCGGCGGCCTACAGCGGCAGGCACGGGCTCGCGGCGGGCCTGACCACCGGCCTCGCCGCCCTGGCCCCGGGCCGGCTGCTCCTCGACCTGCAATTCCTCGCCAACGGCTCCAAAACCGTCCGCCCCGAGCTCTACCTCCCCGACCGCCTGCTGGACCGCAGTGCGGTGGGCGCCGGGTTCTGGCTGCTCGTCGCCGGGCACGTGCTGACGATCGTCGCGGGGATCGTGGCGGCGCAGGTGGCGCGAAGCCTCAACGAGGTGGCCGGCGACGACGGCGGGCGGCGGCGTTGGCGGCTGGTCGTGCCGTTGCTCGCGGTGGTGGGGGGTGTCGGTCTGCTGATGGCGCCCGTCGTGTCGGACAACCCCTTCCTTCCGGCGCGGTCCGCGTTCGAGGGTCCCGGGTTGGCGCTCACCGGGTACCTCCTGCTGGCTGGGGCGCTGCTACTGGCCGTCGTGCTGGGATTCGGGGCGGCGTCCGACGGTGTGGCGCGCGGGACGCTCGGCGGGGCGGCCGCGGCGACATTCGCGGTGGCGCTTCCACCGCTGCTGAGCGGGCTGGCGGTGAGCGGGCTGCACCTCGCGTGGGGGCCGGTCGTCGCCGTGGTGGCGATGGTGCTGGTCCTGGTTCTGGTGCCGTCGGCGACGCCACAGGTGGCCCAGGTCGAACGCACCGACCTCGCCGGCGAGGCGCGCGTGCCGAGCCTGACGTTGTGGCGGGCCGTCACCGCGTTGCTGGCCGTGCTGACCGCCGGCGCCGCGCTCGTCGGGGCGTTGGCACCGCAGCTGGACACCGCCACGCAGAGCCCCGCCCGATGGGTTTTGCTCGTGGCGGCGGTGCTCACCGTGCTCCCAGCGCCCTTCCTCTTCTCGAGCGGCACGGCGAAAGCCGCCCGGGGCGTCCTCGCCGTCGTCTGGGCGGGGGTGGTGCTCGCCGGCACGGCCGTGCTCAGCACCGCCCTCACCGTGTCGCAGGCGACGGGCCTGGGCGGGGCCCTCGGCGGCACGATCAGCTACCACCTCGGCGCCGGTGCCGTCTTCACCGCGATCGCCCTGGGCCTCGCTGGGCTGACGGCGCTCGCGGCCGTGATCACCGGCGTGGTCGAGCGCGACGACGAAGGCACCGAAGGCCCCCGCCCCCACGTGCTGCTGCCCGCGTCCGTTGCCGCGGTGCTCGCCGTGGTCGCCTTCAGCGCGCCCGTGTTCCGTGCGCCCGACTACCCGGCGCCCGGGATCTGGTCCGATTTCGACACTCCGTCGTGGGGACTGCTCACCGCCCTGCTGGTGGTCCTGGCCGTGCTCGCCCTGAGCGTCCGCTCGCGGCCCGGCGCCGCGGCGGCCGCGCTCGCCGGGGCGGTGCTCGTGCTCGCCGTCCACGTGGCAGAGCTGCCGCTCGTGGACATCGCCGGCCGGGCGCCCGGGCTAGGGTTCTGGTTCGGGCTCGCCGCAATTGTCGCCACGGCAACAGCGGCCTTCACGGCCGCGGCGGGCGCGAGAAACCCGCGAAAAAGCACCGTCGGTGGGCGGACTCACACCGTCTGACCGCGTACGGTGACCGACTTCACCAGGTGCGGAGTCCCCTGCCTCTTCGCTGGTCGCTAACCTCGACTGGTCCGACAGCGCGGTCCGGAAACGGACCACCACAGTGGCGTGTCGTCAGGAGACTGGAGTAGTGGACCTCTACGAGTACCAGGCGAGGGATCTCTTCGCCGCCCACGGAGTACCGGTTCTGCCGGGCTCGGTGGCAAACACCCCCGAAGAAGCCAAGGCCGCCGCGGAGCAGATCGGCACCCAGGTCGTCGTCAAGGCGCAGGTGAAGGTCGGCGGACGAGGCAAGGCCGGTGGCGTCAAGCTGGCCCAGACGCCGGACGAGGCCAAGGAGAAGGCGGAAGCCATCCTGGGTCTCGACATCAAGGGCCACATCACGCGCCGCGTGCTCGTGGCGGAAGCGTCGGACATCGCGTCCGAGTACTACTTCTCCTTCCTGCTGGACCGCGCGAACCGCACGTTCCTGGCGATGGCGTCCTCCGAGGGCGGCATGGAGATCGAGCAGCTCGCGGTGGAACGCCCCGACGCGCTCGCGAAGATCCCCGTCGACGCGATCGCCGGCGTCGACAAGGCCAAGGCGCTCGAGATCCTGAAGGCCGGCAACTTCCCGGCCGAGATCATCGACGAGGCCGCCGACGTCGTCGTGAAGCTCTGGGAGACCTTCGTCTCCGAGGACGCCACCCTCGTCGAGGTCAACCCGCTGGTGCGCGACCCCCAGGACAAGATCATCGCCCTGGACGGCAAGGTCACGCTGGACGAGAACGCTTCCTTCCGCCAGGCCGGGCACGAGGCCCTGGTGGACAAGGACGCCGAGAACCCCCTCGAGGCGAAGGCCAAGGCCAAGAACCTCAACTACGTCAAGCTCGACGGCCAGGTCGGCATCATCGGCAACGGCGCCGGGCTCGTCATGTCCACTTTGGACGTGGTGGCGTACGCGGGTGAGAAGCACGGCGGCGTGAAGCCGGCGAACTTCCTCGACATCGGCGGCGGCGCGTCGGCGGAGGTCATGGCGGCCGGTCTGGACGTCATCCTCAACGACACCGACGTGAAGAGCGTCTTCGTCAACGTCTTCGGCGGCATCACCGCGTGCGACGCGGTCGCCAACGGCATCGTCGAGGCCCTGAAGATCCTGGGCGACGAGGCCACCAAGCCGCTGGTCGTCCGCCTGGACGGCAACAACGTCGTCGAGGGTCGCCAGATCCTGGCCGACGCGAACCACCCGCTCGTCACCGTGGTGGACACAATGGACAACGCGGCCGACAAGGCTGCCGAGCTCGCCGCGGCAGGTGCGTGAGATGTCGATCTTCCTGAACGAGAACAGCAAGGTCATCGTGCAGGGGCTCACCGGCTCCGAGGGCATGAAGCACGCGACCAAGATGCTGAAGTCCGGCACGAACATCGTGGGTGGCGTCAACGCCCGCAAGGCCGGCCAGACCGTGAGCATCGAGGGCAAGGACCTCAAGGTCTTCGGCACCGTCGAAGAGGCCATCAAGGAGACCGGCGCCGACGTGTCGGTCATCTTCGTGCCGCCGAAGTTCGCCAAGGACGCCGTGCTCGAGGCCGTCGACGCCGAGATCCCGCTCGCCGTGGTGATCACCGAGGGCATCCCGGTGCACGACTCGGCCTACTTCTGGGCCCACGCCGTCGCCAAGGGCAACAAGACCCGCATCATCGGCCCGAACTGCCCGGGCGTGATCAGCCCCGGCAAGTCCAACGCCGGCATCATCCCCGCCGACATCTCGGGCCCGGGCCACATCGGCCTCGTCTCGAAATCCGGCACGCTGACCTACCAGATGATGTACGAGCTTCGTGACATCGGCTTCTCCACCGCCGTCGGCATCGGTGGTGACCCGATCATCGGCACCACGCACATCGACGCGCTGGCGGAGTTCGAGAAGGACCCCGACACCAAGGTCATCGTGATGATCGGTGAAATCGGTGGCGACGCCGAGGAGCGGGCCGCAGCCTTCATCAAGGAGAACGTGACCAAGCCGGTCGTCGGCTACGTCGCGGGCTTCACCGCCCCCGAGGGCAAGACCATGGGTCACGCGGGTGCCATCGTGTCCGGTTCGTCCGGCACGGCGGCTGCGAAGAAGGAAGCCCTCGAGGCTGCCGGCGTGAAGGTCGGCAAGACCCCGAGCGAGACCGCCGTCCTCGCGCGCGAGCTGTACAACAACCTCTGACCTGCGCAAACGCGGGTCACAGGGGCCGGGCACCAGAATGGGTGCCCGGCCCGCTGCGTTTCCGGCTGCAACCGATCGGGCATTCCCTGCGTCCAACGGCACGGACGGGGGACCCTCGGATGCGCTAGCGTTTCGGCGACGCGGCCGGCACGTGATCCGTCCGGGTGCCACCTTCCCCCCGGAGTTGCCGGCGAACGACAGGAGAGCTTCCGATGACCTTCCCCAGCGGCGGGCCTGGCTACCCCCAGCAGGGCGGCGGCCAGCAGCAGCCCCCTCAGGGACCGCCCCCGTCGGGCGGGTTCCCGCAACAGCAGCCGCAGCAGGGTCCGCCGGCCTCGGCCGGCCCGGTGCTGCCGCAGAACCTTCCGCTCGTGCTCGCGCTCGTGGTGACCGTGCTGGGCGTCGTGCAGTACTTCATCGGCTTCTCCGACGAAGCGGGTGACGTGGGCCAGGAAACGATCTTCCTGCTCACCGGTGGCCTGCTCGCGGCGATGCACGCGCTGCCCAAGGCGCCGCGGGTGCTGCCCTTCGCCGCGCTGTTCAGCGTGGTCGGCGCGCTCGGGGCGCTCGACACGACGGTGGCCGAGCGGTCGACGCCCGGCATCGTCACGGTGGTGCTGATCCTCGGCATCGTGCAGATGCTGGTCGCGGTGGCCGCGCTGCTCATCGAGTACGGCATCGTCAAGCCGCCGGCGCCGAAGCCCGCGGTGCCGCACTATCAGCAGTACGGCCAGTACCAGCAGCAGCCCCAGCCGGGCCAGTACCCGCAGCAGCCGGGCGCGGCACCGCCGGGGCAGCAGGCCACCACGTACGCGCCCCAGCAGGGCCAGTTCTTCCAGCAGCCGCAGGGCGAGCAGGGCAAGAACCCGGGCACGCCGCCGGGTGGCTTCGGCCAGCAGGGCTGACGCCAGAACGTCGCTGGAACACCCGCTGTGACTCTCCGTGTCACAGCGGGTGTTTTCTGTTGTTCGGGTGCCCCCGACCGGGTGGGTTGGGTTCGCCACGCCGGGCCGGGGCGGCGTGCCTCACCCGGACGGACCAGCGCGGATGTCAAGGTGCGAAGCATGCACATGCTCACCAGTTCTCCACGCCCGCCGGGCGGCGAGCCGGTGGGCGACACCGTCGAACTCGACGCCGAGGTCGCTCCGGCCACCCGGGTGCGCGTGTTGCTCACCGCCGCCTTCGGCCCGCTGATCACCGAGTACGCCGTGGTCGCGACCCTGCTCGCGCTCGTGGCGCTGTCCGCCGAGCGCACCGCGTTCTCCGCCACCGGCATGCTGCTCACGGCCGGGCCTGGCTGGCTCGCGGCGTTCCAGGTGCAGCTCGGCATCGCCGGCCACCCGCTGGGTGTGCTGCCGCTGCTGCCGACGATCGGTGCCGTGCTGCTCGTGGCGCGCACGGCGTCCGGTGTCGCGCTGCGGCTCGGTTTCACGACGGTGCGCCAGGCCGTCCCGTTGATCTGCGTGATCGCCACCGCGCACGCGTTGTTCGGGCTGCTGATCGGCCTGCTTTCGCTGAGCGCGCCGGTGTGGGCGAACCCGCTGCTGGCGTGCGTTGTGCCCGGGGTGTTCGCGGCGCTCGCGGCCACGGGCGGGGCGGTGCGCCGCTGCGGCCTGCCCGCTTCGGTGGCCGACCGGCTCGACCCGCTGGCCGTGCGGGGTCTGCGCGCCGGCGCGCTGGGGCTGGCGGCCCTGCTGGCGGTTGGCGCGATCGTGTTCGCCGCCGCCACAGTCAGCTCCTGGTCCACTGTGGACGATCTGTTCGAGCCCTCGTTCGGCAACAGTTTCGGGTTGCTGCTGCTTTCGGTGGCGTATTTGCCCAACGCCGTGGTGGCCGCGCTGTCGTTCGTCACCGGTCCCGGCTTCACGGTCGGGTCGCTCGACGTCAGCCTCATCGGGTACCGCGGTGGTGCCGTGCCCGCCGTGCCGCTGCTCGGTGGCATCCCCGAGCACACCGCCTCGTGGTGGCCGGTGCTGCTGGTGCTGCCGGCGGCGGTCGGCGCGCTGGTCGGCTGGTCGGTGCGCCACGCCGACGGCGACCCCGCCGGGCGGATCCGCATGGTCGCCGTCGCGGGTGCCGTGGTCGCGTTCGGCTGCGTGGTGCTGGGGACGCTCGCGGGCGGCCGGCTCGCCGACGGTCCGTTCGACCCGGTCAGCGTGCCGGTCGGGGTGGCGTCGATCGTGGCGTTCTGCTGGATCGTGATCCCCGGCGGGTTCGTGGCGTTCTTCGCGGGTGCCCACGAGCCGGCGGCACCGCCGGAACCGATCGAGGTCGAAGACGAGTTCGCCGAGCCTGGCGACGAGGATCCGGCGGAAGAGCCCGGGGAGTCCCTGGAGTCCGGGAAGGAGTCCGAGAAGTCCGAAGAGGACATGGACGAAGCAGACGTCGACGAGCTCGACCCGTGTGAAGTGCTCGAGGACGCCGACCCCGAAGACCTCGACACCGACGAGTTCGAAGCCGAGTTCACCGAGCCCGAACAGCTCGACGCCCCCGAGGCGCCGGCACAGCGTCAACCCGAACAGCGCCAGCCCGAACAGCGCCAGCCCGAACAGCGCCAGCCCGAACAGCGCCAGCCCGAACAGCGCCAACCCGAACAGCCCGAGCCCGACTACGACGAGTACGACGCCGAAGCCGAGGCAGAACTGGGCCTCGAGCTGCCCGAAGACGTCGCGCTCGACGAGCCGGAACGGCACTCCGGCGAGCCCGGTGCTGTGACCGAGTCCACCGACGGCTCCGGTGAGGACGAGGGCCGCGAGCGCGACCGTTAGGGTTGGGGTGACCTGGTGAAGCGCGGTGCGCCCGAGGTGCGCCGCCGCCGTGCAAGGAGCCCGTTCTGGCCAGCCGCTTGGACCTGCCGACCCCGGTGAAGATCGTTGTGCTCGCGTCCGGTTCGGGCACGCTGCTGCAGGCCGTGCTCGACGCCGTCGCCCGCCCCGCCTTCCCGGCGCGGGTCGTGGCCGTGGGCGCCGACCGCACCGGCATCGAGGCGCTGGCGCGGGCCGAGCGGGTGAGCGTGCCGTCGTTCACCGTCCGCGTCGCCGACCACCCCGACCGCGACGCGTGGGACAAGGCGCTCACCGGCGCCGTGGCCGCGTACGAGCCCGACCTGGTGGTGTCGGCGGGGTTCATGAAGATCCTCGGCGAGCAGTTCCTGTCGCGGTTCGCGAACCGGGTGATCAACACGCACCCGGCGCTGCTGCCGTCGTTCCCGGGGATGCACGCGGTGGCCGACGCGCTGGCCGCCGGCGTGAAGGTGACCGGGTCGACCGTGCACTTCGTCGACGCGGGTGTGGACACCGGCCCCGTCATCGCCCAGGAGGCGGTGGTCGTGGAGGCCGACGACACCGAAGACGTCCTGCACGAGCGGATCAAAGCCGTGGAACGCAGGCTGCTGGTTGAAACGATCGAGCGACTCGGCCGTGGTGGCTGCACCGTGGACGGACGAAAGGTGAGGTTTTCGTGAGCACTCCAGAGGGACGGCGCCCGGTCCGGCGCGCGCTGATCGGCGTCTCGGACAAGGCCGGCCTGCTCGAGCTCGCGACCGGTCTGCACGCCGCGGGCGTGGAGATCGTGTCGACCGGCGGCACCGCGAAGGTGATCGCGAACGCCGGGGTGCCCGTCACGCCGGTGGAGCAGGTGACCGGGTTCCCCGAGTCGCTCGACGGCCGCGTGAAGACGCTGCACCCGCGCGTGCACGCGGGGCTGCTCGCCGACCAGGGCAACCCCGACCACGTGGAGCAGCTGCGCAAGCTCGAGATCGCGGCGTTCGACCTGCTCGTGGTGAACCTGTACCCGTTCACGCAGACCGTCGCGTCGGGCGCGAGCCCCGAGGACTGCGTGGAGAACATCGACATCGGCGGCCCGGCGATGGTGCGTGCGGCCGCGAAGAACCACGGCAGTGTCGCGGTGGTCGTGGACCCGGCGCGCTACGCGTGGGTGCTGGAGCAGGTCACGGCGGGCGGCTTCGAGCTCGTGGACCGCAAGCGCTTGGCGGCTCAGGCGTACGCGCACACGGCGGCGTACGACACGGCTGTCGCTTCGTGGTTCGCCAACGTGTACGCGCCCGCCGACGACTCCGGGTTCCCCGATTTCCTGGGCGCCACCTGGGATCGCGGCGACGTGCTGCGCTACGGCGAGAACCCGCACCAGAAGGCGGCGCTGTACCAGAGTGGCCAGCCGGGCCTCGCGCACGCGGAGCAGCTGCACGGCAAGGCCATGTCGTACAACAACTACGTCGACACCGACGCCGCGCGCCGTGCCGCGTTCGACTTCGCCGAGCCCGCAGTCGCGATCATCAAGCACGCCAACCCGTGTGGCATCGCGGTGGGCGCGGACATCGCCGAGGCGCACCGCAAGGCCCACGCGTGCGACCCGGTTTCGGCCTACGGCGGCGTGATCGCCACGAACCGCCCGGTGACCGTCGATGCGGCCGAACAGATCGCCGAGGTCTTCACCGAGGTCGTGCTGGCGCCCGACTTCGAGCCGGAGGCGCTGGAAATCCTGCGGCGCAAGAAGAACGTGCGGCTGCTCAAGCTGCCGGTGATCGAGAACCCCGCGCCCGTCGAGCTGCGCCCGATCTCCGGCGGCGTGCTCGTGCAGACCGTCGACGCGATCGACGCCCCCGGCGACGACCCCGCCAACTGGCAACTCGCCACCGGCACGGCGGCCGACGCACAGACCCTGGCCGACCTCGCCTTCGCGTGGCGCGCCCTGCGTGCGGTGAAGTCCAACGCCATCCTGCTCGCCCACGACGGCGCCACCGTCGGCGTCGGCATGGGCCAGGTCAACCGCGTCGACTCCTCGCGCCTGGCCGTTTCGCGGGCCGGCGACCGCGCGAAGGGCTCGGTCGGCGCTTCCGACGCGTTCTTCCCGTTCCCCGACGGCCTCGAGGTGTTGCTCGAAGCCGGCGTCCGCGCCGTGGTGCAGCCCGGCGGCTCCATCCGCGACGCCGAGGTGATCGCGGCGGCGGAGAAGGCGGGCGTGACGCTGTACCTGACGGGTACGCGCCACTTCGCGCACTGAGGTTTGTCACGGACAACGGGGCCGGCTCGTCGGAGCCGGCCCCGTTGTGTTTCAGCTCAGTTCAGTCCGGCCCACCGCCGGATCGTCGCGGTGGCCTGTGCGCGCTGCGTGGCGGGCAGGTCGGCGACAATCGAGTTGTGGTTGCCGCCAGGGATGGTGAATCGGTAAACGTCCTGGGTCCCGGGTCCCAGGCGGAAGGTTCGGCGCTCCACGGATCGTTCTGGCCGTAGGTGAACATCAGGTCGCGGCCCTGCGTCTTCACCCGCAGATCGATGTCGGGCATCGCCGGCGCGTCGTAGTGCGGGATCGGGATCGAGGCCGGAACGGCCGTCCTCGGCACGTCGATGCCCGGGTCGCGCAGCAGGTCACGCAGGTAGCTGTCGTAGGCGATGGGTGAGCCCATCTGGGTGGCCGCTTGGTAGTAGTACGCGGTCAGTGGGCCGAGCTCCTGGGCCGCGTACGAGTTGAGGCTGTCTACCTGCTCGAACCACGCCCACAGCTGCTCGGCCGGAGCGCCGGGCTTCGGGATGGCCGCGCAGTCCGACTCCGATTGGTACTGCCGGAAACCGAAGTACGAGTCGATGACCGAGATTTCGAGTGACCGGTCCGCCGAACCGGCCGTGGTGAACGTGCAGCCGTTCTTCTGCGCATCGGCTTCGGCAAGCTTGCCGAGCTCTCATGCCGCTTCAGGGCGTGGGTGCGGAGTGGGCGATCGTGTCGGTCACGTCGTTCGGGAAGAAGCGACGGTGATCTGCGGTGCAGCAGGGTGAGCCGCTCCTGGAACGTGCGGCCGTGCGGGTTCCGGTGGTCGACCGGCTGGGTGAACTCAAGCTCGAAGTACTTGTAGTCGCCCAGCGCCGTGGTTTCGGACACGACGGTGAGGCCGGGGACTTTCGCCAGTGCCGCTTCGATGTCATCGCTCGGCGCCGCGCCGGCTGAGGTGGTAGTGCCGGCCAGAGCGGCGGCGGTGACGGCTGCGGTGGACAGCAGCGTGAGAAGTCGGCGCACGGTGGTCTCCCCGTTGTTTCGACAGCGCTGGGATCGGCTTGCCGAAGCTACAAGTGGATCTTCCGGTGGGAGCCCTGATGATCCACATGGTGTCCTGCGGGGTCGTGACCTTTGCACATCCGGCACGGGGGCTTGCCCCTGGCGGGTACCACGGACGGGTGACCAGGAAAGCGGCACCGCTTCCGACTTGACACGGGTGCTGGGACGCGGTGTACTTGAGGAATCGAACAGGTGTTCGACTTGTTGGCAGGGTGTCGCGAGCCGCCTTCCCCGCGGTGCGTCGGTGCTCGCCCTGTGGGGGCTCTGGCCTGGGCCTGCGGTGGGGCGGGCGCCGGCGTGGGCGCGAGGGGAGGTGGGTGCGGTGACGGCAGTGGTGGAGCCGGTGGCTCGGCTCGCGGCGCTGCCCGGCGTGAGCACGGCGAGCCGGGTGGCGGAGCAGGCCGAGCAGGCCAGGGTGACGGGAAGGGTGCTCCCGGTTTCCCCGGCGCTGGCCGGCTTGCTGCCCGACGCGGGGCTTCGGCGCGGGAGCACTGTGGCGGTCCACCGCTCCCCGTCGCTGCTCCTCGCCCTGCTCGCCGAGGCCACCGCCGCCGGGTCGTGGGCGGCGGTGGTCGGCGTGCCCTCCCTGGGCATCGCCGCGGCGGCGGAACACGGTGTCGCGGTGTCGCGGCTGGCTCTCGTGCCCCGTCCGGGGGCCGAGTACGCGGCTGTGGTCGCCGCGCTCCTCGACGGCGTCGATCTCGTGGTCACCGAGCCCCGCTCACTGCGCCCTGCCGTCGCCCGGCGGCTTTCCGCTCGCGCGCGCCATCGGGGGGCCGTGCTGCTGTCCCTCGGGCCGTGGCCCGCGGCCGATCTCGACCTCCACTGCACGCCCGGCCCCTGGACCGGTTTCCTGGGCTCCGGCGCGGGTTTCCTGCGCTCTCGCCCCGCCGAGGTCCACGCCCGCGGCCGCGGCGGGGCTGCGCGTCCCCGGTCGATCCCGGTCATCCTCCCCGGTCCCGACGGCCGCGTGCTGCCGGCGGAACCGTTGGCGATCCCGGTGGATCTTCCGTTGCAGCGCCTCGATGAGGAGGTTGCGGGATGAGCCGGCTGTTGCCATGGCGGGGTTTCCGGGTCCGTGCCGCTGTCTGTGGGGCGGCTGCTTCGCGCCGTGGCCCGGCATCGCGGCGGTGTGCGGAGGTCGCGAAGGCCGGCTCCGCGGCACCCGGATCGGCCCGGCCCGGAGCAGAACACGCGAAACCACACCGAGCCATCCGAAACAACCGAGCCATCCGAAACAACCGAGCCATCCGAAACAACCGAGCCACCCGGGGCTACCGAGACACCCGGGGCACCCGCGTCACCTCCGTCCACATCGGACACCAGGAATCCGCATGACCATCACCCAAGAACCCAACACCACCAGCAACACCACCGTCCCCACCCGCATGCTCGTCCTCTGGTGCCCCGACTGGCCCGCCGTCGCGGCGAGTGCCGCGGCCGGCGTGCCCCTCACGCGGCCCGCGGCGGTCTTCCTCGCCAACCGGGTCGTGGCCTGCACCGCGGTGGCGCGCAAGAACGGCGTGCGGCGCGGGATGCGGCGGCGGGAGGCGGAGTCGAAGTGTCCCGAGCTGGCCGTGTTCGGGGTGGACGACGGGCGTGACGCGCGGCTGTTCGAAACCGTCGCCATGGCGGTGGAGGAGCTGGTCGTCGGGCTGGAGGTGGTGCGGCCGGGGCTGATCGCGGTGCCCGTTGCGGGCGCGGCGGGGTACTTCGGGGGCGAGCACCCGCTCGCGGAGAAGCTGATGGACCAGGTGGCGGCGGTGGCGGGCGTCGAGTGCCAGATCGGGGTGGCCGAGGGGCTGTTCGGAGCCACGATCGCGGCCCGCCACGGTGAGTTCGTGCCGCCCCGGCAAACGAGGGAGTTCCTCGCCCCGCTGAGCATCACCGAGCTGGACCAGCCGGACGTCGAGCGCAAGGAACTCGTCGACCTGCTCACGAGGCTGGGGCTCAGGACGCTCGGGGCGTTCGCCGCACTCACCGAGCGCGACGTGATGTCCCGCTTCGCGCTCGACGGGGTGCTCGCCCACCGGCTGGCGCGCGGGCTGTCGGAGCGGCCGCCGCTGCGGCGCAAGCCGCCCGCGGACCTCACGCTCGTCGAGGAGTTCGACCCGGTGCTGGAGCGCGTCGACGTCGCCGCGTTCCTCGCCAAGAACCTCGGCGCGCGGTTCCACGCGGCGCTCGCCGACCGCGGCCTGGCGTGCACGCGCCTCGGCATCTACGCCACCACCGAGGGCGGCGAGCAGCTCGGCCGCGTCTGGCGCTGCGCGGAACCCCTGACGCCCCAAGGGGTCGCCGACCGCGTGCGCTGGCAGTTCGAGGGCTGGCTGAAAACCGACCGGCCCACCTCGGGCGTCGCGCGGCTGCGGCTGGAGCCGGAAGAGACGGTCGAGGGCAAGTCGCTGCAGCTGGGCCTCTGGCACGGGGGCAACCGCAGCGAGGACGACGAGCTCACCACCGAACGCGCCGCCCGCGCCTTCGTCCGCGTGCAGGGCCTGCTCGGCCCCGAAGGCGTGGTCACCCCGATCCTCGACGGCGGCCGCGACCCCGCCGGCCGCGTCCGCCTCATCCCGTGGGGCGACCCGCGTGAGCCCACCTCGCCGCCCGACGCCACGTGGCCGGGCCGGCTACCGGCGCCTTCGCCCGCGACGGTGCTCGAACAGCCCGTGCCGGTGCAGGTCGTGGACGAGCAGGGCGTGCCCGTGGGCATCACCAGCCGCAAGCAGCTCACGGCGCCGCCGTGCCGGCTGAGCGTCGCGGGTGGCCCGCCGCGCACGGTTCTCGACTGGGCCGGTCCGTGGCCCGTCGCGGGGAGCCGCCGCGCGGCCGCGCCACAGCAGGCCCGCCTGCAGCTGCTCCTCGCCGCCACCGGCCGCGACGACACCGACGAAGCCGTGCTCGCCCTGTGCTCCGGCACCGAGAATCCGATGTGGACAGTGGAAGGAATCTACGACTGATGGAAGAGAACACCAGCCTGCTCATCCCGAGCCCCCGCAAGTCGCCCGAAGACGAGTAGATGGCCTGGAACAACCCGCCCGTCCCGTGGCAGGACCTCGCCCGCGCGCTCGACGGCGAAATCCCGCCCGGCGACCACGGCGACAGCCCCGCGTGGGGCCGCAAACGCGACGTCTACCGCCGCCCCGCCGACGTGCCACCGCCGCGCAGCGAGGTCGAGACGGAGCCGCGTGTGCCGTACGCGGAGCTGCACTGCCACTCCAACTTCAGCTTCCTCGACGGCGCCAGCCACCCCGAGGAGCTCGTGGAAGAAGCCGCGCGGCTCGGCCTCGACGCCATCGCGCTCACCGACCACGACGGCATGTACGGCGTCGTCCGCTTCGCCGAAGCCGCGAAAGAGCTCGGCGTCGCCACGGTGTTCGGCACCGAGCTGAGCTTCGGCCTGTCCGCGCCGCAGAACGGCGTCGCCGACCCCGAAGGCGAGCACCTGCTGCTGCTCGCCCGCGGCGACCACGGCTACCGCAGCCTGTGCCGCGCCATCACCGCCGGCCAGCTGCGCGGCTACGACGGCACCGCCGGCGACCAAGCCGAAAAAGGCCGTCCCGTGTACGACCTGCGGGCCGTCGCCGAGGAGGTCACCGGCCAGTGCGCCGTGCTCACCGGCTGCCGCAAGGGCTCGGTGCGGCAAGCCCTCCTGCACGACGGCCCGGCCGCCGCGGCCACGCAGCTGCGGAAACTCACGGAACTCTTCGGCCGCGACAACGTCTACGTCGAGCTCTTCGACCACGGCCAGCCCCTCGACAGCACCCACAACGACGTCCTCGCCGAGCTCGCCCACGACCTCGGCCTGCCGACCGTGGCCACCACCGCCGCCCACTACGCCCGCCCCGAACGCGGCCGCCTCGCCGACGCCGTCGCCGCCATCCGCGCGCGCCGCGGTATCGACGACCTCGAAGGCTGGCTGCCCAGCGACGGCGCGGCTTTCCTGCGCTCCGGCACCGAAATGGCCGAGCGCTTCCGCCGTTACCCCGGCGCGGTCCAACGGTCGGCGCTGCTGGGCGTGGAGTGCTCGTTCAAGCTCGAACTCCTCGCACCCGAGCTGCCGCCGTTCGACGTTCCCGAAGGCCACACCGAGACGACGTACCTGCGCGAGCTCACGATGCAGGGCGCCGAAGAACACTACAAGGGCAAGAAAGACGAAGCCGCCGCATACGCGCAGATCGAGCACGAGCTGAAGATCATCGAGGATCTCGGGTTCCCCGGGTACTTCCTGATCGTGTGGGACATCGTGCGCTTCTGCCGCGACAACACCATCCTCTGCCAGGGCCGCGGCTCGGCCGCCAACTCCGCCGTCTGCTACGCGCTGGGCATCACCAAGGTCGACCCGGTCAAGTACAAGCTGCTCTTCGAACGCTTCCTCGCCCCCGACCGCGACGGGTACCCGGACATCGACCTCGACATCGAGTCCGACCGCCGCGAAGAAGCCATCCAGTACGTCTTCACCAAGCACGGCCGCCTCAACACCGCCCAGGTCGCCAACGTGATCACCTACCGCGCCCGCTCCGCGATCCGCGACGCCGCCCGCGCGCTCGGCTACTCACCCGGCCAGCAGGACGCGTGGAGCAAGCAGATCGACCGCTGGGGAGCGTTGCGCAGCACCGAAAAGGACCACGACCACGACATTCCCGACGACGTGGTGCAGCTCGCGTTCGCGCTCGAGGACTTCCCGCGCCACCTCGGCATCCACTCCGGCGGCATGGTGATCTGCCACGAGCCGGTGAGCCAGGTCGTGCCCGTGGAGTGGGCGCGGATGGAGAACCGCAGTGTGGTGCAGTGGGAGAAGGAGGACTGCGCCGCGGCGGGGCTGGTGAAGTTCGATTTGCTGGGCCTCGGCATGCTGTCGGCGCTGCACTACATGCTCGACCTCGTCGAGGAGCACAAGGGCGAGAAGATCGATCTCGCCGACCTTGACCTGGAAGACGGCAACATCTACGAGATGCTCTGCCGGGCCGACGCGATCGGCGTGTTCCAGGTGGAGAGCCGCGCGCAGCTCGCCACGCTGCCGCGGCTGCGGCCGACGGAGTTCTACGACCTGGCCGTGGAGGTCGCGCTCATCCGGCCCGGCCCGATCCAGGGCGGCTCGGTGCACCCCTACATCCGGCGCAAGCAGGGGCGCGAGAAGTGGGACTACGACCACCCGCTGCTCGCGAACGCGTTGTACAAGACCAAAGGCGTGCCGCTGTTCCAGGAACAGATGATGCAGATCGCGCTCGACGTCGCCGACTTCACCGCAGCCGAAGCCGACCAGCTGCGCCACGCCATGGGCTCGAAACGGTCGGAGCGCAAGATGGAGCTGCTGCGGCAGCGGTTCCTCGACGGCGCCACGGCCAAGGGCGTCGGCCGCGAGCTGGCGGAGCAGATCTTCCTGAAGCTCAAGGCGTTCGCGAACTTCGGCTTCCCGGAGAGCCACGCTTTGAGCTTCGCGTACCTGGTGTTCGCGAGCGCGTATTTCAAGTACTACCACCCGGACGCGTTCTGCGCGGGGCTGCTGCGCGCGCAGCCGATGGGGTTCTACTCGCCGCAGTCGCTGGTGGCCGACGCGCGCCGCCACGGCGTCACGGTGCTCGGCCCCGACGTCAACCGCAGCCTGCCGCACGCCACGCTGGAACCGTTGCCGGGCAAGGGAAAGCTGCACCCGGTGCGCGGCGGCCTCGGCACCGTGCGGCTGATCGGCGAGGAGCCGGCGAAGCAGATCGTGGCCGAACGGTCCCGCGGTGAGTTCACCAGCATGTCCGACTTCGCCCGTCGCGTGCGGCTCACCGCGCCGCAGCTGGAGGCCCTTGCCACGGCCGGCGCCTTCAGCGGCTTCGGCGGCGACCGCCGGCAGGCCCTGTGGTCGGCGGGCGCCGTCGCGCAGGACCGCCCGGACAAGCTGCCTGGCACCGCGCCCGGCGTCGACGCCCCCACGCTGCCCGGCATGGACGAGCTCGACCTCGCCGCCGCCGACGTGTGGGCCACGGGCCTGTCCCCGGACAGCTACCCCACGGAGTTCGTGCGCGACCACCTCGACACGCTCGGCGTCGTCCCGGCCCACCGCCTGCTCGACCTCGACGACGGCGCCCGGGTGCTCGTCGGCGGCGCCGTCACCCACCGCCAGCGCCCGGCCACCGCAGGCGGCGTCACCTTCATCAACCTCGAGGACGAGACGGGCATGGTCAACGTCGTCTGCACCCTCGGCCTGTGGCAACGCTTCCACCGCGTCGCCCGCGCCAGCACCGCCCTGCTGGTCCGCGGTGTGCTCGAAAAGGCCGACGGCGTGGCGAGCGTGCGGGCGCAGAAGCTGGAACCGCTGCCCCTGCGGATCACGGCGAAGTCGCGCGACTTCCGGTGAGCGCGGTGTGACATCCTGTCGGAGTGATCGAGACCGGTGAGGACTACCGCGACGCCGTGCTTTCCGGGCAGTGGTGGGAAAAACGTCAGTTCACGGGCTGCGACTTCGCCGAGGCCGACCTGCGTGACCTGCGCACGCGCGGCTGCACCTTCGACAACTGCGACTTCACCAAGGCCGACCTCGCCGGCTCCCGCCACGACGCCTCGGCGTTCCGCAGCTGCACCTTCGATCGCGCCGTGCTCGCCGACAGCCGGTGGTCGTCGTGTTCGCTGCTCGGTTCGTCCTTTGTGGACTGCCGGGTCCAGGGTATCGCGCTCACGGAGTGCGACCTGTCGCTGGCGTCCCTGTCCCGCGGCCGGCTGCGCAAGCTCCAGCTCTCCGGCCTGCGCCTGCGCGAGGTCAACCTCACCGAGGCCGACCTCACCGACACCGACCTGCGCGGCTCCGACCTCAGCGGCGCCCGCCTCCAGGGCGCCAAACTGTCGGGCGCCGACCTGCGCGGCACCCTGCTCGACGCCAACGCACTGGTGCAGGCCGACCTGCGCGGCGCCTACGTGGACGTGGACACCGCGATCGCTTTCGCCGCGGCCCACGGGTTGATCGTCAAGTAGCCGAAAGAACGCTGGCCGCGGATCCGGTCGCGGGGCGATGATGCTCGGGTGCGACCTGACGATGTGATCAAGGCCTACCAGGCGTTCTTCGCCGGCGACCGCCGTCCTCTCGACGTCATCGGCTTCTTTCGCGACGTGGTGGCCACCGTGCCCGCGTACCGGAAGTTCCTCGACGCCCAGGGGGTCGACCCGGCGACCGTCGAGACCCTCGACGACTTCCGGCGCCTGCCGCCGACCTCGAAAGCGACCTACCAGAGCCGGTACTCGCTGCCGCAGCTGTGCCGCGACGGCCGCCTCGACGGGTGCGACGTGATCGCCGTTTCGTCGGGTTCCTCGGGCAGCCCCACGATCTGGCCCCGCTCGCTCGCCGACGAGCTGCACATCGCCGAGCGGTTCGAGCAAGTCTTCCGCACGTTCGGTGCCGATACGCGCGCCACGCTGGCCGTCGTGTGCTTCCCGCTGGGCACCTGGGTCGGCGGCCTGTTCACGACGGCGTGCGTGCGCCACCTCGCGGCCAAGGGCTTCCCGATCACGACGGTCGCGCCCGGCAACAACAAGGCCGAGATCCTGAGGGTGCTGCCGGAGCTGGCGCCCCACTTCGACCAGGTCGTGCTGCTCGGCTACCCGCCGTTCGTGAAGGACGTGGTCGACAGCGGCAGCGGCTGGACCGAGCACTCGGTGAAGATGGTGTTCGCCGGTGAGGTGTTCAGTGAACAGTGGCGGGACCTGGTCGCGGTGCGCGCCGGCGTTGCCGACCCGGTGACCGACCTGGTTTCCCTCTACGGCACCGCCGACGCCGGCGTGCTCGGCACCGAGACCCCGACGTCGGTCTCGATCCGCCGGTTCCTCGCCGAAAAGCCCGCGCTGGCCCGCGAACTCTTCGGCGAGTCCCGCCTGCCGACACTCGTGCAGTACGACCCCACGAGCCGGTTCTTCGAAGCCGAAGGCGGGACCCTGCTCTTCTCCGGCGACAACGGCGTGCCCCTGGTCCGCTACCACATCGCCGACGAAGGCGGGGTGATCCCGCACGCCGACCTGCTGGAGTTCTGCGCCCGCCACGGGTTCACCCCTGCCGACGGCCCGGACCTGCCGTTCGTGTACCTCTTCGGCCGCTCGCTGTTCACGGTGTCGTTCTTCGGTGCCAACATCTACCCGGAGAACGTGACTGTCGGGCTCGAACAACCGGACGTCAGCGGCTGGGTCACCGGCAAGTTCGTGCTCGAGACCTACGAAGACGCCGATCGCGACCGCCGGCTGCGGATCACTGTCGAGCTGGCGCCCGGGCGGGACGGCGACGCGGCCCTGCTCGCCACGTCGATCCGCGACCAGCTGCTGCGGCTCAACAGCGAGTTCGCCCACTACGTGCCCGCCGAACGGCAGCTGCCCGAGGTCGTCCTGCGCCCGGCCGGCGACCCCGAGTACTTCCCGGTCGGCGTGAAACACCGCTACACGCGAAGCACCTGAAGAAAAAGGGGTGGGACCCGCAGGCCCCGCCCCTTCAAGCACTTCAGTCGATCGGCGGTTCGCCCGGCTCGAGTTCGATCAGGTCGCCCTCGGCGAGCAGTTCCTCGATCGACGCGGGCAGCAGGTACGCCGAGCCGCCGCCGGGCTGGTTGAACCACGGGATGGCGACGCCCGCGAGCGTTTCGAGGGGACGCTGCACGCGGTACACGTGATACGGCCGGTTCACCCACTCCGGCACCAGCGAACGCTCCTCGAACGGCGTGCCCGCGGCGTAGGTCAGGTTGCCGTTCGGGCCGCCGAAGCGGTCGAGCTCGCTGCCCGCGGGCAGTTCGCGCAGCTCCTTGCCCCGGAACAACGTCAGCGGCGGCTCGCCCGACAACGGTCCGATCGGCCACTGGTTGTTGCCGGTGCCGTTCGCGGCGGTGCGCGGTGCGCCGTTGGCCCGCGCGGGCTCTTCCCGGCGCGGCGGAGCGACGGGGGCACCCTGGCCACCGAGCGGGCCGGGCCCACCGAGGCCGGGACCGCCAGGTCCACCGGGCGCACCAGGTCCGCCCGGACCACCGGGACCGACCGGCGCACCGGGCCCCGTCGGCAGGCCCAGACCACCGGCCGGGGAAGCGGGCGGCAGCGGCGGCTCGCGCCGCGGCGGCGCCTGCACCGGCGGGGTCACCTGCGTCGGCGGCTGGACCGGCGGCATCGGCGGAGGCGGCGGCACCTGCCGAGGCTGGGGCTCTTCCGCCTCGGGCTCGTCGGCGAGCAGTTCCTCGGCCGAGGTGAAGGCCGTCTGCTCCTGCGGCGGCACGGTCTCCCGCGGGCGCACCGGGAACGAACCCGTCGCGACCTCGGGCGACACCGTCGCCACCACCGGCGGCTTCGGGGCCTCGGGTTCGGGCGCCACCACCGGCGGCTGCTCCTCGGCAGGCTCGTGGCCATCGGGGTGCAGCAGGACCTTCCCGAGCATGAACGCGGCGGCGTCGTCGGAATCGCCGAAGACCGCGGGGTTGATCAGCTCGCCGTCGTACCAGCCGACGCGCCAGCCCTCGTCCACCTGTTCCACGGTCCAGCCGCGCTCGGTCGGCGTGCCCAGCTGGTAGGCGGCGTCCGGCACGTCGAGCTCGTCGAGCCGCGTCTGCAGCTTCGCCAGCGCGGGTTCGGCCGGCAGCTCGCGGCGCACGCGACGAGCCGGCTGCCGTGGCGGGGCCGGCGGCTCGGCGGCCGGCTCCTGCCGGGCCGCGCGCGCGGGCGTCGGCAGCTCAGGTACGGGCAGGACCCCGGGCACGCCCTCGTCCGGCGTGATCATCGCGGTCGGCGGGCCCGAGTCGAAGGCGGGCTCGCGGCCGGCGGGGGCACCGCCTTCGCCGGGCTCGTCGTCGTACTGGGCTTCGTCGTACTCGGACTCGGTGAAGTGCTCGTCGTCGTACTGCTCGCCCTGGTACGGCCCGGCCTGGTCGTACTGACCGCCCTCGAAGGGCTCGCCCTTGTCGAACGCCGGGCCGCTGTCGAACGGCTGGGTGTGCTCGATCGGCTCTCCGTTTTCGAAGTGCTCGGCGTCCTCGAACTGGCCGTCTTCGTACTGCTGCGCGCCACGGTCGGCCGGGGCGTAAAGGGCCGTGTGCTGCTCGGCCGGCTCGTCGTGCCGCGGTGGTTCGTCGGTGTGGGTGAACAGCACCGGCTCTTCTTCGGGCTCCGGCTCGGCCTCGACGGGCGCGTACAGCGCGGTCTGCTCGGCGTCCTCCTCCGGCGGGGCGGAGTTCGGGTCGACCGGCGCGTACATGGCCGTGCGCTGCTGCTCTTCGTGCGGCGACGGAGCGGCGTTGGGGTCGACGGGCGCGTAGAGCGCAGTCCGCTCCGCCGCCGGGGCCGAGCTGTCGGCCGGGGCGCCGGCGCCGCCGGCCGCCTGGTCGTGGGCCGGTTCGAAGTCCTGGTGCTCGTCGTCGAACCGGTCTTCGCCCGCGAAGCGGTCGTCGAACTCGTCGTACTGCTCGTCCTGGTACTGCTCGTTCTGGAAGCCCTGCCGGCTGTTGTCGTGCTGCTGCTGCGGGGCCTCGTCGAAGACCTGCTCGAACGGCGGTCCGGCCGACAGATCCGGCTCGGCGGGCGGGGTGTGCACGGCGAGCGGCACGTCCACCGGCGCGGGCGGCGCCTCGGGCGAAGGGGCCGGAGGGGCTGAGGGCGCCGGAGGGGCCGGCGGCGTCACCGGAGCCGGTGCGGCCTGGGCGGACGGGGGAGCGGGCGGCGCCTGGGGCGGCTGCTGCTGTTGCGGCTGCGGGCCGGGGCGCTGCTGCTGGCTGCCCCGCGTGAGGTACGCGGCGGCACCCTGCAGCGCGAGGTCGTCGACCTGCGGCAGCTGGAAGCCGTTGGACCGGATGTGCTCGACCAGGTCGGGCTCGGGCGAGACACCGTACTGGCGCAGGTAGAAGTTCACGGCCGCGGGCCAGATCCACTGCCCGTCGCTGTGGAAGGCCACGGGCACGGTCGCCTCGGGCGTGGGCGCGAGGCGGTCGATGTCGTAGCCGCGGTCCTGCACCACCACGGGCGCGTGGTCGAGGTAGTCGAGCAGGCGGTCCTGCTCGGACACGTCGAGGTCGGGCCGGTTGATGACCGGGCGCCCGGCGGGCCCGATCGTGTCGAAGATCCGCGCGATGCGGAAGTGCGGCCCGGGCTGCTCGGGGCCGAGGCCGGACAGGCGCCGGATCAGCCATTCCGGCACGTTCTCCTCCGTGCGGGGGAACATGCGCAGCTCGTCCTGGTACGCCTGCGGCGGCGGCGCGAGGTGCCAGGTCGGCTCCTCGCGGTTGTACTCGAGGTTGTAGCTGGACGGGTGGTCGAGCTGGTAGCGCGCGTTGAACCACGTGCCGCGCCCGTCGCGGTACATGCCGGCGCGCAACCGGCCGAAGAGCGTCGCGATGTCGTGGGTCGCGACCCACTCCTGCCCGGTGCCGTCCTCGGTGCGGATCTCGCCCGTCAGCTCGTGGTACCGGCCGACGGCGCGGTACTCCACCGTGACCTTGCGCCAGTCGCGCGGTGCTGCGCGCAGCAGGGCGAGCCCGATCTGCTTGACCAGTGTGTCCTGCTCGGTCGCGTTCAGCTGCGTCGTCGGTTGTGCCACGGGAACATTTTGACGGTTCGCGCGCGCGAACGCACCCCGCATAGGTCTTTTGCCACGCAGAGGCGGTCTGACCTCGGTCGACGCGCGATGCTCAAGATCACACACCCGTGCGGGCTGGGTCCGGGCTCCGGCGTTGGGGTGACCACGAGTCTACGTCCGGTGGCCCTGCGCGCCCATTCGCGACGCGCGAGGCCGATCGGGTGGTCCTGTGAACACGCTGCGTGTGCGGAACGGGCGAGGTCCGGGCCCGGTCGGTGCTTTGCGAGAATGGTCACGTGACGGCGAAGATTCTGGACGGCAAGGCCACGAAGGACGCCATTTTCGCGGAGCTGGCTCCGCGGGTGGCCGCGCTCGCCGAGCGGGGCGTGGTCCCCGGGCTGGGCACGGTGCTGGTCGGCGACGACCCCGGCTCGCACTCGTACGTGAAGATGAAGCACGCGGACAGCGCGAAGATCGGCGTGAACTCGATCCGCCGCGACCTGCCCGCGGACATTTCGCAGGAGAAGCTCGAGGCCGTCATCGACGACCTCAACGCGGACCCGGCGTGCCACGGCTACATCGTGCAGCTGCCCCTGCCGAAGCACCTCGACGCGAACCGGATCCTCGAGCGCATCGACCCCGACAAGGACGCCGACGGCCTCGCGCCCACCAGCCTCGGGCGCCTCGTGCTCGGCCAGCGCGGCCCGCTGCCGTGCACGCCGTACGGCATCATCGAGCTGCTCAAGCGCCACGATGTGGAGCTCAACGGCGCCCGCGTGACGGTGGTCGGCCGCGGCATCACCGTCGGCCGCACGATGGGCCTGCTGCTCACTCGCCGCAGCGAGAACTCCACCGTGACGCTCTGCCACACCGGCACCCGCGACCTCGCCGCCGAGGTCCGCCGCGCCGACATCGTGATCGCCGCCGCCGGCGTGCCCGGGATCATCAAGCCCGACATGGTCGCGCCGGGCGCGGCGGTGCTCGACGTCGGCGTCTCCCACGTCGACGGCAAGCTCACGGGCGACGTCGACCCGGGTGTCGCCGAGGTGGCCGCCTGGCTGTCGCCCAACCCGGGCGGCGTCGGGCCGATGACGCGGGCGATGCTCGTGTCGAACGTCGTCGAAGCCGCCGAGCGCGCGGCCGCGAGCCGATGACCATGACCACCGAGCGGCCACGCACGCAGCGGTCCTGGACCGTCCACGTGCCGTTCGGGGTCGTTTTGCTCCTGCTGCTGGCCGCGGCCCTGCGGATCCTGCAGTACCACTGGCGCGAGGGCGCGGTGCTGGTCGGCGTCGCGCTGCTGGTCGGCGGCCTGCTGCGCCTCCTGCTGCCGGAGGACCGCGTGGGCCTGCTGGCGATCCGCGGCAAGGTCGTGGACGTCGTCACCTACGCGGCGCTGTGCGCGGCCGTGCTCTACATCGCGTTCACGATCGTGGGCGGTCCGTTCGACGCGACGTCCTGACCCCGTCACGACGAGTGGCCCCGCACCCGGTCCGGTGCGGGGCCACTTTTTCATCGAGCCTCATGAAGCCAGCGCGAGCTCCCGCTGCTGCGCCGCGCGGGCGTCGCGCCGGTCGATCGTGCCGGAGACGGCCGCGATCGACAGCCCGACCACGGCCAGCGAAGCGCCGACCCAGTTGGGCGCCACCAGGCCGAGCCCGCCGGCGATCACCAGCCCGCCGAGGTACGCGCCGATCGAGTTCGCGATGTTGAACGCCGACTGCACCGCCGCCGACACCAGCGACGGGGTGCCGCCGGCCTTCTGCATGATCCGCGTCTGCATCATCGGGCCGATCATGAACCCGGCCACGCCCACGAAGAAGATCGTGATCGCCGCGCCGACCTTCGACTGCGCCGTGAGCGTGAAGATCCCGAGCACCACGGCGAGCGAGAGCATCGCGCCGTAGAGCGAAGGCATCAGCGCACGGTCCGCCAGCCGGCCGCCGAGGTAGTTGCCCACGGTCATGCCCACACCCGCGAGCGACAGCAGCAGCGTCACGTCGGCGGGCGAGTAGCCGGCGACGTCGGTCAGCATCGGCGCGATGTAGGACATGCACGCGAACACACCACCGAGCCCGAACGTCACGATCGCCAGCGCCAGCCACACCTGCGGGCGCCGGAACGCGCTCAGCTCACCGCGCAGCGACGCCTCGGCCGGGCGGCCCTGGTGCGGCACGAGCTTGAAGATCGCGGCCGCGGCCACCAGGCCGATCACGGCGACGACGCCGAACGTCGCACGCCAGCCCACCTGCTGGCCCAGCAGCGTGCCCAGCGGCACGCCGACGACGTTGGCCAGCGTCAGGCCCATGAACATCATCGACACGGCCTTCGCGCGGTCACCCGGCTTCACCAGGCTCGACGCGACCACCGCGCCGGCGCCGAAGAACGCACCGTGGGGCAGGCCGGCCAGGAAGCGGAACGCGATGCCGAACCCCTGGTTCGGCGACAGCGCGAACAGGCCGTTGCCCAGCGTGAACAGGCCCATCATCGCGAGCAACATGGTCTTGCGCGGCAGCCGCACGGCCACCGCGGTGAGCAGTGGGGCGCCGATCACGACGCCGAGCGCGTACGCGGAGATGAAGTAACCGGCGGTGGGGATGTCGACGTGGAAGTCCGCGGCTGCCTGGGGCAGCACACCCATCATCACGAACTCGGTGGTCCCGATGCCGAAGGCACCGATGGCGAGCGCGAGCAACGCGACGGGCACGGCTCTCCTTCCTTGAGAAATCGATTACTCCGTCCGGGCGACACCCGGTTCTGAAGCGCTTTAGTTCTTGAGCAAAAAACAAGACAGCTCCGACGTCGTCGTGGGCTGCCTGCGATCAGTTCAACCGATGGGGTGGGGGTTTGTCATCCCGGTATCCGGGTGAGGCTGTTCACGTAACGCGACCGTCGGCGGCTGAGTGAGCGAACCGACCGAGGGGCGGGTCGTCAAGATCGTTGCGGGGCAAGGGGTCGGGCCGGGTGGTGTCGGGCCGGGTGGTGCCGACTTGTCGGCCGGAGATCCGGTCCGCGGGCCCGGCGGCGGGGTGGTCGGCGGTGTGGACTTGGTCACCGGCACCTCTGGCGTTTCGCCGACGCGGGTCGTGGTGGCGTCGAACGGCGGAGCGGGGTCAACCGGCCATAGTGAGGAGTACTTTTCAGCAGCGCCCCTCCTGGTTTTCGATCTTCGAGGTAATCTCGGTCGAGCGAAGATCGACTTTATTTCAATGAATTCCCCAAGGGGTACATCCATGTCTTTTTCCGGTTTCTTCTGATCGAGGCCGAGTGTATTGGCGCTGGAGTCCTTCAGTGTCGGGACCAGCGGTTACATCGTCACCGGGGTGTTGCCCGCTTTGACATCCGAGCTGCACGTTTCGATAACTTCGGCGGCGCAACTTGTCACGGCCTTCGCCATTTCATATGCCGTCGGTTCTCCGTTTTCGGCGGCGGCCACCGGCGCCTGAGATCGCCGCAATTTGCTGGTTGTCGCACTTGTCGTAATCGGCTTCGGTAATGTTTTGACGGCAATGGCGCCGAACTATTCAATGATTTTCATCGCGCGGATCGTCACTGCCGTCGGAGCAGGTCTGTTCATGCCGTGCGCCTCCGCCGTGGCCGCGGTGCTGACCACGCCGGACCGCCGCGGCAGCGCCGTGGCGACGGTGTACGGCGGGCTCACCTTCGCGTTGATCCTGGGCGTGCCGCTCGGCACCCTCAGCTCCCAGTGGTGGAGTTACGAGGTCGCGTTCCTGCTGGCCGGCGTGCTGGCGCTGGCGAGTGCGCTCGCCGTGGGGCTGGTGCTGCCGCGCGTCGCGCCGGCGCCGGCCGTGCGGCTGGCCGAGCGCTTCGTGGTCGCACGGGACCGCGGCGTGGTGTTCCTGCTGGTCGCGGCCATGATGTTGTCGCTGGGCGGCTTCATGGTCTACACCTTCGCGTCGTCGCTGCTCGCGGTGCTGGCCCACGCGTCCGGCGGCACGGTCGCGGGCCTGCTGTTCTGCTACGGCGTCGGTGGTGCGCTCGGCAACTCGCTGGGCGGCCGGACAGGCGACCGGTGGGGATCGCGGGGGCCGTTGCTCGTGGTCTTCGGTGGCATGACCGTCGTGCTGGCTCTGCTGCCCCTCACCTCGACGACGGTGGCCGGCGCCGGCGTGACGCTCTTCGCCTGGGCGCCGTCATGTGGGCGTTCAACCCGCCGATGCAGCACCGGCTGATCGAGCTTTCGCCGCGCCACGCGGGCCTCGCGCTCTCGCTCCACGGCTCGGCGATCTACTTCGGCATCGGACTGTTCGGTGTCGTCGGCGGTGAAGCGCTCACGATCGTGGGCGCGCGGACGTTGCCGGAAGTCGCGGCGCTGCTGTGCGCGGCCGCCGGCGTGGTGCTGGTGGTCTTCTGGGGGACACGCCGCGCCCGTCGTGGCGAGGCGCGGGAAGAAGCGGTCGTCGGCTAGTCGCTGTGGATTTCGCAGTCGGGCCCGGGGTACACGAGTGCCTCGTGCCCGTCGGCGAAGCGGACCACGTAGGGCGGTGCGCCGTCCGGGCCGCGCACCTCGAGGATTTCGGCGCGCTGCTCGGCCGCTCCCACCGTGCGCCCGTGGACCTGGATCTCGTCTCCTACCGTCGCGTACATGGGGTTTCACCTCCGTCGGTCCAGAGTAGAAGCGCGTCGCGGCCGCGTACAGGGCAGTTGTGCCAGGCTGGCCGGATGGCTGAGGTTCTGGACGTGGCCCAGGGGGCGGGCGGCGAACTCGTGCTGCGCCGCGCCGGCGCGGCCCTCGAGGTGATCGAGAACGGCGTGTTCCTGATGGACACCCGAAACGGCGAATCCGAACGGCTCCTCGTGTCCGGTGCCGCCGACCTGCTCGCCCCGGGCGCGCGGGTGCTCATCGGTGGCCTCGGCGTCGGTTTTTCATTGCGGGCCGCCCTCGATCACCCGCGGGTCGCCTCGGTCGTGGTGGTCGAACGCGAACCCGCGGTGATCGCGTGGAACCGCACCGGACCGCTTCGCGCGGTCCATGACTCGGCGCTGGACGACCCCCGCGTCGACCTCGTGCAGGCGGACCTCGTGCCCTGGCTGCGTGCCTGCACCTCGACCTTCGACGCGCTGTGCCTCGACATCGACAACGGTCCCGAGTGGACGGTGACCGAAGGCAACGGCGCGCTGTACTCGGAGTCCGGTGTGGACGGTCTGGTCCGGCTGCTGCGTCCCGGCGGCGTCCTGGCGGTGTGGAGTGCCGGGGCGGCACCCGCGTTCACCCGCCGGCTGCGGGAGCGGTTCGCCGACGTGCGCGTGACGGAGGTCCCGGTGCCGCGCGGTGAGCCGGACGTGCTGTGGTTCGCGCGCACCTGAGGGCGGCCGTCGAGGAGGCGCGGCCTGGTGCGGCGTTTTTCGCCGCACCTACGGAGGTTTCGGCGTCTTCGGTCCGCGGGCGTGGACTTCACCGACGAGGCCGCGGTCTCCGGGTGCCGACCGTCGGCTTCGGCACTCGCCTACGGGACGGCGCCGCTCGGTGCTGGGCGTTCGGGTGGCGACCTGCCAAAATGGACCGCATGACGCGTGAAGTGCACCTGAGCGGCGACGCCGAAGCCGACAAGCTGCTGAGCGAGGACCCGGTGGCGCTGCTCGTCGGCATGCTGCTCGACCAGCAGATCTCCATGGAGGTCGCCTTCCTCGGCCCGCGCAAGATCGCCGACCGCATGAACGGGTTCGACGTGCGGCGCATCGCCGAGGCGGACACCGAGGAGTTCGTCGAACTGTGCGTCACACCCCCGGCGATCCACCGCTACGGCGGCTCCATGGCGCGCCGCGTGCAGGCGCTGTGCCAGTTCCTCGTGGAGCACTACGACGGCAACGCCGAAGCGCTGTGGACCGAAGGCCGCCCCAAGCCCGACGGCCCCGAGGTCCTCAAGCGCCTCAAGGCCCTGCCCGGCTACGGCGAACAGAAGGCCAAGATCTTCCTCGCCCTGCTGGGCAAGCAGTACGGCGTGCAGCCCAAGGGCTGGCGCGAAGCCGCCGGCTCCTACGGCGACCGCGGGTCCCGCCGCTCGATCGCGGACGTGGTGAACGCCAAGACGCTGGCGGAAGTCCGCGCGTTCAAGAAGGAACAGAAGGCGGCGGCGAAGAAGTAGCGCCGTTCTCGTCTGCTCGGCGCCAGCGGCCGATCCCGGCTTAGGGTGGCGTGCAGCCGCTGTCGGACCAGCGACATTCGTGTCTGCCGCCTTCTGGTTGGCGAGAGACACGAATGGTCGCTTGGTCTCCTGCGCATGGACCTGCTGCCCGGTTGCGGTCAGAAGGCACGGTCCAACTTCAGGACACAGCTCCGGCCGCCTGCGGCAAGCAGCTACCGGACCGCCCTCACCGCGAACACCACCCGCTCCCGTCCGCCGAGGTGGGCCGTCACCGTCTGACCCTCCGCCGACGAGAACCCCGCCGCGGTGGCCAGGGCGGCGGCTTCGTCCTGCGAGGCCGGAATCCGCAGGTCCCGGGGCATCAGCTCGGCCATTGGCCCTTCGCGCTTTAAGCGGGCCGACGAAGAGATGCTGAACGCCAGCACGCCACCGGGGCGCAGGACCCGTGCCCAGTCGGTCAGGGCGGCGGCGCCGAGGAAGTGCAGTGCCGACGCGCACACCACCGCGTCGGCGGCCCCGTCGGCAACCGGCAGGGGCACCGCGGGCCCCACGTGCCACGAGATCACCCCCGCCGGATCCAGCGAAGCGGCCTTCGTGCGTGCCCGCTCGATCATCGCGGGGGAGAAGTCCACGCCGAGCACTGACGTGGGCGAAAGCCGAAGCGAGGCGAAAGCCGCCGCGCCCGTGCCGCACCCCGCGTCGACCAGCAGCGCGGGGCGCGGGGGCAGGAGGGAGATGAGGGTGTCGGCTACCAAGGGGTGGAAGAGATCGTCGTCGTAGTCGGCGGCCTGGGCGTCGAAGATTGAGGTCACGACAAGCACCGTATCGGCCCTGACCAGCGGTTTTTCACTCCAACCGACGTCGTCCGGCGAAGCCGAGGTCCACGCGGTGGTACCACGACAGCTCGCGGTCGCCTTCGAGCCAGCACAGCAGGACGTCGTCGCCGTTCAGCGACGCCGGGAAGTCGACCAGCAGGGGCGCGAAGCCCTTGAGTTCGGCGCCCGTGCGCTGGACGGTGGTCATCAGCTCGTCGAGCCGGGCCTGCGCGGCCTTCCACTCCGGCAGGCCGCCGAGGTCGGTGTCGCGGCCGCCCGGGCGCAGCGACGCCGCGAGCTCGGCGGCGTCGGCGCGCACGCGGATGAGCTCGGCGAGGACCGGGAGCAACCGGGAGAGCTCGGCGCGCGCCTCGGCCACGGTGAACAGACCCATGTGACGATGTTCTCACTGCGGCCCGGGCGCCCTCACCTCCCGGGCCGCCGCCGGACGACCGTTGCCGCCAGGGCCGTGCCGACCAGCAGGAACCCGACAGCGAGCAGTGCGCCGGAGTACATCCACGACGACAGCCCGAACGAAAGCCCGCCGTGCGGGAGGTCGCGCAGCAGGTCGAAGCCCCATTCCGGCTCCGCGAGCGAGATCACGCCGGGCAGCACGCCCCACACGAGCCCGCCGAGCAGCGGCCCCGAGGACGACCACGCCCCCAGTGCCGCGACGCCCAGCAACAGGATGGCGCCGGCCACCACCAGGGCGATGCCGAGCGCGTCGGCGCGTGCGGTGAGGGCTTCCATCACGATCATCTGCTGCCGGTAGCCGCCGGCCGCGAGCAGACCCAGTGCGACGGGCGTGACGACGAGGCCCAGCAGCCCGCTGAACACGCGCGCCAAGGCGCGGCTCGGCTGCGATGGCTGGTGGACGGGCGGTGGAAAGGTGGCGTACGGGTCGGAATACGACATAGCGTGACCTCCCGGGTGGCTGGTTCCCCGATGGGATGGTCGTCGACCTCACCCGGTTCCGCGACCGGCGAACGCGTGGTGTGCCCGCGCGTCGGGGGCGGAAGCAAGAGGGGGAGACTTGATACCGACCACTTCTGGAACCATCCAGCTCCGGCAAGCAGTACGCTTGTACCGCTACCGACGAGTCGAAGAAGCAACGCGAAGATCCGCGGAAGGAGCACCGCTGCTCATGGCCAAGATCAAGGTCCAGGGCACCGTCGTCGAGCTCGACGGCGATGAGATGACCCGCATCATCTGGCAGTTCATCAAGGACAAGCTGATCCACCCGTACCTGGACGTCGACCTGGACTACTACGACCTGGGCATCGAGGAGCGGGACCGCACCGACGACCAGATCACCATCGACTCCGCCAACGCCATCAAGAAGCACGGCGTCGGCGTCAAGTGCGCCACGATCACGCCCGACGAGGCGCGCGTGGAGGAGTTCGGCCTGAAGAAGATGTGGCGGAGCCCGAACGGCACCATCCGCAACATCCTCGGCGGCGTGGTCTTCCGCGAGCCGATCATCATGCAGAACGTGCCCCGCCTGGTACCGGGCTGGACCAAGCCGATCATCATCGGCCGCCACGCCCACGGTGACCAGTACAAGGCCACCGACTTCAAGGTTCCCGGCCCCGGCACGGTCACCATGACCTACACCCCGGCCGACGGCTCCGAGCCGATGGAGTTCGAGGTCACCAACTTCCCCGAGGGCGGCGGCGTCGCCATGGGGATGTACAACTACCGCAAGTCGATCGAGGACTTCGCGCGCGCGTCGCTGCAGTACGGCCTCGACCGCGGCTACCCGGTCTACCTCTCGACCAAGAACACGATCCTCAAGGCCTACGACGGCATGTTCAAGGACGTGTTCCAGGAGATCTTCGAGGCCGAGTACAAGGCCGACTTCGACGCCAAGGGCCTCACCTACGAGCACCGCCTCATCGACGACATGGTCGCCGCGGCGCTCAAGTGGGAGGGCGGCTACGTCTGGGCCACCAAGAACTACGACGGTGACGTGCAGTCCGACACCGTGGCCCAGGGCTTCGGCTCGCTCGGCCTGATGACGTCGGTGCTGCGCACGCCGGACGGCAAGACCGTCGAGGCCGAGGCCGCCCACGGCACGGTCACCCGGCACTACCGCCAGCACCAGCAGGGCAAGCCGACCTCCACGAACCCGATCGCGTCGATCTACGCGTGGACCCGGGGCCTGGAGCACCGCGGCAAGCTCGACTCCAACTCGGAGCTCATCGGCTTCGCGAACACCCTCGAGCGCGTGGTCGTCGACACCGTCGAAGGCGGCAAGATGACGAAGGACCTGGCGCTGCTCGTCGGCAAGGACCAGGCGTGGCAGACCACCGAGGAGTTCCTCGGCACGCTCGACGAGAACCTGGCCAAGAAGATCGCGCAGGGCTGATTTTTCGGCGATATCTCGGCACTGCTGAACTGCTGCGCCCACCACCGCGAAGGGGCACCTCGGAGGAGTCTTCCGAGGTGCCCCTTCGTCGTGACTACCCGCTGTCACCGTGGGGTGACGCTGTTGGCGCCTCCGGGTGGTCTGCACCGCCGGACCTGTCGGCCGGACCCACTCGGTGTCTACCCTGGTGAGGCCCATTTTCGGCGACTGAGGAGCCGGCCGTGATCCTGGGGTTGATCCCGAAGAAGATGCTGATCATCGTCGGTGTCATCGCCGCCGTGATTGTGATCTACGTGCTGAACCAGAAGGGCCAGGCCGACGCCCAGGGTTCCCCGACCGGGTGCAAGGTCACGGTCACCGCCGACGTCCTCAACGCCCGCGAAACCCCCGACAGCAACGGAAAGATCGTCGGCAAGTACCTCAACGGCGCCGAGTTCGACGCGATGCCGGTGCAGCAGAACGGGTTCCGCGAGGTCGCCAAGGACAAGTGGGTGGCGAGCAACTTCGTGAAGCCGCTCGAAGGCTCGAAGTGCTGAGGCGCTGAACGCTGTCAGCCGGACCATCGGCGCAGTCTGGCACAGGATTGTCGGACCGGGCGGGTAGCGTGCGCGGCGTGCTGACCGTCTCCACCGTGAATGTCAACGGCCTGCGGGCCGCCGTGAAAAAGGGCTTCGTCGAGTGGCTCGCCACCACGAAGGCTGACGTCGTCGCCTGTCAGGAGGTGCGGGCCGAGGCCGCGCAGCTGCCCGCGCACGTCGTCGAACCGGAGGGGTGGTTCGCCGCCCACGCGCCCTCGTCGGCCAAGGGGCGCAACGGTGTCTCGCTCTACAGCCGCGTCGAGCCCGACGAGGTGCGCGTCGGCTTCGGCGAGCCCGAGTTCGAGGACAGCGGGCGCTACCTGGAGATGCACCTGCCGGGTGTCGTCGTGGCGAGCCTGTACCTCCCGAGCGGCGACGTCGGCACCGAGCGCCAGGACGAGAAGGAACGCTTCATGGCCGCGTTCCTGCCGCACCTCGTCGAGCTGCGCGCGAAGGCCGCCGCGGCCGGCCGCGAGGTCGTGGTGGTGGGCGACTGGAACATCGCCTACGACACCGTCGACCTGAAGAACTGGAAGGGCAACCAGAAGAACTCCGGCTTCCTCCCGGAGGAACGCGAGTGGCTCGGCCGGGTCTACGCGGAAGCCGGCTACGAGGACGTCCAGCGCCGCCTCCACGCCGGCCCGGGCCCCTACACGTGGTGGTCCTACCGCGGCCAGGCCTTCGACAACGACTCCGGCTGGCGCATCGACTGCCAGCTCGCCACCCCCGCCCTGGCCGCTTCGGTGCGGTCGGTGGAGGTCGAGCGAGCGGCGACGTACGCGCAACGGTGGTCGGACCACGCGCCGGTGACCGCGGTGTACGACGTGCCTTTCCAGCGCTGATTTCCCGACCCCACCACCGAGAAACGCCCCCCGGCCGCCACCGGGGGGCGCTTCTCGGCGCACCTCAGCAGCTGAGGTTGCCTCCCGGGTCCACGCCCAGGATGCCGGTGATCTTGCGGTACGCGTCGATGCGGCTCTGGACCTGGGCGGGGTTGCCGCCGTTGCATTCGATGGAGCCGTTGATGCTGCGGATCGTCTCGCCGAAGCCGCGGCTGTTGACCATGGCGTCGTGCGGGGTCATGGTGCCGGGGCCGCTTTGGGTGTTCCAGTACCAGAGGCCCGTTTTCCAGGCGACGGCCGAGTCGTTCTGCACGAGGTTCGGGTTGTTCAGCAGGTCGATCCCGAGGGCGTCGCCGGCGGATTTGTAGTTGAAGTTCCAGCTGAGCTGGATCGGGCCGCGGCCGTAGTACGCGGCGGTGCCCGCGGGGCAGCCGTAGGGCTGGCTGGTGTCGCAGTAGTGCGGGTAGTTTGCGGTGTTCTGCTCCACGATGTACACCAGGCCACCGGTTTCGTGGCTCACGTTCGCGAGGAACGCCGCGGCTTCCTGCTTCTTCACGGTGTCACTGCCGGAATTCGCGAAGCCCGGGTACGCGCCGAGCGCGTTCGTCAGTCCACTGTAGCTGTAGAACGAGTTCCGCCCCGGGAACATCTGGTTGAACTGCGCCTCGCTCACGACGAAGCCGGCCGCGGGTGCGGCGGTCGCGGCGGTGGTGGCCGGCACGAGCACCGCGAGCGCGGCCGCGGCGGTCATTCCGACGGCGGTGAGGATCCTTCGGAGGGACATGGGCTAACTCCTTTGTTCGCCCTGGGAGTGGTCTACACCAATGAGGTATAGACCAATCACGACAGGGTGAACAGAGCTCGATGGTCAAGAAGACGCGATCAGAGCAATCGGGTTGGTGAATAACTTGCTGTCGGTAGCCCAATGCCGCCAAACGGGTGAGCATTTTTCATGTTTTGCGAGCGTCACGCCACTGGAACCGGACCAACAAGACATCCGCCGCGGCCGTTCGAGCGCCGGAAAGTGCCCCCGAAAGCCGCGACGGGCCGCTGACCACCAGTGACACCGTCAGCCCGGGGGTGGTCACCCGGCTTCCCCGGACGGGCGCTAGTCTCGGCGCCCGAGTTGATCAGAACCGACAGGTCTTGACACGCTCGGTAGTTTTTTCACAGCAAGGCTCATCCTTACGGGTGAGTGTCTCGCCAGGAACATCACTTCGCGGGAGGCACTCCGGTGCGCAACCCAGGTCATCTCCTGTTGCGGTCCACGCTGCGCTCGGCCCGATCGGCGACGCTCGTCGTGCTGTCGGCCGTGCTGCTGCTTGGCGGCAGCGGCACGGCGTTCGCCGACAACGGCGTCGCCCGGGCGGAGACCGCTTCGGTGGGCTTCGGCATCCTCGGCCCGGTGGGGCTGGTCGCCGTGGGCCTGGGCATCGTCGGCATGGCCCTCGGCGTGCTGCGCCAGCGCCGCAAGGCGCGCGCGGCCGCCGCCACGACCGCTGTGGCCGCCCCGGTCGACGCCGAGGGGCCCACCCGCCCCCTCGAGCCCGTCCAGCACCCCTAGAACCCCCCGCCGAGCGGCCCGGGGAAACCCGGTCAGCCGGCTCCTGAAAGAATCGCCGACGTGTCCGACGAACAGAACGGGCGCCTGCGGGTGCTTTCCGGGATCCAGCCGACGGCCGACTCGTTCCACCTCGGCAACTACCTCGGCGCCCTGCGGCAGTGGGTGAAGCTGCAGGACACGCACGAGACCTTCTACTGCGTCGTCGACCTGCACGCCATCACGGTGGAGCAGGACCCGAAGGTGCTGCTCGAGCGCACGCGCCGCTCGGCCGCGCAGCTGCTGGCCATCGGGGTCGACCCCGAGCGCAGCGCCCTGTTCGTCCAGAGCCACGTGCCCGAGCACGCGCAGCTCGGCTGGGTGCTCGAGTGCCAGACCGGTTTCGGCGAGGCCAGCCGGATGACGCAGTTCAAGGACAAGTCGGCCAAACAGGGCGCCGACCGCGCCAGCGTCGGGCTGTTCACCTACCCGATCCTGCAGGCCGCCGACATCCTGCTCTACCAGGCCAACGCCGTGCCGGTGGGCGAGGACCAGCGCCAGCACCTGGAGCTCACGCGCAACCTCGCGCAGCGCTTCAACAACCGCCTGGGCAAGACGTTCGTGGTTCCGGAGCCCTACATCGTCAAGGACACGGCGAAGATCTACGACCTGCAGGACCCGACGGCCAAGATGAGCAAGTCGGCGTCCGCGGCCAACGGCCTCATCGAGCTGCTCGAGGACCCCAAGAAGTCGGCCAAGAAGATCCGCTCCGCCGTCACCGACACCGGCCGCGAGGTCACGTTCGACGCGGAGAACAAGGCCGGCGTCTCCAACCTGCTGAGCATCTACTCGGCCCTGACTGAGCGCTCGATCGCCGACCTCGAGGCGGCGTATGCGGGCAAGGGCTACGGCAACCTCAAGAAGGACCTCGCCGAGGTGCTCGTCGAGTGGGTCACGCCGTTGCAGGCCAACGTCCAGTCCTATTTGGACGACGTCGCCGAGCTCGACAAGGTGCTCGCCCGCGGCGCTCAGCGCGCCCGGGAAGTCGCGGCGGCCACGCTCGCCACGGTGTACGAGCGGTTGGGCTTCCTGCCCGCTTCTCGCTGATTCTTTTGGCGGGGCACAAAAGTGAAGACCCGTCTGTCCATTTTGGTTGCCGAACGGGCAGGCGGTGCGGGTCGGTGGCAAGCGAGACGGCGGCGGCCTGCGCCGGCGAGTATCACCTCGGCGCCGTGCACGCCAACTCGAAGCGCCGACCGGCCCCCGAACCCGAGGCGCCGGGCGAGGCCGCCGGGCACGGCCGTCGGCGACATCGTGTTGCGCACGACCCGCAGCAGCGCAACTACGTGCAGCTGAACCCAGGGCGTGCGCAGCAGAGAAAGTACCCGCGCCGGAGCACCTCGAAACCGCCGCCGCCGACATTCCTTCCTTGTGACCCCAGGCCCGCGTTCGCGTTGCGGGTCTCACCGGCCGTGGTTAGCGTTTTACGGTGGCGAACAAGACCGGTGACCAGGAAAAGCTGCTGCCTCGGCTGCGGCGGAAGTACCCGTGGCTGGATCACCTGATCCGAGCCAACGAATCCTTCGGCGAGCACTACGGCAACCACTACGCCGCCGCCATCACGTACTTCAGTGTGCTGGCGGTGTTCCCGATCTTCATGGTGGCGTTCACGGTCGTGGGCATCGTCGTGGGCGGCGACCAGGCCGTGATCGACCAGATCACCAACGGCATCAAGAACTCCGTGCCCCCGGCGTTGCAGGACCTCGTGAACACGATCGTCAAGGCGGCCATCGATTCCGGCAGCGGCATCGGGATCTTCGGTCTGCTGCTGGCGCTGTACTCGGGCATCGGCTGGATGTCGAACCTGCGCGACGCGCTCACGGCGCAGTGGGGGCAGGAGAAGAAACAACAGCCGATCGTGTCGACGACCATCAAGGACCTGCTATCGCTCGTCGGGCTGGGCGTGGCGCTGATCGTGTCGTTCGCGGTGACGGCCGCGGGCGGCGGGGTGGGGCAGTACCTGCTGGAGCTCGTCGGCCTGGAGCACCAGACGTGGGCCGTGTGGGTGCTGCGCATCGCGACGATCATCCTCGGCCTGGCGGCCAACACGCTCGTGTTCATGTGGGTCATCGCGCGGCTGCCGCGCGAGCACGTGGCGATGCGCAGCGCGGTGAAGGGCGCGATCGTGGCCGCGATCGGGTTCGTGATCCTGCAGCAGGTGGCGTCGGTCTACCTGGCGAGCGTGACGAACTCACCGTCGGCGGCCATCTTCGGGCCGATCATCGGTCTGCTCGTCTTCGCGAACCTCGTGTCCCGCTTCCTCCTCATGGTCACGGCCTGGACCGCGACCGCGAAGGAGAACCAGCGCAAGGTCGTGCGACCGCCCGCGCCCGTGCTGCTGGAGCCGCGCGTGACCGTCCACCGTGGATTCGGGCTGGGCACCGCCGCGGGCGTGTTCAGCGTGGGTGCGCTGCTCGGCTGGATGGGCCGCCGGCGCGATTAGGCCGGCTTCTTGCGCTGGTGCCCGATCACGAACGCGCCGATGATGATCAGCGCGACCACCAGCGTGAGGATCCAGCCGGTGGTGCCGAACGGGTCGTCTTTCGCCGGGGCGGCCGTCGAAGCGGCCCCGGCGGCGACGTTCACCGGGGGAGCGAGCGGCGCCGTGGCCACGAGGGCCTCGTACGCGATGCGTCCCACGGGCTCCGCGTGGTCGTTCTCCAGCGCGAAGCCGTAATCGAGCAGCTTGCCCGCCTGGTCGACGACCTTCGTCGGCCGCTGCTCCGCCCGCATCATCACCACGGCGAGCCGGTGCCCGTCGCGCTGCGCGGCGCCGACGTAGGTGTGGCGGGCGTCGTCGGTGAACCCGGTCTTGCCACCGAGGAAGCCGGGGTACACGCCGAGCAGCTTGTTGTCGTTGTAGACCGGGATGGCGGGTTTCCCGCCCGCTGCCGGAATCGTGTACGACTTCGTGGCCACCGCCTGCGCGAACTCCTGCTGCTTCATCGCGTAGTGGAAGATCAGGCTCAGGTCATACGCCGAGGTCGACATCCCGGGCCCGTCGAGCCCCGACGGCGTGGCCGCGCGCGTGTCCATGGCGCCGATGCGCTTGGCGAGCAGGTTCATCTTGCCGGTCGCGACGTCCACGCCACCGAGCGCCGTGGCGAACGCGTGGGCCACGTCGTTGCCCGAGTGCATGAGCAGGCCGTGCAGCAGCTGGTCGACCGTGTAGCTCGCGCCCGCGACGATGCCGACGCAGGTGCATTCCTGCTCGGCGTCCTCCTTGGTCGGCACCACGATCTGGTCGGGCTTCAGCTCACTGGTCACGACCAGCGCAAGCAGGGTCTTGATCAGCGACGCCGGCCGCTCCCGCGCGTGCGGGTTCTTCGCCGCGATCACGTCACCGGTGTCGAGGTCCTGCACGACCCAGGAAGCGGCCGTGTTGCCGTCCGGCGGGTTCAGCGCGCCGTCGGGCAGGATCATCCCGCAGCCGCCCATGCGCAGCCCACCGATGGGCTGGGCGGGCATCGGCAACGGCGGCGGCACGGTCTGCCCGGGCGCCGGCTTCTCCGACGTGTCCACCGGCGCCGGCGGCGCGGCCTGGTCCTGGCACGGCTGGGCCTGCTGCCTGAACTCGGTGGCCTCTGCGGGCCGGCTCACCGGCCCGCCGACGAGGAGCACCGCGACAAGGACCGGGAGCGACCGGGAGAGAACTCTGCGCACCCACGCAATCTAGCGCCGGGAGCCCGGTTGCATACTCAGGGGCATGCGCATTTCGCGAGGTACCGCGGTCTTCCTGCTGCTGTTCGGCGTGTGGTCCTGGATCATCTGGATCACCTTCGCCAAGAACCTGTGGGCCAGCACCCAGTCCTGGTCTGCGGACGGTTCTCCCACGGCGTACTTCATCGTGCACGCCGTGCTGACGGTGGTGTCGTTCGTGCTGGGAACGATCATCGGGGTGCTGGGGTGGCGCGCCTTGCGGTCCACCCGATCGAAGGAACGTGCGTCGGCCGACAGCTGATCCACCCGTGGTGGCGCGCGATCGCGTTTCCCGATCAGTGGACCCGGCATGACGGCCGCGGAGGCACGGGGTAGTGTCAGCGGCCCCGTGGGCCACAAGCAGATGGCTCGGTTACGTGAATGGACTTCGTATGCACGGCGGTTCGGAAACGGGTGGCAACTGATCGGTCCCCCCGATCACACACCCCGTGAAAGGGCCCGAAGTGCGAACTTCGGGCCCTTTCGGTGTTTTCAGCCGTCGCGTGAGTAATCCGCGATGAAGCCCATCCGGTGGGACATTTTCGGGTTCGCGGCGGAGAACTCCACGATCACGTCCCGGCCCTGGCGGATCCGGCGCAGCCCCTGCGCACCCTGGTTCCGGACCACGAACGACGAGTCGTGCTTGACGTTGCGGAAGATCACGCGGTGCTCGAACTTGCTGACGTCCTTTGTGAACAGAACGTCGAACGCCTCGGGTTCCGCGCCGCTCATCAGGTCCACCGAGTACTTCGGCCACGTCCATTCGACCGTGATCACATCGCCCTCCTGCACCACGCTGCCGAGGTGGATGTAGAGGTCGAGTTTCGGCTTCCCGTTCGACGAAGTGGACCAGATCGAGGTCGCATTGGCTCGCGTACGCTGGTCGAGGTCCTCCGGTCCGGCGTGGAAAGCCTTGCACTCCACCAATCTCCGGGTCCGCTCGGACAACGGTGTGGTGCCGTAGTACACCAGGTTCACCGAGAGGTAGCGCGGAACGTCGTCGCTCGCTTCGTGGAGCACCAGCACCCGGCGGCAGAACGCGTCGCCGTTGTCCTCCACGACCACCTCCTGCTTCCACTCCTGCACGGAGATGGGCTTGCGCGTGCGCATCGCGAGCGCGTCGGCGTAGCTGTGCAGGAGCTCCTCGCTGTGCTGCACCCGCGTGCGGAGTTTGTGGGTGCCGGCGAAGGAAATCGCGCTCGCGATGATGAACAGACCACCCGCGATGCCGGCGAACGTCGTCTGCAGCCACTTCAGGCCGAGCACCTCGCCGAGTAACCCCACGCTCCCGAGTGAGGCGATCGTCGCGGCGAACACCCGCAGGTAGCCGTGCCGGAACACGAGCTCCTCGAGATCGGCGACCAAGGGCGCCGCGTGTTGGGAAAGCACCTTCCGCAGTTCCGCACCAGCGCTCATCTGTTCGTTCCCCGTCGCACGACCGTATGAGACATCGGTAACTCGTCAGGTTAGCCCCATCACACACAGTGCCCTAGCGCCGTTCAGGGGAGTTTTGTCCGACTTTGCTGCGAATCGGCAACGAAAAAGCCCCCGTCCGGGAACCGGATGGGGGCCTGTTCGACAGCGAAATTCTCAGACGCGCTTGAACAAAAGTGCGCGCTTCACTTCCTGAATCGCCTTGGTCACCTGGATCCCGCGCGGGCAGGCGTCCGTGCAGTTGAACGTGGTCCGGCAGCGCCAGACGCCCTCGGAGTCGTTGAGGATGTCCAGCCGCTCCTCGGCCGCGTCGTCACGCGAGTCGAAGATGAAGCGGTGCGCGTTGACGATCGCGGCGGGGCCGAAGTACGAGCCGTCGTTCCAGTAGACCGGGCAGGACGACGTGCAGCAGGCGCAGAGGATGCACTTGGTGGTGTCGTCGAAGCGGTCGCGGTCGGCCTGGGACTGGATGCGCTCGCGGGAGGGCTCGTGACCGTAGTTGATGAGGTACGGCTTCACCGACCGGTAGGCCTCGAAGAAGGGGTCCATGTCGACGTAGAGGTCCTTCAACGTCGTCAGGCCCTTGATCGGGGCAATGGTAATCGTGGTTTTCTTTCCGCCCGTCTCGAGCAGGTCCTTCATGAGCACCTTGCAGGCCAAACGGTTGATGCCGTTGATCTGCATGGCGTCGGAACCGCACACGCCGTGGGCGCACGAACGGCGGAACGAGAACGTGCCGTCGATGTAGTCCTTGACGTAGAACAGCAGGTTGAGCAGCCGGTCGGTGCGCTGCGCCGGGACGTCGTAGGACTCCCAGTGCGGCTCGGTGTCGACCTCGGGGTTGAAGCGCAGGATCTTCAGCGTGACCGTGATCGGCGTGTGGTCCTGCGAGGCCGCGGGGGCTTCTTCGGTGGTTGCCGCAGTCATCAGTACTTCCGCTCCATCGGCTCGTAACGCGTGAAGGTCACCGGCTTGTAGTCGAGGCGGATGTCGGCCGACAGACCCTCGCCCTGCTTGTACGCCATGGTGTGGCGCATGAAGTTCGTGTCGTCGCGGTTCGGGTAGTCCTCGCGGGCGTGGCCGCCGCGGGACTCCTTGCGCGCCAGGGCGCCCACGATCAGGACCTCGGCCAGCTCGAGCAGGAAGCCCAGCTCCACGGCCTCGAGCAGGTCGGTGTTGTACCGCTTGCCCTTGTCCGACACGGTGATGCGCGTGTACCGCTCCTTCAGCGCCTGGATGTCGGTCAGCGCCTGCTTGAGCGTGTCCTCGGTGCGGTACACCGAGGCGTGGGAGTCCATCGTCTGCTGCATTTCCTTGCGGATGTCGGCGACGCGCTCGTCGCCGTGCTCCGACAGCAGGCCCGCGAGCTGCTCCTCGACCAGCTTGGTCGGCAGCTCCGGCAGCTCCACGTGCTCGTGCGCCAGCGCGTACTCCGCCGCCGCGATGCCGGCGCGGCGGCCGAACACGTTGATGTCCAGCAGCGAGTTGGTGCCCAGGCGGTTCGAGCCGTGCACCGACACGCACGCGACCTCGCCGGCCGCGTACAGGCCCGGGATCACGTTCTCGTTGTCGCGCAGCGCTTCGCCGTGGATGTTCGTCGGGATGCCGCCCATGACGTAGTGGCAGGTCGGGAACACCGGCACCGGTTCCTTCACCGGGTCGACGCCCAGGTAGGTGCGCGAGAACTCGGTGATGTCCGGCAGCTTGGTCTCGAGGACCTCCACCGGCAGGTGCGTCACGTCGAGGACCACGTAGTCCTTGTTCGGGCCCATGCCGCGGCCCTGCAGCACCTCCTGGACCATCGAGCGGGCGACGATGTCGCGCGGCGCGAGGTCCTTGATGGTGGGGGCGTAGCGCTCCATGAACCGCTCGCCGTCGGCGTTGCGCAGGATCCCGCCTTCGCCGCGGACGGCTTCGGAGATCAGGATGCCCAGGCCCGCGAGTCCGGTCGGGTGGAACTGGAAGAACTCCATGTCCTCCAGCGGCAGGCCCTTGCGGAAGATGATGCCGAGGCCGTCACCGGTGAGGGTGTGGGCGTTCGACGTCGTCTTGAAGATCTTGCCCGCGCCGCCGGTGGCGAACACGATGGACTTGGCCTGGAACACGTGCAGCTCGCCGGTGGCCAGCTCGTAGGCCACGACGCCCGAGGCGATCGGGTTGCCGTTCTCGTCTTCGCTGGTCACGAGGTCGAGCACGTAGAACTCGTTGAAGAACTCCGTGCCGTACTTGACGCAGTTCTGGTAGAGCGTCTGAAGGATCATGTGGCCGGTGCGGTCCGCGGCGTAGCAGGCGCGGCGCACGGCCGCCTTGCCGTGGTCACGCGTGTGGCCGCCGAAGCGGCGCTGGTCGATCTTGCCCTCGGGCGTGCGGTTGAACGGCAGGCCCATCTTCTCGAGGTCGAGGACCGCGTCGATGGCCTCCTTGGCCATGATCTCCGCCGCGTCCTGGTCGACCAGGTAGTCACCACCCTTGACGGTGTCGAAGGTGTGCCACTCCCAGTTGTCCTCTTCGACGTTCGCCAGCGCGGCGCACATGCCGCCCTGCGCGGCGCCCGTGTGGGACCGGGTCGGGTACAGCTTGGTGAGGACCGCGGTGCGGGCGCGCTGGCCGGCTTCGATGGCCGCGCGCATGCCGGCGCCGCCGGCCCCGACGATCACCACGTCGTACTTGTGGAACTGCATAGGGATTGCTCCGCTTATCGGGAATCGTGTGGTGGGTGCGCCTAGCTGGCGGGCATCTCGGGGTCGAACGTGAAGATCACGAGCGTGCCGACGGCCAGGATCAGGACCATCGAGACGTACAGCAGGATCTTCAGCCAGAACCGCGTGGAGTCCTTGCGGGCGTAGTCGTCGATGATCGTGCGCAGGCCGTTGCCGCCGTGGATCTCGGCGAGCCACAGCATCGCGAGGTCCCAGAACTGCCAGAACGGCGAAGCCCAGCGGCCGGCGACGAAGCCCCAGTTGATGCGGTGCACACCGCCGTCGAGGATGTTCATGATCAGCAGGTGACCGAGCACCAGGATGATCAGCGCGAGGCCCGAGATGCGCATGAACAGCCAGCTGTACAGCTCGAAGTTGCTGCGGCGGGCGGCCGGGCGCTTCGGGGCGCGCGGCGATTCGATGATGAGCGAGTCGGCCATGTCAGTTACCCCCGAAGAGCATCTCGGCCGTGCGCTTCAGCATGAAGAACGCACCCGGAATCATCACGACGACCCACACGACACCGATCACCCACAGCATCGTCTTCTGGAACTTCGGGCCCTTGGACCAGAAGTCGACCAGCATGACGCGGATGCCGTTGAGGGCGTGGAAGAGGACCGCGCCGACGAGGCCGACCTCGAGCAGGTTCACGAGCGGCGTCTTGTACGTGTCGATCACCTGGTCGTAGGTGTTCGGCGACACGCGCACCAGCGCGGTGTCGAGCACGTGCACGAACAAGAAGAAGAATGTCAGCACGCCGGTGATGCGGTGCAGCACCCAGGACCACATGCCGGGGTCGCCCCGGTAGAAGGTCCCCTGCCGGCGTGAGGCACCCGCCCGATCGCTCGCTCCCGCCGCTGTGTTGGCTCCCGCCCCCGATGGGGGGGATCCCGCCCCAGTGGCGGAGCTCGCCGTGGTGGACATCGGTGAACGGCCTCCAACGTCATCTGTTGTGCCCGGGTGACCGGTGAGGTCCGCAACCCGCTTCCGCGTCGGTCCACTGGGGACGACACCGGCAGCGATGCCGAGATCTAGGGCCATCGAGCGTGGATGAAAGGGATGCTAGACCCGCCATCTGCACCCGGCTCACCTCCGGGTTCGTCTCTGTGATGGACCAGACACCCGGAGCGTCCCGAGCCACTCGGACGTGTGGCCCCGGCCACGCGGCGCGCCCGTTCCCGAGTGAATCCGACCTGGGGCTCCGGGGCCGGTCGGTTCGATTCAGCACGCCGGAACCGAGTCCGGCCGCGGGTGAAAAACGAGGCGGGCCCGGGCGGTTTTCGTGATGTCCGCGACGCCCGTTCGCCGGGGCCGTCCGGGGAGACCTTCGCCGGACGGTGGACGAAGATCGTCCGGACGGGTTCGCGTTGTCGGGAACGAGGGCCACTGGCCGCCCACTGTGACAGATGGTGAGCACGTGCCTGATCCGGATGATCACGGTAAGTACACGATCGGTCGCGATTCGGACCTCTGAGTAAACATTTGTGTCACGTAGCGTGCCTTTCCTATGGCGCTCGTCTTGCCGTTGGGTACGGTTCTGCCGTCGAACTCGGCCGTTGACGAAATGCAGGGGCCGGGTCCGTTTCCACTTAGTCCGCTGGATCAGCGGGGAGGGAGACACACGTTGCGTCGCATGCGTGGAACCGCGCTGGCCGCCGCGACCATGGCCGGGGTCCTCACCTTGGCAGGGTGCGCGAAGGACACCGGCGGGAGCAGCAGCACCAACACCGCTGCGGGGGGCGGCTCGGACTCGAGCTGCGTGACCGCGCCGAAGCCGCCGGCGGCTCCGGCCGCCACCACGACGAGCAGCTCCTCCGGTGAGAAGGTGGATGGCAGCAAGCTCAAGGTCGGCCTGGCGTTCGACATCGGCGGCCGGGGCGACGCCTCGTTCAACGACGCGGCCGCGGCCGGCGTCGACAAGGCGAAGGCCGAGCTCGGCGTCACGACGGTCAGCGAGAGCACAGCGAGCCCGAGCGAGAGCGAGGCGGCCAAGCAGCAGCGGCTTGAGCAGATGGCGAGCCAGGGTCTCAACCCGATCATCGCCGTCGGCTTCGCGTACGCGCCGGCCGTGACCGCCGTCGCGCCCAAGCACCCGAACACCAGGTTCGCGATCGTCGACGACGACACCATCAAGCTCCCCAACGTGACGCCGCTGGTGTTCGCCGAGGAGCAGGGTTCGTTCCTGGCCGGCGTCGCCGCCGTCTACAAGAGCAAGAACTGCCACATCGGCTTCATCGGCGGCGTGAACACCCCACTGATCCAGAAGTTCGAGGCCGGTTACCTGCAGGGCGCCAAGGCCGTGTCGAACAAGGTCAAGATCGACGACGAGTACCTCACGCCGGCCGGTGACTTCTCCGGGTTCCAGGACCCGGCCAAGGGCAACGTGAAGGCCGCCGCCGAGATCGCCAACGGCGCCGACGTGATCTACCACGCCGCCGGTGCCTCCGGCAAGGGCGTGTTCGACGCGGCCAAGACGTCGGGCAAGGCCTTCGCCATCGGGGTCGACTCCGACCAGTACAACCAGGCCACCGTCGCGGCCGACAAGGACATCATCATCACCTCGATGATGAAGCGCGTGGACGTCGCGGTGTTCGACTTCCTGCAGGCCGACGCCAAGGGTGACCTGAGCGTGCTGCCGAAGCGCTTCGACCTCAAGGTCGACGGCGTCGGCTACGCCACCTCGGGTGGCAAGATCGACGACATCAAGGACGTTCTGGACGGTTACAAGGCCCAGATCATCTCCGGCGCCATCCAGGTCTCGGACAAGCCGGCCAAGTAGTACCCGCCACGCGCCAGGGCTCGGAAGGATCTTCCTTCCGAGCCCTCACGCGTTTGACCAGCACTGCGTTTTCGACAGAACTGGATGTCCTTTGCGATGAGCACTGCCGAGGCCGAAGCCGTCCCCGACCGGGGCACGACGGCCGTCCAGCTGACCGGGATCACCAAACGCTTCCCGGGTGTGGTCGCCAACTCCGACGTCAACCTCACCGTCGCCGCGGGCGAGGTGCACGCCCTCTGCGGCGAGAACGGCGCGGGCAAGTCGACCCTGATGAAGATCCTCTACGGGATGCAGCAGCCCGACGAGGGAACCATCGCCATCAACGGTACCGAGGTGAAGCTGCGCAACCCGCAGGACGCCATCCAGGCCGGGATCGGCATGGTGCACCAGCACTTCATGCTCGCCGACAACTTCACCGTCGCCGAGAACGTGTTCGTCGGCGGCGAGGCCCTGCACGGCATCGGCCGCGAGGCGCGCGCCCGGCTCAAGAAGCTGTCCGAGCAGACGGGCCTGCGCGCCAAGCCGGACACGTTGCTGGAGGAGCTCGGCGTGGCCGACCGCCAGCGCGTGGAGATCGTGAAGGTCCTCTACCGCGGCGCGAAGATCATCATCCTCGACGAGCCCACCGCGGTGCTCGTGCCGCAGGAGGTCGACGCGCTGTTCGCCACGGTCCGCGAGATGCAGGCCGAGGGCTACACCTTCCTCTTCATCTCCCACAAGCTCGACGAAGTCCGCGCGATCGCCGACACGGTCACGGTGATCCGGCGCGGCACCACCGTCGGCACGGTCGACCCGAAGACCATCACCAGCCACCAGCTGGCGGAGATGATGGTGGGTTCGGAGCTGCCCAGCCCCGAGACCCGCGAGTCGACGGTGACCGACCGCACCGTGCTGCGCCTGAAGGACCTGAACCTCACGGCCGAGAACTCCGAGCTGAAGCTGCTGGACGACATCGCGTTCACCGTGCACGCGGGTGAGGTGCTCGGCATCGCGGGCGTCGAGGGCAACGGTCAGACCGAGCTCGTCGAGACGATCATGGGCATGCGCAAGGCCAGCGGCGGGCACATCGAGCTCGTCGAAGCCGACGGCAAGACCCACGACCTGGTGAAGCTGGGCACGCTCGCGCGGCGCGAGGCCGGCATCGGCTACATCGCCGAGGACCGCACGCGCCACAGCCTGCTGCTCACACAACCGTTGTGGGTCAACCGGATCCTCGGCTACCAGACGCGCAAACCCGTCTCGAGTGGACAGTTGCTCGACATCGCCGGCGCGCGCCGCGACACCGAGCGCATCGTGCGCGAGTACGACGTGCGCACGCCGGGCATCGACGTGCCGGCCGTCGCGCTCTCGGGTGGCAACCAGCAAAAGCTGATCGTCGGGCGCGAGCTCTCGGGCAACCCCGTGCTGCTGATCGCTTCGCACCCGACGCGCGGTGTCGACGTCGGCGCGCAGGCCATGATCTGGGAACAGATCCGGCAGGCCCGCGCCGACGGCCTGGCCGTGCTGCTGATCTCGGCCGACCTCGACGAGCTGATCGGGCTCTCCGACACGATCCGCGTGATGCTGCGCGGGCGCCTGGTGAGCGAGGCGAACCCCGCCACCGTGACCCCGCAGGAACTCGGTTCCGCCATGACCGGTGCCGAAGAAGGTGAAGAGGCGTAATGACTTCGTGGCGCACGCGGCTGCTGCCGCCCCTGCTCGCGATCGTGTTCGCCGTACTGCTCTCGGCGATCGCGCTCGTCATCTCCGGCGCCGACCCGCTGGAGGCGTACGGGATCATGGTGGGCCAGCTCTTCAAGGGCTCCACCGCCGTGGACACGGTGAACCTCGCGACGATCTACTACCTGTCCGGGCTCGCGGTGGCCATCGGCTTCCAGATGAACCTGTTCAACATCGGTGTCGAGGGCCAGTACCGGTTCGCGGCCGTGGTCGCCGCGATCATCGGCGGCGCGCTGCAGCTGCCGCCGGTCATCCACACCATCGTGATCCTGCTCGTCGCGGTCGCCTCCGGCGCGCTCTACGCGACGATCCCCGCGGTGCTGAAGGTGACCCGGGGCGTCAGCGAGGTGATCTCCACGATCATGCTGAACTCGATCGTCGCCGGCATCATCGCGTTCCTCGTCAACGCCGACCAGTTCGGTGTGCAGACGGGCAACAACATCGGCACGCGCGAGATCGCGCCGTCGGGCCGGATCCCGGGCATCCCGATCGGCTCGGGTGTGCTGTTCGGGTTCCTGTTCATCGCGATCGTGATCGGCATCGCCTACTGGTTCATGCTCAACCGCACGCGGTTCGGCTTCGAGCTCAAGGCCAGTGGCGAGTCGTCGACCGCCGCGGCCGCCGGTGGCGTGAGCGCGAAGCGGATGACGCTGATCGCGATGCTGCTCTCCGGCGCCGTGGCGGGTCTCGTCGCCATGCCGGAGCTGCTCGGCCGCGACTACAGCTACGGCATCACGGCCACGCAGATGTACGGCTTCACCGGTATCGCCGTGGCGCTGCTGGGCCGCAACCACCCCGGCGGCATCGCGTTCGGCGCGCTGCTGTGGGCGTTCCTCGACACCTCGGCGGTGTCGCTGGAGCAGATCAACGTGTCCAAGGAGATCGCGACGATCATGCAGGGTGTCATCGTGCTGTCGGTCGTCGTCGCGTACGAGATCGTGCGCCGCGCCGACCTCGCGGCCGAGCAACGCAGGGTGGGCCGGGCACTGGCCGGCAACGGGCGCAAGGGTTCGTCCGTCGCGGAAGGCGGTGCGGTGTGAGCCAGGTGACGGAGTTCCCCATGCCGGAGCCCGCCTCCGGCATCACCGAACCGGTGAAGCGGCGTCCGCGGATCCCCGGCTGGCTGCGCGGCGTGATCTGGGCCGTGGTGGCGATCGCGGTGATGTCCACGGCTTCGTACTCCACCGGCGTTTCGGCGCTGACGTCGAGCAACACGACGTCGACGGCGCTGCGGCTCGCGCTGCCGATCCTGCTGTGTGCGCTCGGTGGCCTGTGGTCGGAGCGCGCGGGCGTGGTCAACATCGGCCTCGAGGGCATGATGATCCTCGGCACGTTCGGCGCGGCCTGGGGCGCGTACTACGGCGGCGTGTGGATCGGCCTGCTCTCGGCCATCGTGTTCGGCGCCATCGGCGGCCTGCTGCACGCGGTGGCGACGGTGACGTTCAACGTCAACCACATCGTTTCCGGCGTGGCGATCAACCTGCTCGGCCTCGGCGTCGCCAAGTACCTGGCGAACCTGATCTTCGAGCCGATCTCGGGCAACCCGCGCCAGTCGCCGCCGGTGCCGAAGTTCGACACGTACTCGGCGTCGGGACTGTCCGATTGGCTGGGCACGCTCGAGGACGGGCAGCGCGTGGCGATTTCGGACGTCGCCGGTGTGCTGCGTGGTCTGGTCACCGGCGTCGCGCCGCTGACGATGATCGCGATCCTGCTGGTGCCGGTCAGCTACTGGCTGCTGTGGCGCACGCGCTTCGGCCTCCGGCTGCGCTCGTGCGGCGAGAACCCGGTGGCCGCGGAGTCGCTGGGTGTCAACGTCTACCGGTACAAGTACCTCGGCGTGCTGATCTCGGGTGGCTTCGCCGGCATGGGTGGCGCTTCGCTGGTGCTGCTCAAGGGCGGCGCGGACTACCTCGAGAACCAGACCAACGGCCGCGGGTACATCGGTCTGGCCGCCATGATCTTCGGCAACTGGCGCCCGGGCGGCCTCCTCGGCGGCGCGGCGCTGTTCGGCTACGCCGACGGCCTGCAGCTCTCCGGCGGCGGCACGGCGGTGCTCGCGCTGCTGTACGGCGCCGTGATCCTGCTGGCGGTCATCGTGGTGGTGCAGCTGATCCGCCGCCGCTGGCTGGCGGCCGCGCTGGGCGTGGTCGGGGCCGGAGTGCTGTACGCGATCTACTGGACCAACGACACCCTGCCGAGCGATCTGATCCCGTACACGGCTCACTTCGTGACGCTGATCGTGCTCGCGGTGGCTTCGCAACGACTACGTCCGCCGAAGGCCGATGGCGCGCCCTATCGGCGCGGGGAGGGGGACTGATGTCCGCTGTGGATTGGGATGCGCTGCGTGCGGCGGCTGTTTCTGCGGCGGCTTCGGCTTATGCGCCCTACTCGGGCCTGCACGTCGGCGTCGCGGCCATCGTGGACGACGGCCGGATGGTCACGGGCTGCAACGTCGAAAACGCGTCGTACGGCTTGGGGTTGTGCGCGGAATGCACCATGGCGGGCCAGCTGCGGCTCTCGGGCGGCGGCCGGCTCGTGGCCGTCGCCTGCCGCGGCGGTGAAGGTGAGCTGCTGATGCCGTGCGGCCGGTGCCGGCAGATCCTGTTCGAGCTCGGCGGGTCCGCCTGCCTGGTCGACACGCCGCGCGGGGTGCTGCCGATGTCGGACGTCCTGCCGGACGCGTTCGGGCCCGAGGACCTCCCGTGACCTTCGCCGCGGTCGACATCATCCGCTTGAAGCGCGACGGCTTCCCTTTGCCGGATGCCCAGATCGACTGGGTCGTGGACGCGTACACGCACGGGGTCGTCGCTGAGGAGCAGATGGCCGCGCTGGCCATGGCCATCTTCCTGCGCGGGATGACTCCGGCGGAGATCTCGCGCTGGACGTCGGCGATGATCTCGTCCGGCTCGCGGCTGTCTTTGGACGTAGCCCGCCCGACCGTGGACAAGCACTCGACGGGTGGCGTCGGTGACAAGATCACCCTGCCGCTGGCGCCACTGGTCGCGGCCTGCGGCGCCGCCGTGCCCCAGCTGTCCGGCCGCGGCCTCGGCCACACCGGCGGGACGCTCGACAAGCTGGAGTCCATCCCCGGCTGGCGGGCGGCGCTGTCGTTGGACGAGATCACCGCGCAGCTGTCCTCGGTGGGTGCGGTCGTCTGCGCGGCCACGGAGGGTTTGGCTCCGGCGGACAAGAAGCTGTACGCGCTGCGGGACGTGACTTCCACGGTGGAATCCGTGCCGCTGATCGCGTCGTCGATCATGTCGAAGAAGATCGCCGAGGGCGCATCGGGCCTGGTGCTGGACGTGAAGGCGGGTTCGGGCGCCTTCATGAAGGACGTCGCTTCGGCTCGCGCGCTGGCTTCGACTTTGGTGTCGATCGGCGCCGACCACGGCGTTCCCACGACGGCGCTGATCACGGACATGAACGTGCCGCTGGGCCGCGCGGTGGGCAACGCCGTGGAGGTCGCCGAGGCGGTGTCCGTGCTGCAGGGTGGTGGACCCGCGGATGTGGTCTCGCTGACCGTGGCTTTGGCGCGGGAGATGCTTGCGCTGGCGGGGTTGTCCTCAGTGGATCCGGCCGCGGTGCTGGCTTCGGGTGAGGCTTATGAGACGTGGTGCCGGATGATCGCTGCTCAGGGCGGTGACCCTTCGGCTCCGTTGCCCCGGCCTTCGCACGTCCACGTGGTTCCGGCGCCTGCTTCGGGTGTTTTGGCTTCGCTGGACGCATACGCGGTGGGCGTGGCCGCCTGGCGGCTCGGGGCCGGGCGGGCGCGCAAGGAAGATCCGGTGCAGGCCGCGGCGGGGGTGTTGTGTCTGGCGAAGCCGGGAGAGGCTGTTGTGGAGGGGGAGCCGTTGTTGGAGCTGCACACGGATACGCCTTCGGCGGTGGCCGGAGCTCTTGAGGCGTTGTCCGGCGCGTTCACGGTGTCGGCGGCTGCTCCGGTACCGGGGCCGATCGTCCTGGAGACGATCCGGTCTGAGGCTGATTGACCGAGTCGTCCACACCATCGCCGAGTTGTGGCCAGTTTGGCGAGAGCTTTCGTCGGGGGTGGCCGATAGAACGGACGTGGGCCAGCCTCTTGGCAGGTCGGGGGTTTGTCTCGGGCCCCGGCCACATGTGCCGGCGACTCGCCGTCACCCGGACACAGAAGTGCCCCGCGCCCAACCCGGCGCGGGGCACTTCCACAAACAGGACTAAACCTCACTCACCAGCAGAGTCTTCCGGCTCCGACCCGTTCTTCGCCTTCGGGTCCACCGCCTTCGGGGAGCGGCCGTTGCGCGAGCTGCGCCGCGGCTGGCGCGGGGCGGGTGCGGGCGGGGCGATCTGCTGCACGGCCGGGCCGCCGCCCAGCATGAGCTCGGCGAAGGTGGCCATGGCTTCGTCCAGCTGGCCGCCGATGCGGCGCACGGACTCGTCGTTGGAGCGGCGCACCAGCGAGTCGACCGAGTCGGTGTCCGGCTGCTTGGCCAGGGTGCCCTCGACCTTGGACAGGCCGGTCTTGATCGAGCCGTCGAGGTCGCCGAGCTGGGAGACGAAGCCGTCTTCGACCTTGTCGAGGCGGTTGCCCAGATCGTCGAGGCGCTGGGTGACCGTGTCGAGGCGGTTGACGAGGCCCTCGAGGCGCTCGGAGGCGTCGACCATCTCGCCGGTCTCGGTGATGGCGGTGCGCAGGGCGTCGGTGTTGGCGCCGATTCGCTCGCGAGTGGCGCGGTCCAGCTCGTCGACGCGCGAGCGCAGCTCGTGGTCGGCCGTCTCGATGCGTTCGCGCAGGCTCGCGTCCGCGGTCTCGATGCGCTCGCGCAGAGCGGCCTCGGCGAGGTCGATGCGCTCGCGCACCGGGCCCTGCGTGGTCTGCGGGATCGAGTCGAGCTTGGCGTCCTGCTTGTCCAGGTGGCCGCCCAGCTCGTCGAGCCGGCGGTGGATGTTCTGGAGCTTGTCCTCGAGCCCGTCCATCCGGCCGGCGACACCCTCGAAGCGCGCGGCGACGCCGTCGAGCCGGCCGTCGAGCTGCGCGAACGGCTTGGCCAGCTTGTCGACGATGCTCTCGACCGCGTGCGTGAGGGCGGCGATCGCGTTGTCCTGGGCTTCCAGGCGCGTCATGGCCTCGTCGAGGCGCTCGGCGATCACGCCGACCTCGGTGCGGTCGGGCATCTCGGACAGCCGCTTGCGCACGGCGCCCAGCGAGTCGACGGGGGCGAGCCGGGCGTAGATGTCGTCCAGCGCGTCGAAGATCTGCTGCTGTTCGCTCTCGCGCACTTCGGCCGCGCGCACCAGCATGTTGCGCATCCGGTCGAAGGACGGAGCCGCAATGTGGTTGTCAGTGGTCACTGCTGTGTCCTTCGTCGGCGGGGAAATGGAAGGGACGTGGCACGAAGCTTATCCAGTGAAAAATTGCTGTGCGTATGGGGCCCGCCAAGACGGGATAACGGCGTCGTTACCCGGATGGCCGATTCCATCCTTGATCGTCAAAGCTGAGGGTTGCCTCGGCGCTGAGAGTTACCGCCATGTAGGGGAATGACAACGAGACTACCGTTGGTGCATGTCAGACGTAACCCCGCTCGACGCGGCGACCCTGCGCCGAGCCCCCAAGGTCCTGCTGCACGATCACCTGGACGGCGGCCTTCGCCCGGCCACCGTCGTCGAGCTCGCGCAAGCGACGGGCTACGACGCCCTGCCGACCACCGACGTCGACGCCCTCGGCCGCTGGTTCCGCGAAGCCGCCGATTCCGGCTCGCTCGTGTCCTACCTGGAGACGTTCGCCCACACCTGCGGCGTGATGCAGACCGAGGAAGCGCTGGTCAGAGTTGCCGCCGAGGCGGTGGAAGACCTTGCGGCCGACGGCGTGGTCTACGCCGAGCTCCGCTACGCACCCGAGTTGTTCGTCGAGCGCGGCCTGTCACTCGATGCGGTGGTCGAAGCGGTCCAGACCGGTATCGATGCAGGAACACAGCGCGTGGCCGCCGCGGGCGGTGCGATCAAGGTCCGCACGTTGCTCTGCGCGATGCGCCAGCACGCGCGGGCCCTCGAGATCGCCGAGCTGGCCGTGCGCCACCGCGACGCCGGCGTGGCGGGCTTCGACATCGCCGGTCCCGAGGACGGCTTTCCGCCCACCCGCAATCTCGACGCATTCGAGTATTTGCGACAGAACAATGCGCATTTCACCATTCACGCGGGTGAGGCGTTCGGTCTTCCCTCCATTTGGGAGGCCATTCAGTATTGCGGTGCCGAACGGCTCGGCCACGGTGTGCGGATCATCGAGGACATCAAGACCGATTCGGACGGAACCGTCCACCTTGGACGGCTCGCGAGCTACGTTCGGGACCGCCGCATACCCCTGGAGATCTGCCCGACGTCGAACGTGCAGACGGGCACCGTCGCCTCGTTCGCCGAGCACCCGATCGCCCAGCTCGCCCGGCTGCACTTCCGGGTCACGGTGAACACCGACAACCGGCTGATGAGCGGATGCACGATGACCAGTGAATTCACCGCTCTGGCGACCACGTTCGGGTTCGGTCTCGATGATCTTCGCTGGTTCACGATCAATGCCATGAAATCCGCGTTCCTCGATTTCGACACCCGGTTGTCGCTGATCAACGACGTGATCAAGCCCGGGTACGCCGCGCTGGCCTGACGTCCTGCTGCGCCGGACGCAACCACCTCGATGGTGGTTGCGTTCCTTAGCATGCCCAACTAAAGTTCATAATGTAGGAATAAATTCTCAATATATGAGACGGTGACGAAGATGGCGCAGGTCGCGGCCGGTGAGTCGATACGCGAAAAGCCGAGTTCTCGACGGTGGCTCATCCTCGCGCTCGGCCTCGCCGCGCAGACCGCGAGCTGTTGTTTCCTCTACGGGCTGCCCTTCCTGGTGCCCGCGATGCGCGCCGCCGACGACCTCACGCTCGCCGAGGCCGGCACCGTGGTGGCCGCGCCGAGCGTCGGCCTGCTGCTCACCCTGATCGTGTGGGGCGCGGCTGCGGACCGTTACGGGGAGCGGTTGATCATGGCCCTCGGGCTGGGTGCGTCGGGGTTACTCCTGGTGTACGCCGCGCTGTGGCATCACCCGGTCGGGGTTCTCCTGGGCGTGTTCCTCGTTGCCGGAGCGTGCACGGCCTCGGTCAACGCGGCCAGCGGCCGCGTCGTGATGGGCTGGTTCTCGAAGTCCGAACGCGGCATGGCCATGGGCATCCGGCAGACGGCGCAGCCGCTCGGGGTCGGCGTCGCCGCGCTGGGCCTGCCGCCGCTGGCCGCGCGCTGGGGTTTCCAGACTGCGGTGCTGCTGCCCGCCGCGCTGGCGATCCTGGTGGCGCTGCTGGTCGCGGTGTTCGTCGTGGACCCGCCGCGGCCGCCCCGGGCTGTCGCGGAAAAGCCTCCTTCGCCGTACCGCAAGCCGTGGCTCTGGCGCGTGCACGGGGCGAGCGCGCTGCTGGTGGTGCCGCAGTTCGCGGTGTCGGCGTTCGCTCCCGTGTACCTCGTGTCGCAGCACCAGTGGAGCCCGTCGCAGGCCGGCGTGTTCCTCGCGGTGGCTCAGGTGCTCGGCGCGCTGGGCCGCCTGGCATCGGGCTACTGGTCCGACCGCGTCGGCAGCCGCCTGCGCCCCATGCGGCAACTCGCGGTGGCCAGCGTGGCCGTGATGCTCCTCGTCACCCTCGGCGACGCGACCTGGCTGTGGCTCGTGCTGACCGCCCTGGTCCTCGCGGCTGTTGTCACCGTCGCGGACAACGGCCTCGGCTTCACGGCCTCCGCGGAACTCGCGGGCGTCGCCTGGTCGGGACGGGCGATGGGCACGCAGAACACCGCGCAGAACATCGCGGGGGCGCTGACGCCACCACTGCTGGGGCTGGTGATCGGGGATTCGCGGTACGCGTTGGCCTTCGGGGTGGTGGCGGTCTTTCCCGCGTTGGCGGTTGCTGTGGTGCCGGTGCGAGCGGAGGGCTGACGAAAAAGGCCACCCGGGGCAAGCGCCTTCGGGTGGCCTTCAACGTCAATCAGGAACCTCAAACCACCGTCAGCCGGTTCTCGAACGACTCCACCAGCTTGCGCCAGGCGCTCTGCTCCGTGTCGAACGGCGCGCTCGGCTCCAGGCGGGTCGGGTCCGGCCGCAGGACGAAGGAGACCAGCCAGCCGAGGCTTTCGTTCTGGGAGAGGGCCGTCTCGACGGAGTCGTCCTCCGCCCAGTCGGCCGCGTCGGTGATGAGTTCGACGGCGAGCTCCAGCTGGTTGGGGTCGATGGACTCGACGCCCTCGGCGATGTCGTCGTCGATGCCGGTGAGGATGTAGGTGTTCTCGGCGTCGATGTCGATTTCGAGGTCGCCCGCGGCGGCCTTGGTGAGCACGTCGTCCCAAGTGGACACGTCGGCGAGGTCCGTGTCGGCCACGTCCTTGCCGTCCTTGAGAGCGGCGAGCAGGGCCTTCTCCGACGGGAAGACGTCGATCTCGCCCTCGCTGCCGAGGAAGATGGGCTTGTCGTCGAGGTAGCAGCGCAGCGTGTAGTACTCGGCGCCGGCCGTGACGATCTTGATCGGGTCGATGCCGACCTCACCCCAGAAGCCGACGGGCTCGTCGTCTTCCTCGTCCTCCGAAGGCGCGTCCACGGCCTCCAGGTCCTCGGGCTGCGCGGCCTCGGCTTCGGCGGACTCCTCGTGGAACGCCGCCAGCTCCTCGGCGGTCTGCTCAAGCACCGCGGCGTCGACCTCGGGCACGGTCACGAGGTTGTCGATCGCGTCGAGCACGATGTCCCACTTCTCGGACACGGCCTTCGACAGGTCGTTCCACAGGGCCTCGCCCTCACGGCCGGTGAACGGCAGCCGGCCCTGCTCCAGGAGCGAGAAGCCCTCGTACGCGTCGAGGACCTCGTGCACCTCTTCGAGCTCGCACACGTCGGCGAGCGAACGGACGATGCCGACGATCTCCGCGAGCTCCCCGATCGTCCACGAGTCGGGCTCCTCGGCGACGAGCTCGGGCACGCCGACGAGGTCGTAGGAGTGGTCGTCGTCCGGGATCAGCTCGGGCACGTTGAGCGCCGGCACCGCGTCCCACGCCGGGTGGTCGAGCAGGTCGTGCTGGTCGGACGTGCGCACGAAAGCGGCCAGGTGAGCGGCGTCGGGGAAGGCGTACAGGTCGTCCTCGTCGCCGAGGAAGGCTTCCCATTCCTCGCCGTCCTCCCGCCACCGCGGAGCCCACAGGGTGACGACGTCGCCCTGCGGCAGCCCGAGCTCGATCGGGATGATGTCCTGTGCCATGCCTGAACCCTCCGGAGTAACGCCCGTGTACGCGCGCGTGGCCGGAAGTATCCCCCGGTCGGTGCGCGGTACCGCGAAGCCTACGGGTTGGGGCAAGCACCCGCGATCGCCCCTGGAGAACTGACGGCCCGGGGATGGCACGATGGGCAGCGCGATGACACTCACAGACCTCCTGCCAGCGGATCCCGACGCCGACACCCTGTTCGAAGCCTTCTCCACGTGGACGGCCGAGCGGGGCATCCAGCTCTACCCGGCCCAGGAGGAGGCGCTGATCGAGGTCGTCTCCGGCGCCAACGTGATCCTCTCGACGCCCACGGGTTCCGGAAAGAGCCTGGTGGCCGTCGGTGCCCACTTCACCGCGCTCGCCCACGGTCGCCGCAGCTACTACACCGCGCCGATCAAAGCGCTGGTCTCGGAGAAGTTCTTCCAGCTCATCGACATCTTCGGGGCCGACAAGGTCGGCATGATGACCGGCGACTCCAGCGTCAACGCCGATGCGCCGATCATCTGCTGCACCGCCGAAATCTTGGCGAACATCGCGTTGCGCGACGGTGCCGACGCGCCCGTGGGCCAAGTCGTGGCCGACGAGTTCCACTTCTACTCCGAGCCCGACCGCGGCTGGGCGTGGCAGGTCCCGCTCATCGAGCTCACCGGCGCCCAGTTCGTGCTCATGTCGGCCACACTCGGCGACGTCACGTTCTTCCAGAAGGACCTCACCCGGCGCACGGGCCGCTCGACCGCCGTCGTCACCTCGGCGCAGCGGCCGGTGCCGCTGACCTTCCGCTACGCGCTCACGCCGATCCACGAGACCATGTCCGAGCTGCTCCACGGCGGCCAGGCGCCCGTGTACGTGGTGCACTTCTCGCAGGCCGCCGCGATCGAGCGGGCGCAGACGCTGATGAGCATCAACGTCACCTCCAAGGCCGAGAAGGAGGCCATCGCCGACCTGATCGGCGACTTCCGTTTCGCGGCGGGCTTCGGCAAGACGCTCTCGCGGCTCGTGCGCCACGGCATCGGCGTGCACCACGCCGGCATGCTGCCCAAGTACCGGCGGCTCGTGGAGACGCTCGCGCAGTCCGGTCTGCTCAAGGTGATCTGTGGGACGGACACGCTCGGCGTCGGCATCAACGTGCCGATCCGGACGGTCGTGTTCTCCGCGCTGACCAAGTACGACGGCGTGCGGCAGCGGCACCTGAAGGCGCGCGAGTTCCACCAGATCGCCGGACGCGCGGGCCGCGCCGGGTACGACACCGACGGGTACGTGGTGGTGCAGGCGCCCGACCACGTCGTCGAGAACGCGAAGGCGCTGGAGAAGGCCGGGGACGACCCGAAGAAAAAGAAGAAGATCGTCCGGAAGAAGGCGCCCGAGGGGTTCGTCAACTGGACGGAGAGCACGTTCGACCGCCTGATCGCGGCCGAGCCCGAGCCGCTGACATCCAGTTTCCAGGTGTCGCACTCGATGCTGCTGAACGTGATTTCCCGGCCGGGCAACGCGTTCGACCACATGCGCCACCTGCTGGAGGACAACCACTCGGACCGGCCCACCCAGCGGAGGCTGATCCTGCGCGCCATCGCGATCTACCGCGCGCTGCTGGCCGCGGGCGTTGTGGAGCGGCTGTCCACTCCGGACTCGGAAGGCCGGATCGTGCGGCTGACGGTGGATCTGCAGTTCGACTTCGCCTTGAACCAGCCGTTGTCGCCGTTCGCGTTGGCGGCGGTGGAGCTGCTCGACGTGGACTCGCCGTCGTACGCGCTGGATGTCGTGTCCATTGTGGAATCCACGGTGGACAACCCGAGGCCGGTGCTGTCGCAGCAGCAGTTCAAGGCCCGCGGCGAGGCCGTGCAGGCCATGAAGTCCGAGGGCATCGAGTACGACGAGCGGATGGAGCTGCTCGAGAACGTCACGTACCCGAAGCCGCTGGAGGAGCTGCTGTCGGCGGCGTTTGCCAGTTATCGGCAGGGCCACCCGTGGGTGGCGGACTACGAGCTGTCCCCGAAGTCCGTGGTGCGCGACATGTACGAGCGGGCCATGAACTTCGTGGAGTACGTGGGCTTCTACCAGCTCGCGCGCTCCGAGGGCCTGGTGCTGCGGTACCTGGCGGACACCTACGACGCGCTGCGCCACACCGTCCCGGACGAGGCGAAGACCGAGGCGCTGCAGGACCTCATCGAATGGCTCGGCGAGCTCGTCCGCCAGGTCGACTCCAGCCTCCTGGACGAGTGGGAAGCCCTGCGCCACCCGTCCGCTCCGGATGCCCCGCTTTCCGTGCCGGTCGAGCCGCCCGCGGTCACGCGCAACGAACGGGCCTTCCGCGTGCTGGTGCGCAACGAGCTCTTCCGCCGCGTCGAACTCGCCTCCCGCCGCAACTACTACGCCCTGGGCGAGCTCGACGCCGCCACCGGCTGGGACGCCGACGCCTGGGAAGACGCCATCGAGGACTACTTCGACGAGCACGCCACGTTGGGCACCGGCCCGGACGCCCGCGGCCCGGCGTTGCTGCTCATCGAACAGGCCCCGGACATCTGGCGCGTCCGCCAGATCTTCGACGACCCCGCGGGCGACCACGACTGGGGCATCAGCGCGGAGGTGGACTTGCGCGCCTCGGACGAGGTGGGGTCGGCCGTGGTGCGGATCGTCGACGTGAACCAGCTCTGACGGGGTTGGGGCCTCGTCGGGGTGGGGGGTCTCGGTCGTTTGAACGGTGCTGTCTGCTGGCTGTTCGCTGACACGGAGCCCGTGCCACAGAGCGGCCTCGCGGTCGGAGGCGAACTTGGGCTTGCCGGAAGTGCGGTCGGTTTCGTCGGTCAGCGGCCGGCCCGACTGCCGGGGCGCTGTTGACCAGTGCCCCAGCCCCGCGGGAGACAGACCGCGACGAGGGTGTCGGGTCAGGGTGGCAAGGGTCGTTGAAAACCGGCACATCAGGTGAAGACCCCGAAAACGAACTGCGTCACAAACCGCGCCGCGACCTCTCCGGCGCGGGTTAACGTCCAGCGGAAGAAGGAGGTGTGCCGTGGTCGACTGGGCTGGGTTCGTCCCCTCCGCCATCCTCGTCTCGCTGATCCCCGGGGCCAACCAGCTGCTGGGCCTGCGCAACGCCGCACGCCACGGCGTCGGCCGCGCCATGGCGGGCATCGGGGGGCGGTTCGCGGCGTTCGTGGTGCTGATCGGGCTCGTGGCGGGCGGGCTGGGGGCACTGCTGGCGGCGTCGGCGGAAGTGCTCACGGTGCTCAAGTGGGTGGGCGTCGCCTACCTGCTGTGGCTGGGGATCAGCAGCGTGCTGCGCGCCCGGCGAGAGATCACGCAGCCACCCGAAACGAGCGCCCGGTCGGTGATCACCACGGAGTTCTTGGTGGCCATCAGCAATCCCAAGGCGTTGCTGCTCTTCGCGGCGCTGCTGCCGCAGTTCGTGGAGGGTGCGGGGGCGCCGCGGGCGCTGGCGGAGCTGGGGGTGGCGTACCTGCTGGTCGAGCTCGTCGTCGGGTTCGGGTACGTGCTGATCGGCCGCGCCATCGGGGCGTCCGGGATCAAGGCGAAGACCCGGCGCAAGGTCGACGCGGGGTCCGGCATCTGCTTCCTGGTGCTGGCGGGCGTTCTCGCGGCCGACGCGTCACTCTGACACCGGGCGCGCGGCCGCCAGTTCGAGCAGTGGCTCCGCGGCCGCCGTGTCCGTGACCAGCGTCGAAACCATGCCCGAGCGCAAAACCGCGTCGACGGCCTCCGCCTTGGGACGGCTGTAGCCGATCGCGATCACCTCGGGCACGGCGAGCAGCTCCTCGGTGCTGATGGCGAGCACGTGGTGCGCCAGCCCGGTCGACAAGGCGTTTCCCGAAGCGTCGAACAACCGGGCCGCGACCTCGGCGGTGGCGCCGCGCGCGGCGATGGCGGCGCGTTCGGCTTCGTCGAGGGCGTCGTACACCGTGGACTCGCCGGGGGACCACGCGCCAATGCTCACGACGGCCTTCGTGAGCTTGCCGAACTGCCCGAAAGTCTCCGCGATGCCGGGCTGGTGGCGCAGGATGTCCGTGGTCCGCCGGTCCGGCAGCACGAGCGGGCCGAAGATCGGATAAGCGTCGCCGCCGGAGACCGAGGTCACGCGGCTCACGGTCTCGACGGAGCGCCCGCGCATGTCCATGCCGGCCTGCACGCCGCACAACTGCACGATCGGGCAGCGCGGAAGTGTTCTGATGGCCTCGGTCATCGCGTTGACCGACCGGGCCCACGAGAGCCCGATGACGTCCGTCGGGCGGGCGATCTCTTCGAGGAGGTGGGCGGCGAGCGTCCCGATCTTCTTCCGCACGACCTCGCGCGGCTCCTTCGCGGCCGCTCGTTCGAGCACCAACGCGCGACGCAGCCCATACGCGCGCCGGACCTCATCGGACAGCTCCACGTCGACGGGCGCGGGCAGGTGGAACTCCACGCGCACCAGACCCGTCTCGCGGGCGGTGTCGAGCAGCCGGGCGACCTTGAAGCGGCTGACGCCGAACTCCTCGGCGATCTCCAGCTTCGAGCGGCCCTGCACGTAGAAGCGGCGGGCCATGGTGGCCAGCTCCAAGCTCGCGGTCAGCAGCGGCTGGGCCTTCTTCCTGCTCATCTGAGCACCATAACGCGGAATCTGCCCTCAAAGGTTGACGGAACGCCTAGAAAACGCCTGTAATGCTTCCACTCATTAGCTGCGTCCTACGTTAATAACGCTCAGATGAGCGCTAGGAAGGGGATGAGGCATGCGTGCCGCGATCGTGGACCGGCCCGGGGAGATCCGGGTCGGCGACGTTCCCGATCCGAAGCCCGGAGAGCGCCAGGTCGTCGTGAAGGTCGGCGCCTGTGGCATCTGCGGGACCGACCTGCACATCGCCGACGGGCACTTCCCGCCGACGCCGTACCCCATCGTTCCCGGTCACGAGTTCGCCGGCGAGATCGTCGAGCTCGGCGCCGACGTGCCGGGCGAGTGGAAGGTCGGCGACCGCGTGGCCGTCGACCCGTCGATCTACTGCGGGTACTGCACGCCGTGCCGCAGCGGCCACGGCAACCTGTGCGCCAACTGGGCCGCCACCGGCGACACCGTGAACGGCGCCTTCGCCGAGTACGTCGCCGTGCCCGCCGACACCTGCCACAAGATGCCCGACTCGATGACGTGGGAGCAGGGTGCGCTGGTCGAACCCGTCTCGTGCGCTGTGCACGGCGTGCGCCGCATCGGCGTCGAGGCCGGCGAACGGTTCCTCGTGGTCGGCGCCGGCACGATGGGCCTGATCATGCAGCAGCTGCTGCAGCGGGCCGGCGCCCACGTGACGGTGGTCGACCGCAACGCGAGCCGTCTGCCGCGGGCCACCGAACTCGGGGCCACGGCCGTGGCCGAGGAAGTGTCTGCTTTGGACGGTGAGCTCTACGACGCCGCCGTCGACTGCACCGGCGCCGCGCCCGCCATCGAGTCGGCGTTCGACGCGCTGCGCCGCGGTGGCCGGCTGCTCGTCTTCGGCGTCGCGCCCGCCGAGGCCCGCGTGGCGCTCTCGCCGTTCCGCATCTACAACGACGAGATCACCATCGTCGGGTCGATGGCCGTGCTCAACAGCTACGGCAACGCCCTCGACCTCGTGGCGAGCGGCTTCATCGACACCGACGCCCTGATCACCGACACGCTGCCGCTGGAGCAGTACCCCGAAGCGCTCGCCAAGATGCGCAGCGGCTCGGGCCTCAAGATCCAGGTGCTCCCCGGAGGTGGCCGTGCGTAACCTCCTGTGCCTCCTTGCCGCAACAGCGTTGTTCGTCACCGGATGCGCCGGAGCCGGATCGTTCGGCAACGGTGGGCGGACGCTCGTGATCGCGATCGTCTCGAACCCCCAGATGAAAGACGCCATCTCGCTCTCCGGTGAGTTCGAGAGGGCGAACCCGGGCGTGCACCTCAAGTTCGTCTCCCTGCCGGAGAACGAGGCGCGCGCGAAGATCACCGCGTCCACCGCCACGCAGGGCGGCGAATTCGACGTGGTGATGATCAGCAACTACGAAGCCCCGCAGTGGGCGGCCAACGGCTGGCTCGAGAACCTCGAGCCGCACATGCAGGACACGCCGGGGTACGACGAGAACGACTTCATCCCCAGCATCCGGCAGTCGCTGTCGTACGAGAACAAGATGTACGCGGTGCCGTTCTACGGGGAATCGTCCTTTGTGGTCTACCGCAAGGACCTGTTCGCCAAGGCCGGCATCACCATGCCGGCGCACCCCACGTGGCAGCAGATCGCGGGTTACGCGGCGAAGCTCGACGACAAGAACGCCGGCATCTCCGGCATCTGCCTGCGGGGCAAGCCCGGCTGGGGCGAGAGCCTCGCGCCGTTCACCACGGTCGCCAACACCTTCGGCGCGCAGTGGTTCGACAAGGACTGGAACGCGAAGCTCACCAGCCCCGAGTTCACGCAGGCCGCCAACTTCTACGTGAACCTCGTGCGCGACCACGGTGAGGTCGGTGCCTCCAGCGCCGGGTTCTCCGAGTGCGGCACGCGCTACGCCCAGGGTCAGGCCGCGATGTGGTACGACGCCACTTCGATGACCGGCACCACCGAGGACCCCTCCAGCAGCAAGGTCGTCGGCAAGAACGGTTACGCGCCGGCGCCCGTCGAGAAGACGCAGGCCAGCGGCTGGCTCTACACCTGGGCGCTCGGGATCCCGAAGGTCGCCAAGGACTCCGGCGACGCCTGGAAGTTCATGGCCTGGATGACCGACAAGGCGTACGCGAAGAAGGTGGGCGAGACCTACGGCTGGAACCGCGTGCCGCCGGGCACCCGCCAGTCGACGTACGAGATCCCGCAGTACCGCGACGCGGCGAAGGCGTATGCCCAGCCGACGCTCGACGGGATCGCCGACGCCAACCAGCAGAAGGCGATGGTGAACCCGGTGCCCTACCCCGGCATCCAGTTCGTCGGGATCCCGGAGTTCCAGGATCTCGGCACGCGCGTCAGCCAGCAGCTGTCCGCGGCGATCGCGGGCCAGACATCGGTGGCGGACGCGCTGGCGCAATCCCAGAAGTACGCGGCCACAGTCGGCGAGTCCTACCAGGCGGTGAAGCCATGAGTGAGCTTGCGATCGAATCATTCAACACTGCGCATTCGGCTCAGGCTGCACCGAGCTCCAGCGAGGTGAGCGCATGAGCACGCTCTCAGTCCCCGCCGGTACCGCGCCGGCCGCTACCCGCACGACCAACACCAAGAAGGTTTCGAACAAGGCCGGGAAGCGGCGGCTGCCGCTGCTGCCCGCGTTGATCTTCGTGATCGCGGTGACGCAGATTCCCTTCCTGCTCACCATCTTCTACTCGTTCCAGTCGTGGAACCTCGTGCGGCCGGGTTCGCGCCACTTCGTCGGCTTCCAGAACTACGCCGACGTGTTCACCGACTCGACGTTCCTCGGGGCGCTGCTCAACACCGTGGTGCTGACGGTGGTGTGCGTGTTCCTGTCGCTGCTGCTCGGGCTCGGTCTCGCGATCCTGCTGGACCGCAAGTTCGCCGGTCGCGGTTTCGTGCGGACGCTGCTGATCACGCCGTTCCTGATCCTGCCCGCGGCCGGCGCGCTGCTGTGGAAGACCACGATGTTCGACCCGACGTACGGCCTGCTGCACTTCGTGTTCGGCACCGACGTCGACTGGCTTTCGCAGTTCCCGCTCGTCGCGGTGATGGCGCAGATCATCTGGCAGTGGACGCCGTTCATGATGCTGCTGACGCTCGCCGGCCTGCAGAGCCAGCCGAAGGACGTGCTGGAGGCCGCGTCGGTCGACGGCGCCGGCCGCTGGCGCACGTTCGTTTCGATCACGCTGCCGCACCTGTCGCGGTTCCTGCAGCTCGCGACGCTGCTCGGTGCGATCTACATCGTGAACAGCTTCGACGCGATCTTCCTGATGACCCAGGGCGGCCCGGGTACGGCGAGCACGAACCTGCCGTTCTACATCTACCAGCGCGCGTTCGAGGGCTTCGACATCGGCCAGTCGTCGGCGATGGGTGTGGTGGTCGTGATCATCACGATGATCGTGGCGACCTTCGCGCTACGCCTGATGTTCCGTGCGTTCTCTGTGGACGGAGGCACGAAATGACCACGGTTCCTCTGCGGCGCGAGCGGCGTTACGGGCCGGGCACGCTCACCGTCGTCACGTGGGTCCTGGCGATCCTCTTCGTGTTCCCGCTGCTGTGGATGATCCTCACGGCGTTCAAGCAGGAGTCCGACGCCTACACCGACCCGCCGAAGCTCTTCTTCAGCCCGACCTTCGACCAGATCTCCGGGGTGCTGAAGGGCGGGTTCCTGCCGTACCTGGCGAACTCGGCGTTCGTCACGGTGGTCTCGACGCTGCTGGTGCTGCTGCTCGGCATCCCCGCCGCGTACGCGCTTTCGCTGGCGCCGGTGAAGAAGACGAAGAACGCCCTGAGTTTCTTCCTGTCCACCAAGATGCTGCCGATCGTGGCCGCCATCATCCCGCTGTACGTGATCTCGCAGAACACCAACCTGCTCGACACGGTGTGGGCGCTGATCATCCTGTACACGTCGATGAACCTGCCGTTGGCCATCTGGATGATGCGGTCGTTTTTCCTCGAGGTGCCCGGGGAAATGATCGAGGCCGCACACATCGACGGTGCCACTTTGCCGACGTTGCTGCGGAAGATCATCATGCCCGTGGTGGCGCCGGGTATCGCTGCCACCGCGTTGATCTGCGTGATCTTCTCGTGGACGGAGTTCTTCTACGCGGTGAACCTGACCGCCGCTCGCGCGGGGACGGTGCCGGTGTTCCTGGTCGGGTTCATCACCAGTGAAGGGCTGTACTGGGCGCAGCTTTCGGCGGCTGCGCTGCTGGCGTCGCTGCCGGTGATGATCGTGGGGTGGTTTGCGCAGAACCACCTGGTGCGCGGGTTGTCGATGGGTGCGGTGAAGTAAGCGCCGTGGGGTGGCCGCTCCGGATCGGCGGGGCGGCCACCCGTTCAGCTCGGCTGGAAGTCAGGCCAGCGCGGGGGAGAGCACCGACGCCACCATCGCCCGCAGCGATTCGGTGTCGCCCTCGCCTGTGCGGTCGGCCAGGTGCAGGTGGCCGGCGCCCACCACCGTCGGGGCGAGGACGGCCACGTCGGCGTCGGGGGTGAGGCGGCCGAGGGCCTGTTCCGCCGTCAGGTAGCGCCGGAGCATCACCGCGATGTCCGAGGCCAGTGGCACGCCGCCGCCGGGGCGGGCGGTGCGGAGGCGGTGGCGGAGTTCGTCGCGGAAGGTGATCAGGGCGACGATGGACACGGCGACGGAGGAGAAGACCTCGGTGAGCGCCGAGGAGACGTTGTCGACGACCGAGCCCCTGCCGGCGGTGGCGACGAGGGTGTCGGAGAACGACTCGACGCGGGTGATGCGGTCGAGCACCAGCTCGGTCAGGAACCCGTCGAAGTCGGTGAAGTGCTTGTGCAGCACGCCTTTCGCGCAGCCGGCCTCCTCGGTGACGGCGCGGCTCGTGAGGGCGCTCGGGCCGTCGCGGAGCAGGACGCGCTCGGCGGCGTCGAAGAGCTGGGTGCGCACGTCGCGGAGGTGGACACCGGTCGGCAACAAGAACTCCTGGCACTAGTGGGCAGTTGCCCACTACGGTGGGCGTATGCCCACTTTACCGGAACCGCATCAGTTGAGGCAGACCGCCGAGTCGTTCGGGGTCGATGCCGAACGCTACGACCGGGCGCGGCCGAAATATCCGCAGGAGTTGATCGACCGGCTCGCCTTCGGCGGCCAGGAGGTCCTCGACGTCGGTACCGGCACCGGCATCGTCGCGCGGCAGCTGCGGCAACGCGGCAAAACCGTGCTCGGCGTCGAGCCCGACGAGCGGATGGCGGAGTTCGCGCGCGCCACGGGGATCGACGTCGAAGCCGGCACGTTCGAAGGCTGGGACGCGAAGGGGCGCACCTTCGACGTGATCACCGCGGGGCAGGTGTGGCACTGGGTGGATCCGCGCAAGGGCGGCGAGAAGGCGAACGCACTGCTCAGGCCCGGCGGAGTGCTCGCCCTCTTCTGGCACCTGTTCCTGCCGCCCGAGGACATCGCACGGGCGTTCGGGGAGGCGTTCACCCGGGCCGTCCCGGAGTCGCCGATCAAGTTCGACCGGCAGAAAGCGCCGACGCCCGATGCGTACCAGCCGTTGGTGGACAAGACGTTCGGGCGTGGTTGGCGCAGGCCCGAGCGGCACGTCTACGAATGGCAGCACGTGTACACCCGCGTCGAGTACCTCGACCTGCTCCTCACGCAGGGCGGTCTCACGCGCACGACAAAAGAACAGCAGCAGGCAGTGCTGACCGCCGTGGGCGCCGCCATCGACGCCCACGGCGGTCAGTTCACCTGCGACTACACCACGGTGCTGTTCACCGCGGCGAAATGATCACTCCTGCAGCGAAAGCGCCTGGCTCGGGCACACGTTCACGGCCTCGCGCGCCTTGTCCACGAGCTCACCCTCGGGCGTCTCGTTGAGCACGATCACCGTGCCGTCGTCCTCGCTCTGGTCGAACAGGGCGGGCTCGGTGAGCACGCACTGACCGGCGCCGACGCACTTGCCGGTGTCCGCGATGATCTTCATGACTTCCTCTTCCTGGCTCGTGGTGGGAGCGGTTGTTGTCTACCAGCTGACGGGCAGGCAGTGCAGCCCGTACACCGATGCTTTTTCCTTGCCCGGGATTTCGCCGACGTCGACCGCGAGCTTCAACGCGGGAATCCGCCGGAACAGCGTTTCGAACACGATCTCCAGCTCGGCCCTCGCGAGGTTCTGGCCCAGGCACTGGTGCGGCCCGTACCCGAACGCCACGTGGTGCCGGGCGCCGCGGTCGAGGTCGAGCACCTCCGGCGAGCCGAACACCGACCGGTCCCAGTTCGCCGCGTACAACGAGGGGAGCACAGCTTCGCCGGCCTTGATCAGCACACCGCCGAGCTCGACATCGGCGACGGCCACGCGCAGCGGGACCGTGTCCGTGATCGAGAAGAACCGCAGCAGCTCCTCGACCGCGGCCGGTGTCCTGCTCTTCTCGGCCGTGATCGACTGCAGTTGACCGGGGTTTTCCAGCAGCCCGAGGACCCCGACCGCGATCATGTTCGCCGTGGACTCGTGCCCGGCCGCCAGCAGCAGGAACGCGAGCCCGACCAGGTACGCGTGGTCGTAGGTGCCCGCTGCCCGCGTCTCGGCGATCTGCCGGCCGAGCAGGTCGTCGGACGGTGCGGCCGCCTTCGCGGTGACCAGCTCGACGAAGTAGCCGTGCAGCCGCAGGTAGGTGGCGGCGATCTCGTCCGGCGGATTGGCCCGATCGAACAGCTTCGCGGTGTTCTCCTGGAAGAACGCGTGATCGGCGTACGGCACCCCGAGCAGCTCGCAGATCACCAGCGACGACACCGGCAGGGCCAGCGTCGTCACCAGATCAGCGGGGCTGCCGGCCGCGAGCAGATCGTCGATCGCGCTGCCGACGATCTCCTGGATCCGCGGGCGCAGTGCGTTCACCCGCCGCAGCGTGAACTCCCCGAGCACGGCGCCGCGAGCCGCCCGGTGCTCGGCCGCGTCCATGCCGAGCATCGTGCGGATCGGCTCCTCGCCGCTCGCGCGCGACAACCGCGGGAAGCCGGGTTTCGCCCGGTCCGAGGAGAAACGCGGATCGCCGAGCGCGGTTCGCACGTCTTCCCAACGGGTCACGAACCACGCGAATGACCCGTTGGGAAGGCGAACTCGCACAACGGATCCGGCCGGATCCGCGTGCAGCTCCGGTTGCCGGAACGGGCAGGTCCGCGCGACCGGCAACTCGGGAGTGCTCATGATGTCGATCTTTACCAGGTCACGGGAAGCCGGTACAGCCCGTAGATCGACGCATCGTCCTTGAAGGGCAGGTCCTCTACCGGAGCGGCCAACTTCAACGACGGAATGCGCCGGAACAGCGTGTCGAACACGATCTGCAGCTCGGCCCGCGCCAGGTTCTGGCCCAGGCACTGGTGCGGCCCGAACCCGAAGGCCACGTGGTGGCGCGCACCGCGCGTGATGTCCAGCTTCGCGGGCTCGGCGAACACCGCCGGGTCCCAGTTGGCCGTGTAGCCCAGTGCCAGCACACCTTCACCCGCGCGGATGGTGACGCCACCCAGCTCGACGTCCTCGACTGCGACGCGCGCGGTGGCCGTGTCGACGATCGTGAAGTAACGCAGCAGTTCCTCGACCGCGTCGAGCGTCCTGCCGGGATCGGCCTTGATCGTCTCGAGCTGCGAAGGGTTCTGCAGCAGGCCGACGGTGCCCAGCGAGATCATGTTCGCCGTGGTCTCGTGGCCTGCGATGAGCAGCAGGAAGGACAAACCCACCACCGCGGCGTGCTCGTACGTGCCTTCCTCGCGCAGCTTCACGATCTGCCGGCCCAGCAGGTCGTCGCCCGGGTCGGCCTCCTTCGTGGTGACGAGCTGGTCGAGATAGCCGCGGATGCGCTCGAACGCCGCCTGCCGCTCCTCGAAGCTCACCGTGCGCTTGAGGATCTTCGCCGTGTTCTCCTGGAAGAAGTCGTGCTCGGTGTACGGCACGCCCAGCAGTTCGCAGATCACGAGCGACGGCACCGGCAGCGACAGCGCCTCGACCAGGTCCACGGGCTTGTCCGAAGCGAGGATGTCGTCGATCAGCCGGTCGACGATCTCCTGGATCCGCGGCCGCATCGCGTTCACGCGCTTCACGGTGAACTCGCCCAGCACGGACTTGCGCGCGGGGCCGTGCTCCGGCGCGTCCATCGTGATCATGGTGCGCTCGGCGTTGGTGCGGCGGAAGACGTTGCCGCCCTTGACGAGGATCGGGAAGTTCTCGTTGAAGCGGTCGGAGGAGAAGCGGCGGTCGCCCAGGACCGCCCGCACGTCCTCGTGCCGCGAGACGACCCAGGCTTCCTTCCCGTCGGGGATCTTCACGCGGGTGATCGGCTGTTCCTCGCGGATCTGCGTGTACTCCTCGGGTGGCGCGAACGGGCACTTGCGCGCCACCGGCAGTTCGAGCTCTTCGACCGTGGTCATCGCTGCTCCTTCACCAGGTCACGGGCAGTTCGTAGAGGCCGTAGATGAGGGCGTCGTCCTTGACCGGCAGGTCGTCGACGTCGACGGCCAGCTTCAGGGAGGGGATGCGCCGGAACAGCGTGTCGAACACGATCTGCAGCTCCGTGCGCGCGAGGTTCTGGCCCAGGCACTGGTGCGGCCCGAACCCGAACGCCACGTGGTGGCGCGCCCCGCGTTCGATGTCGAACGCCTCCGAGTCGTCGAACACGCTCGGGTCCCAGTTGGCCGCGTACGCCATGACCACCACGCCTTCGCCGGCCTTGATGGTCACGCCGCCGATCTCGACGTCCTCCTTCGCCATGCGGGCGGTGTTGTCCACAATGGAGAAGTAGCGCAGCAGCTCCTCGACGGCCGGCAGCGTCTTGGCCGGGTCGGCCTTGATCAGCTCCAGCTGGTCCGGGTTGCGCAGGAACGCGACGGTGCCGAGCGAGATCATGTTCGCCGTGGTCTCGTGCCCCGCCGCGAGCAGCAGGAACGCGAGGCTCACCATCTTCTCGCGGTCGTAGGTGCCTTCCGCGCGCCGCTTCACGATCTGCCGGCCGATCAGGTCGTCGCCCGGCGCGGCTTCCTTGCCTTCGATCAGCTTCGCCAGATACCCCTGCACGCGCTCGAACGCGGCGCGCCGATCTTCGGGCGTGGTGGCGCGATTGATCAGCCGCTTGGTGTTCTCCTGGAAGAAATCGTGGTCTTCGTAGGGCACACCGAGCATCTCGCAGATCACGAGCGACGGCACCGGCAGCGCGAGCATCTCGACGAGGTCCACGGGGCCTTCGGTGGCGAGGATGTCGTCGATCAGCCCGTCGACGATCTCCTGGATCCGCGGCTTGAGGTCGGTCACCCGCTTGACGGTGAACTCGCCGAGCACGGCCTTGCGTTCGGGACCGTGCTGCGGCGCGTCCATCGCCAGCATCGTGCGCTCGGCCTCGGTGCGGCGGATGACGTTGCCGCCCGGGACCAGCGTCGGGAAGTCCGGGTTGAACCGGTCGGCGGAGAAGCGCGGGTCGTTGAGCACGGCCCGCACGTCCTCGTGCCGCGAGACCACCCAGGCTTGTTTGCCGTCGGGAATCCGCACCCGGTGCACGGGGGCCTCTTCGCGCGTGGCCGTGTACTCCGCCGGCGGCGCGAACGGGCACTTCCGGGCGACCGGGAGTTCCTCCATCGCGGTCATGCTTCCTCCCTCACCAGGTGACGGGCAGACAGTCGAGACCGAAGATCGCGGAATCGTGCTTGAACGGCAGCTGGTCGACGGGGGCGGCCAGCTTCAGGGTCGGGATGCGGCGGAACAGCGTGTCGAACACGATCTGCAGCTCCATGCGCGCGAGGTTCTGGCCGAGGCACTGGTGCGCGCCGAAGCCGAACGCCACGTGCTTGCGCCCGCCGCGGGTGATGTCGAGCTTGTCGGGCTCGGGGAAGGCGTCGTCGTCGAAGTTGGCGGCGTAGCTGAGGCCGATCACGCCGTCGCCGGCCGGGATCGTGACGCCCGCGATCTCCACGTCCTCGGTGGCGACGCGCGTGGTCGCGAACTCGGCGATGGTGAAGTAGCGCAGCAGCTCCTCCACGGCAACGAGCGTCTTGCCGGGGTCGGCCTTGATCGCTTCGAGCTGGTCCGGGTTCTCCAGCAGCGCGACGGTGCCGAGCGAGATCATGTTCGCCGTGGTTTCGTGACCGGCGATGAGCAGCAGGAACGCGAGCGACGTGAGGTCGTTGCGGTCGTACTCGCCCTCTTCGCGCTTCTTCGCGATCTGGCGGCCGAGCAGGTCGTCGGTGGGGGTCTCCTCCTTGGCCGCGACCAGCTTGTCGAGGTACTCCTCCAGCGCGATCACGGACTCGAGCCGCTCGTCGGAGCTCACCTCGCGGCTGAGGATGCGCGAGCTGTGCTTCTGGAAGAAATCGTGGTCGGCGTAGGGAACGCCGAGCTGCTCGCAGATCACGAGCGACGGGACCGGCAGCGAAAGCGCCGAGACGAGGTCGGCGGGCTGGTCGCCGGCCAGGATCGCGTCGATGTGCTCGTCGACGATCTCCTGGATGCGCGGCTGAAGGGCCTTCATCCGCTTCACGGTGAACTCGCCGACGACCTCGCGGCGCGCGGGGCCGTGCTCCGGCGCGTCCATGTTGATCAGCGACGGGTTGAGCTTGCGCTCGCGCCGCGGCGCCCCGTCGCGGAAGAGGACCGGGAAGCCGGGGTTGAAGCGGTTGGAGCTGAACCGGGGGTCGTTCAGCATGGATCGCACGTCCTCGTGCTTCGACAGCACCCAGGCGCGCTGGCCGGAGTCGAGCTGGACGAGCTTCGCCCGCTCGTCCTCGAAACGCTCGTATTCCGGCGGCGGCGCGAACGGGCACGTGCGCGCCATCGGGAAGCTGGCGAGCTCGGGTTCGGCAACTTCTGTCATGGTGGGATCCCCTTTTGGTGGTTTTGAACCTTTACGCAATGTATGTGGAGGATTACATTCCGGTTCATTCGCCACGGTACCCAAGTGGACGATCTTCGTCCACTAGCAAAGGGGTGACTGATCGCGTGTTCAGTAACCCTAACGTCGACCATGCGAGAATTTGCCCGCGTGAGAGTTCCCGGCGAGCGGAAGGTGGGCCATGAGCGCGGATCCCCAGGTGCCCATGCGTGCCGACGCGCGGCGCAACCGCGACCAGATCATCGCCGCGGCGCGCTCGATCTTCTCGGAGTTCGGGCCGGAGGTGCCGATGGAGGAGATCGCGCGGGCGGCCGGCGTGGGTGTCGGCACGCTGTACCGGCGGTTTCCCGACCGGGAAGCGCTGATCAGGGCGGTGGCCGTCGACAACTTCGCGCGGGTGCTCGACGACGCGCGGGAAGCGGCCGAGCAGGAGCCCACGTCGTGGCTTGCGCTGGTGCGGCTGCTGTACCAGTCCGTGGAGCTGCACCTCTCAGTGCAGCTGGCGATGCTGTCGAAGAAGGCGCACGAGATCCTGAAGGAAGACCCGGCGATCGCCACTCTTCGCAACGAGCTGCTGGTGGAGCTGGAGTCCATGGTGCGGGGTGCGCAGGCCGAGGGCGCGCTGCGCGCTGACGTCGCCGAGGGTGATGTGGCGATGCTGTTCGCGCTGCTGCTGCGCCAGCTGGAGTCGCCGTCGCCGGAGGTCGCGCAGATGTCCACCGCACGCAGCATCGCCATCATGATCGACGGGCTGCAGGCCCGGCCGGGCACGCCGCTGCCTGGGCGGCCGCTGAGCAGGCACGACATCCACTAATTCGTTCTTTTCGACGTTTCAGCCTGCCCGGGGTTGCGTGGTTGCGGCTGATCCCACACCGGGCCATCCCGCGCTGGAGGTGGGCGTCTTTCTTGGTGAGAGCGGTTGAGGTGAATGAATCACCGAGACTCACTCACCGGGTGGAGGGGCTACCCGGTCGCACCAGGGAGGAGTGTCCGAAATGACCACTCGCAAGCTGATCAGCCGTGTTGTCGCCGGGGTCGCGGTGGCCGGTCTGGCCGCGGGGATGACCACGCTCGCGGCGGGTGCCGCGAGCGCCGCGCCGTCGCCTGAGTCCAGCGTGCAGCCGTGCACGGCGAACCAGTTCACGACGTCGCTGGTCATGCGCGGTGAGGCCGCGAACAACCGCTACGCCGGCATCCAGATCACGGCCAACCAGGGTGAGCGCTGCTCGCTCACGCCGCAGCTGCCCGTGACCCTCACCGGCGCCCACGACGTGCTGGTCGACTACGAGATCCCGGCCGACGCGCCGTCCGTGGCCATCGCCGATGGTTCTTCGGCGTGGGTGCCGCTGCACTGGACCGGTGTCGAGGCTCCGGCGCAACAGGAGACACCGAACGGCATCTCCATCGCAGCGCCTTCGCACTCCAACGCGCACGGTGACTACATCGACCCGTCGGTGTTCATGGACTGGACGCTCGGCGCGGTCGACGCCGGCTCGCAGAGCCACACCATCGACGTCGGCGCGGTGACCGCGGGTCCCGTGCCCGAGTGATCTTCGGGAAGAACCGGGGCGGGCGGCACCAGCAGGGGGAGCCGCCCGCCCCGGTTTGTCCGGTCAGACGCCCAGCGGGTGCCAGACCGTTTTCGCTTCCAGGTACCGGCGCAGCCGCGAGAGGTCGGGCGTCTGCGTCCAGTCGGGTTCGGCGTCGGGGACCGTGAGCACGCGCTTGACGGTGCCCGCGGCCTCGCGCGCCAGCGTGACGCGGTCTTCCGGCGTGGCGCCGGTGGGGTCGAGTGCGTTGACGTCGCCGTGCGAAGCCAGCCACGGGCCCAGCTCGGCCGCACGGCCGGTGAGCACGTTGGCGACACCGCCGGGCAGGTCGGACGTCGCGAGCACCTCCGACAACGTGATGGCGGGCAGCGGCCGCCCGGCGCTCGACACGACCACCGCCGTCGAGCCGCCGGCCAGCACCGGCGCGAGCACGCTCACCAGACCGAGCAACGACGACTGCTGCGGCGCGAGCACACCCACGACGCCCGTCGGCTCGGGCACGGTGAACGAGAAGTACGGCCCCGCAACGGGATTCGCCGCGCCGAGCACCGTCGCGATCTTGTCCGTCCAGCCGGCGTACCAGACCCAGCGGTCGATGGCGGCGTCCACAAGGGACTCGGCCTGCGCCGGCGTGACGCCCTCCGACGCGGCGACCTCGCTCACGAACTGAGCGCGCCGGCCCTCCAGCATCTCGGCGACGCGGTAGAGGACCTGGCCGCGGTTGTAGGCCGTGGCACCGGACCAGCCGGAGGAGGCCTTGCGGGCCGCCACCACGGCATCGCGCACGTCCTTGCGCGACGCGTGGGCCGCGTTGGCCAGGAACTTGCCGTCCCGGTCGGTGACGGGGTAGACGCGGCCCGACTCCGAGCGCGGGAACGCGCCGCCGATGTAGAGCTTGTAAGTCTTGGCAACAGAAATCCGGGTCTCTGACTGCGTTGAATCAGACTGCGTTGAATCAGACACTGAGGTAGGCCTCCAGTCCCGTGCGCCCGCCCTCGCGGCCGAACCCGGACTCCTGGTAGCCGCCGAACGGCGCGGCGGGGTCGAAGCGGTTGAACGTGTTGGCCCAGACGACACCGGCCCTGAGCTTGTTCGCCATCCAGAGGATGCGCGAGCCCTTCTCGGTCCAGATGCCGGCCGACAGCCCGTACGGCGTGTTGTTGGCCTTCGCGACGGCCTCGTCCGGCGTGCGGAACGTGAGCACCGACAGCACCGGCCCGAAGATCTCCTCGCGCGCGATCCGCATCGACTGGTGCACTTCCGAGAACACCGTGGGAGCGAAGAAGAACCCGCGGTCGGGCACCGGGCACGGGCTCGTCCAGCGCTGTGCGCCCTCCGCGTCGCCCGATTCCACGAGCCCGCGGATCTTCGCGAGCTGCTCGGCCGAGTTGATGGCGCCGATGTCGGTGTTCTTGTCGAGCGGGTCACCCATGCGCAGCGTCGAGACGCGGTAACGCAGCTTCGCCAGCACCTCTTCGGCGACGGATTCCTGCACCAGCAGGCGCGAGCCCGCGCAGCACACGTGGCCCTGGTTGAAGAAGATCCCGTTGACGATCCCCTCCACGGCCTGGTCCAGCGGCGCGTCGTCGAACACGACGTTGGCTGCCTTGCCGCCGAGCTCCAGCGTGAGCTTCTTGCGCGTGCCGGCGACCGTGCGCTGGATCAGCTTGCCGACCTCGGTGGAACCGGTGAAAGCGATCTTGTCGACGTCACCGTGCTCGACGACGGCCGCACCGATGTCCCCGGCGCCCGGCAGGATGTTCACGACCCCCGGCGGCAGCTCGGCCTGCTGGCAGATCTCCGCGAACACCAGAGCGGTGAGCGGCGTGGTCTCCGCGGGCTTGAGCACCACGGTGTTGCCGGTGGCCAGCGCGGGTGCGATCTTCCACGCCAGCATCAGCAGCGGGAAGTTCCAGGGGATCACCTGACCCGCGACACCCAGCGGCTTCGGGTTCGGCCCGTAACCCGCGTAGTCGAGCTTGTCGGCCCAGCCGGCGTGGTAGAAGAAGTGCGCGGCCGCGGTGGGGATGTCGGAATCGCGCGATTCCTTGATGGGCTTGCCGTTGTCGAGCGACTCCAGCACGGCCAGCTCACGCGAGCGCTCCTGGATCAGGCGCGCGATGCGGAACAGGTACTTCGCGCGTTCGCTGCCCGGCATCTTCGACCAGACGGTGTCGTAAGCCTTGCGCGCAGCCTTGACCGCGGTGTCCACATCGGACACCGACGCGGTGCCGACCTCGGCGAGGATCTCTTCGGTGGCCGGGTTGACCGTCTTGAGCGGCTCGCCCGAACCGTCGACGAACTCGCCGCCGATGAACGGCCGGTAGTGGTCCTTGAGGTTCGCGATGTCGCGCGACTCGGGCGCGGGGGCGTATTCGAAGATGCCCATGTCAGTCCACCGTCACGTAGTCGGGGCCGCTGTAGTGGCCGTCCACCTGGGTGCGCCGCTGCAGCAGCAGGTCGTTGAGCAGGCTGGACGCGCCGAAGCGGAACAGGTCCGGCGTCAGCCACTGCTCGCCCGCCACCTCGTGGACGGCGACGAGGTACTTGATCGCGTCCTTCGTCGTGCGGATGCCGCCTGCAGGCTTCACCCCGCGCAGCTGGCCGGTGTTCTCGTGCCAGTCGTGGACCGCCTGCAGCATCACGTGCGTGACCGGCAGCGTCGCGGCGGGCGAGACCTTGCCGGTGGACGTCTTGATGAAGTCGCCCCCCGCCAGCAACGCGAGCCAGGAGGCGCGGCGGACGTTGTCGTACGTCGCCAGCTCGCCGGTCTCCAGGATGACCTTCAGGTGCGCTTCGCCGCACGCGGCCTTGATCGCGCGGATCTCGTCGAAGACGTCCATGTAGCGGCCCTCGAGGAACGCCCCGCGGTCGATCACCATGTCGACCTCGTCGGCGCCGTACTCCACCGCCAGCCTCGTGTCGGCCAGCTTGACCTCGCGGCTGGTGCGCCCGGAGGGGAACCCGGTCGCGACGCTGGCCACGTGGACGGCGCTGCCTGCGAGCGCTTCGACCGCGGCCTCGACCATGTCGGGGTAGACGCACACGGCGGCGACGCGCGGGCAGTCCTGCCGCTCCGGGTCGGGCCGCAGCGCCTTCGCCGCGAGCCCGCGAACCTTGCCGCGGGTGTCGGCGCCTTCGAGCGTGGTCAGGTCGACCATCGAGATGGCGGTGTCGATGGCCCAGCGCTTCGCGTCCTTCTTGATGCTTCGCGTGCCCAGGGCCGCCGCACGCTGCTCGACCCCGACCTGGTCGACGCCGGGCAGCCCGTGCAGGAACCGCCGCAGGCTCGCCTCGTCGCGAGTCACGTCCGCCAGCGGCGCCGGGGTGTCCGGTGCCGCGTTCGGGCTGGTGGTTGTGGTCATGCCTGTGAGTGTAGGTGGGCGACTCGCTGTGCCGGGTCACTCACGGGAATCTGTGGATTACTCGACGGGGGGTGCACGACACTGGGCTGCTTCCCGGTCGTGAGGAACTGGTGCAGACCGCGGCGCACAGTGGCCACCGGCACTTCGACGTCGGCCGGGACTTCGGACACGTTGCCCTGGTACACGTACTCGACGAACTCCTCGGGGTCGCCGTCGCCTCGGGTGCTGCCGCCTCGTGTGTCGTGGTAAACGATGAAGCCGAGGGTTTCGCCGAGGCCGACTTCGAGCACGGGGTAGCCGGTGCGGCCCTTGATGCCGAGCTGGATCATCTGGCCGAGCCGGTTGTCGCGCGTCTCGTCGAGCACGCGGTCGAGCAGTTGATCGAGTGCCGCGGGAGTGGTCACCACGATTGCCGGATCACCCTCGGCGAAATCGTTCTCCGGTTCCTGGTCGTACCAGATCTCTAGCTCGACCACTTCTTTCTGCCATGAAGGTCTTGCGATAGTTCGGTCCGTGCACGGTGATCGAGTATCCCGTCGGCAGGATGACGGGGAGAAGGCGGTCGCATCCGAGCAGCCTGACGCAAGGTCGGTTGTTGATCACCAGCTCGATGTGCCTCAATCTTTGCTTCACCATCCGAGCGGCCATCTTCATTTCGACGTGATCGGTGACGACCGGTCTTCGGTCGCAGGAAAGGCCCGCAGCTTGCAGCTGCTGCCATGCGGTTTCGGAGTCCGCGTCTCGTCCGCTGGTCAGGTGTCGCGTGTTTCCTGAGCTGTCGACCCAGCTGCCGTGAGTTTCCGGCCCTCCGGGTTCGGCTTGGGGACCGCAGCGGGCAACCCGGACGGCCGGTTCGAGGGAGACGTCTCGTAGCGTGGTGATCGCCTTGGCGACTGCCGCAACCACATCCCCGACCGACATCAGACCCCGTTTCAGGACTCGATCTGCCGGTTGTCCTTCTTCGCCTTCTTGCGGTACACGACCACACCGCCCCAGAAGGCGAGGCCGTTGATGGTCAGGGTGGGGGCCGTGGGGGGTGCGGGTGGGGCACCGGACTTGTCTTCGAGGACGAAGCCGCCCATGAGGCCGAGGCCGGTGACGTCGACATTGATGTCGTCGGGGACCGTGATTTCGATGCCGCCCATGATGGCGACGGCGGTGATGGTGGACTGCTTGTCGGCGAAGCGGGCGCTGCGCAGGTCGATCTCGGTGCCGCCCCAGAAGGCGATGCTGGTGTGCTGCGGCGGGAGGACCCAGCTGCCCTTGCGGACGGCGCCGGAGAGCACGCCGATCGAGAGGTTCGAGCCCGGGTGGCCGCCGATGCGGTTGTCGGGGAGGCCGAGCGCGCGGGTGGTCGCGGGTTGCAGTGCCGTGGACGGACCCGGGGTGGGGCCGGTCGCGCCGATGGGCAGGTCGCGGGTCACGGGCTTCAGCTCGCCGAGGGTTTTCGCGGCGTAGACGATGGAGAGGCGTTCCTCCAGCTCGGTGATCGTGATGCGGCCCTCGGACAGGGCCTGGTGCAGAACCTGCGCGACCTGCTCGCGGTCGGCGTCGGAGGCCCGCATCTGGTCGGGGCTGGGCAGGGCTGCGTCGTCACTCACCCGGGGCAGCCTAGCCCGATCGGGGGTGGCGCGGGGTCCATCGAACGATGGATAGGGCCAAGATGGGGTGATGGCATCAACACTGGTGGGGACCCTCGCACTGCCCGACGGCGCCGTGGTGCGCGGCCGCGGCCTCGGCCGGCCGACGCCCGAAGGCCCGGCGCCCGGTTATGGGCTGTACCTGGGGTCGGGGCGGTTGCGCCGCAAGTACGACGCCGGGCTGACCTGGGAGCACGAGTGGATCCGGTGGCCGGATTTCTTCCTGCCGCTGAACTGGGGTGACGCGCGGCGCAAGATCCTCGCGCTGCATGCCCGGGCGCTGGCGGGGGAGTCGGTGGAGGTGGCTTGTTACGGAGGGGTCGGCCGGACCGGGACGGTCCTCTCCTGCCTTGCCACCCTCTCCGGACTCGGGCCTGACGAAGCTGTGACGTGGGTACGCGAGAACCACCACCGCCGGGCCGTCGAGACGGCCTGGCAGCGGCGGTGGGTTCGCTGGTTCGCTAGCGCGCGGAGCTGAGGAACGCGGTCCAGGCGGTCGGCGACACGGTGAGGTGGCCGCCTGCGCGGTCCTTCGTGTCGCGGATGCCGATTTCGACCGGTGACGTTGCGGTTACCTCGACACAGTTGGAGTCGTTGGTGGTGTAGGAGCTGTTGCGCCAGGCTCCGACCTCCACACAGTTTGAGTCACTGGTGCTGTATGAGCTCTTTCGCCAAGCCGCGAACTCGACGCAGTTGGACTGGGCCGTCGTGTAGGAGCTCTTCCGCCACGTGGCCTGGGCGAAGTCGGGGGCGATCATGGTTCGTACTCCTCGGCTTGAGTCGTCTCGCCAAGCATATCGGCAATCATCCGGGCCGAGGCGTCTGATGACAGGGCGACAGAGCGGAGCCTGCGCCACGCGGTCTTGACGCTGTCGATGTAGTCATCCTCTTCGAGGAAGCTGCTGGTGCCGCGACTCTCGACGTGCGCGAGGGTCGGCTCGTTGTCGAATTCGAGGAGAACGAAGGGCCCGCGCAATCCGGGGTGGGCGCCGGCTTCGAAGGGCACGATCTCGATGGTGACGTTCGACCGGCGGCTCATTTGGAGCAGGCGGCGGAGTTGGGAATGCATGGTCTCGGCATCACCGATCCGGCGATGAAGGATCATTTCATCTAGCATCAGGTGGACTGCCGGAGCATTCGGTCGGGTCAGGATGAGCTGGCGAGTCATTCGCGCGGAGACCAATCCTTCGACTTCGCGCTCGGTAAGCAGGGGGTTGCTGCCCTGGATCATCGCGCGTGCGTACTCGGGGACCTGAGCGATCCCGGGCATGACAAGGCTCTCGTAGTTCTTGATTGAGGTAGCGTGCTCTTCGAAGCGGATGAGGTCCTTCCATGAGGAGGGTAGTTTCCCCGTCACTTCATGCCAGTTGCGCTCCTCGCCACCCCTCACGAGCGCCATGAGCTCTTGCCGCAGATCCGCCGGCGCCTGGAGAAATCCGAGGATCGCCGCGACATCATCGGGGTACAACCCGCGGTCGCCGGTCTCCATGCGGGAGATCTTGCTCTCCGAGAAGTCCACGCCTTCGGCCACCTGTTTGCAGGTCATCTTCCGCAGTAACCGCAGCCGGCGCAGTTCTCCGGAAACTCTCCGCTGGCGAACGGAGACCCCTTTGTTCTTCGTGATGGGCACACTTTGTCCTCTTGCCACGGTGGCACGAAAGATCGCTCACCTGAAGGAAGGTTGCGTGCGGTTCTGGCATCGGGAGAACGTTTGGCTCGTGTTCTCGCGGAGGAGGAAACCCATGCGCCAGTCCTGGAAGATCAGTGGAGCTTACGCCAACTGGAGGATGATTGTCTGCATCGAGCCGCCGGATGATGCGAACAGTGCCGACGTGCCGAGTTGGCCGATCGACAAGCTGGCGCCCGTCGTGGGGCATTTCTTCGAGGCGGTGAACTACTACGAGATGAGCCGCGACGCGGATGACACCAAGCAGCTAAGTTAGGCGGCATGGATGTGCACGTCGTCGATCACCCGTTGGCCAAGGCCCGCCTGTCCACGATGCGTGACGCCCGCACGGACAGCGCGGCGTTCCGGGCCGCGCTGCACGAGCTGACCGTGATGCTCGTGTACGAAGCCACGCGTGACGTGCCGGTGCGCACCGAGCGGATCCACACGCCCGTCGCGCGCACGGAGGCCTACCGGCTGGCCAGCCCGCCGCTGCTGGTCCCCGTGCTGCGCGCCGGGCTGGGCATGGCCGACGAGGCGCACAAGATGATCCCCGACGCGCAGATGGGCTTCGTCGGCCTCGCGCGCGACGAGGAGACGCTCAAGCCGACTCCCTACCTGGAATCGCTGCCCGAGTCGCTGGCCGACCGGCCCGTGATGGTGCTCGACCCGATGCTCGCCACCGGCGGCTCGATGGAGTACACCATCCGCCTGCTCACCGACCGCGGCGCCACTGACGTCACCGCCATCTGCGCGCTCGCCGCGCCCGAAGGGCTGGCGCACCTGGAGAAGACGGGCCTGCCCGTCCGCGTGGTCACGGCCAGCATCGACGAGCGGCTCAACGACTCCGGCTTCATCGTCCCCGGGCTCGGCGACGCGGGAGACCGGCAGTACGGCGCGGTCTGAACCAAGCCGTCTGAACCAAGCCGTCTGAACCACCCGCACCGAACCAAGACCAGGAAACCCACAACAAACCCTCCCCACCCGGCCACTTCCCGGTGTGACCATCCAAGGGGTGACCGTGGACGCCGAGCTCTTCGGGCGCGCGGCAGGCGGGGACGAGAGGGCGTTCGGCGAGCTGTTCGAACGCCACGCGCAGGCGGTGTGGAACCACGCCTACCGGCTGACCGGGTCGTGGGCGGTGGCCGAGGACCTGACGGCCAACACCTTCCTGATCGCCTGGCGCAAGCGCGCCGAGCTGAAGCTGATCAGGAACAGCGCGCTGCCGTGGCTCTACACCGTCGCGGGCAACCTCGCGCGCACCGAACACCGCGGCGCCCAGCGGCGGTTGCGGCTGCTCAGCCGGCTCCCGGAACCACCGAAAGTCTCCGATCACGCCGACGCCGTGGCCGCCCGGCTCGACGGCGAGGCCCGGCTCAAAGCCGTGCTCGTTGCCGTGCGAAAGCTGCCGAAGGCGCAGCGCCTGGTCGTTGAGCTGTGCCTGCTGGGCGACTTGCCGGCCGCAGACGCGGCGGCGCTGCTCGAAGTCGCGGAGGTCACCGTCCGCTCGCACCTGTCGCGGGCGCGAGCCCACCTGCGTGCGCTCCTCGACGAGAAAACACCGGAGGAACAATGATCGACAACCTCCCCCCACGCCGTGAACTCCCGCCCGAGGTGCGTGACCGCATCCGGTACCGCGTGAACGTCGGGCTCGTGGCCGAGAAGAAGAGCCGGCGACCGATGTGGCTCGCCGCGGCGGCGGTCGTCGTGCTCGCCGCCGGTGCGGTGTTCGCGACCGGCGTCCTGCGCGACGGTGACGGCGACCGGAACCACGCGCCACTCGCGCCCGCCGCGCCCACCACGGCGTCACCCGGTGAACTGCAAGACGCCGTCGACCGGTGCTGGAACGCGGCGAAAACCCGTGGTTACCGCCTCGCCCTGCCGCGCGACTGGCAGCTGAAGATCATCTTCAAGCACAAGGACACACTGTTCCTCGCGGCGATGATCGGCGACAAGCCGCTGTTCTGCGAGACCACGCTGACCTCGGTCACCGTCTCGGATCCTGCGGCGAAGCCGGTGCCTGTTCCCCGAACCCAGAGCACGGTGCTGCTGCGCACGGTGGATGGCGTGGTCGCGGGGATGGCGGACCCGGCGTGGCGGCAGGTGGCGGCGAGCACGCCCGACGCGACGATCTTGCCGGACGGACCGGTGCAGGCCGCGGAGGTTTCGGAAACCTCGCACCAGTTCGTGGTGTTCACCAACGCGGGCGCGGACGTGCCGATCGCGCTCGGCCCGGGGCCCGGCTTGGTGAACAACGCGTCCCTCGTGACGGTGCTGCCCACGCTGATCACGGCGGTCGACCGGCCGGCTCCGGCTCAGCGGACGTCCGACGCCGGGAAGTTCCTCGGCGAGTGCCTCACCGGGTCACGGCAGCCGGTGCCCGACCTCGACGCCTGGGTCGCCGGCGCCCACCTCAGCTGGAACCAGCGCGAGCTGGTGGTCGCGAGGCTGGGCAGGCAGGTGATCACCTGCTCGGCGCGGCCGTATCCGGGGAAGGCCGGGTTGGTCTACTACGCCGTCAACCCCAACCAGCAGGAGCTGACGCCGGGCGAGGCGACCTGGCCGCTCACGCCGGTGCTGGGCCCGGGGAAGGAAACCGGTGAGCCGGAACGGTTGGCGCTCGTGGCCGGCGTGCCGGAGAACGTGACGAGGGTTTCGGTCACCTTCCCCGGTGGCCGGCAGCAGGACGCGGTGGTGGGGCACGGAACGTTCGCGATCTGGCACACCGACGCCGACGAATCATCCGTTGTGGACGGAAGGACGACCGCGAAGGCCTACGACGCCACGGGCAAGGTGGTGATCGAGGCTTCACTCAAGCTGATCTGACCGGCTTCGAGCCGATCACCCAGCGGATGTGGGTGATCGGGTCGTCGACGGTCGGGTCGGGGCCGCGGCCGTAGCGGGCGGTGAAGTCGGCGACGGGGGCGCTGGTCAGCGTCCAGCCGGCGGCACGCAGGGCGGCCGCCGAGTCGGGGCGGGTGCCGTCGTCGAAGAGGCGGCCGATGTCGGTGCCGGTGCTCGTGCCGGTGGCCGCGTAGAGGTCGTGCGTGCGCAGGTTTTCGTCTTCCTGGTCGAGCACGATCTCGTAGCCCAGTTCGCTGCCGGGCGCCGACAGGCGGTCGAGCGAAGCCATCAGCCGGGCCTCGGCGGCGCCGGAGAGGTACGGCAGGACACCCTCGACGAGCCAGGCGGTGGGCCGGGCCGGGTCGAAGCCGGCGTCGGTGAGCACCGCGGCCCAGTCTTCGGCGAGGTCGGCGACGAGGAACTCGTGACGGGTCCTGGGCACCGCGTCGGCGAGCACGCGGCGCTTGAAACCGAGCACGTCGGCGCGGTCGAGCTCGAAGAACCGCAGGTCGGCGGGCAGGTCGAGGCGCCACGCGCGGGTGTCGAGGCCGGAGCCGAGCAGCACGATCTGGCTGACGGTCGAACCCGCAGCCAGCAGGAAGTCGTCGAACGTGCGGGTGCGCAGGCCGGAGTAGCTGCCGCCGCGGCCCCACACCGGGTCGGCGTCGCCGAGGTCGACGTCCTCGATGCGGGTGGGCAGCCGCAGGTCCGGCTCGGCGGCGCGGACGAACCGCTCGGCCCACTCGTCGCGGATGAGGCCGTCGGGGCGGTGGGTTTCGATCGCGCGGGCCGCGGCGATCATCAGGGCCGTGGCGCTCACGCCGGAGTCGATCACGACGGCCCTCCCGACTTGCGGCCGAAGAACCATCGGAAGCCCGCGATCGGGTCGTCGACCGCGGGGTCGGGACCGCGGCCGTAGCGCGGGGTGAAGTCGACGCCGCGGTCGCTCGTGACCTGCCAGCCGGCGGTGCGGAGCGCGGCCGCGGAATCGGGGCGGACGCCGGTGTCGAGCAAGCCGCCCACGTCGTAGCCCGCGGTGTTCGCGGTGGCCGCGTACATCTCGTGCGAGCGCGCTTCGGCGTCCGGCCGGGGGAAGGTCTCGTAGGCGATCTCGCTGCCCGGCGCGGACAGTTCGTCGATCGTCGTCATCAGCAGCGTCTCCACGGTGCCGGGCAGGTAGTACAGAACGCCTTCGATCACCCAGGCCGTCGGCAGGTCCGGGGAGAAACCGGCGCCCAGCAGCGCCCGGCCCCAGTCGTCGGCCAGGTCGACCGCGAGGAAGTGGTGCTCCACCGGGCTCTTGTGGTCGAGCACGCGGCGCTTGAAGTCGAACACCTCTGCGCGGTCCACCTCGAAGAACCGGGTGCGGGCGGGCAGGTCCAGCCGCCACGCGCGGGTGTCCAGGCCGGAGCCCAGCAGCACCACCTGCCGGGCCGTGCGGGACGCGGAGAGCACGAAATCGTCGAACACCCGGGTGCGCAGGGCGAAGTAGCCGCCGCCGCGGTCCCAGAAGGGGTCGGCGTCACCGAGTTCGACGTCTTCGATGTGGGTGGGCAGGTCCGAGGCGGCGGCGTGCACGAAGCGCTCGGCCCACTCGTCGTGCACCAGGCCGTCGGGGCGGTGGGTCTCGACGGCCCGCGCCGCGGCGATCAGCAACGCCGTGGCGCTCACTCCGGGTTCGATCACGCGAGCCAGCCGGAAGCGTTGGCGTGCAAGGCTTTCTCGTACGCACCGCGCACGGTGAACTCCGGCGGCAGGTTCCCCGACAGCTCCAGCGACACCAGCCCGTGGACCAGGCCCCACGAGCTGACGACGATCACCTCGGGCGCGACGTCGGCGAACTGCCCCGACGCGATCCCGTGCCGCACGGTGTCTTCGAGGGGCTTCAGCGTCGCGCGGGCCACGCGGTCGGCGTCGGCGTTGGGCTCGAAACCGGGCACGGACCGGGTGAACATGATCGTGTACAGGTGCGGGTCGGCCTGCGCGCTGGCGCGGTAGGCGACGCCGAGGCGGACGAGGTCGGCCACGGCGTCGCCGGTGCGCGTCACGGCGTCGAGTCGCTCGCCGAAGCGGCGGAACCCCTCGACGTAGAGCGCGTTGACCAGCTCCGGCTTGCCGCCGAAGAGCGAGTACACGGCCGTGGTCGAGGTGCCGGCGTCGGCGGCGAGCTTGCGCAGGGACAGGGCCTTGGGGCCGTCGGCGGAGATGAGCTCGCCGGCCCGGTCCAGCAGCTTCAGCCGGAGGGCCTCGTCGTGCGTACGGGGACGGGGCATGCGCTCAGCGTAACGCAACGGTGTTACCGTACGCGACCCTCAACAGCGGACTTCCCTGACTGCCGCTCTGCAGTACTCACCGGCTGACCTGCGTTGTTCGGAAGTCGTCCCACCCGGTCGGGATTTGACCTGGAGTGCGCTCCAGGTCGTACTGTCGAGTGCATGAGCTACTCGATAGCGGAAGCCGCACGACGTAGCGGCCTGTCGATCGACACCCTTCGGTACTACGAGCGGATCAAGCTGCTGGACCCGCCGGCCCGCGACGCGGCGGGGCGGCGCGCGTATTCGGACGACGATCTGAGCTGGCTCGGGTTCCTCACCAAACTGCGGCTCACCGGCATGCCCATCAAGAGCATGCGCGAGTACGCGTCGCTGCGGCGCGTCGGCGTGGCGAGCGCCGGCCGGCGCAAGGCGATCCTCGTGGAGCAGCGCCAGTCGGTGGCGGACCGGATCGCCGAGCTGCAAGGGTGCCTGGACATCCTGGACTACAAGATCAGCAACTACGACCAGGTGGAACGCAAGGTGTTCGGCCACGTGTCCGCCATGGAGGAGATCTCCGCGTGATCGCGACGAGGAAACTCGGTGAACTGGAAGTCAGCGCCCAGGGCCTGGGCTGCATGGGGATGAGCCAGGCGTACGGCGTGCGCGACGACGACAACGAGTCGATCGCCACCGTGCACCACGCCCTCGATCAGGGGGTGACGTTGCTGGACACGGCCAACGTGTACGGGGCGGGGGAGAACGAGAAGCTGGTCGGCCGCGCGATCGCCGACCGCCGCGACCAGGTGGTGCTGGCCACCAAGTTCGGCATCGTGTGGACCGAGGGCGGCATGACCGCGCGTGGTGACGCCGCGTACGTGAAGCAGTGCTGCGACGAGTCGCTGCAGCGCCTCGGCGTCGACCACATCGACCTCTACTACCAGCACCGCGTGGATCCGAACGTGCCCGTCGAGGAGACGTGGGGCGCGCTGGCAGAGCTGGCGCAGGCCGGAAAGATCCGGTACGCCGGGATTTCCGAGGCGAACGCCGCCACGATCCGGCGCGCGCACGCGGTGCACCCGGTCACGGCGCTGCAGAGCGAGTGGTCGCTGTGGACGCGCGGGATCGAGGACGAGATCCTCGCGACCTGCCGTGAGCTGGGTATCGGTGTGGTGCCGTTCTCGCCGCTGGGCCGGGGTTTCCTGACCGGCGCCGTGACGTCGCTGAAGGACCTGCCCGAGGACGACATGCGCCGCGGGCTACCGCGCTTCGCCGAGGGGAACTTCGAGCGGAACATGGCCATTGTGAACGCTCTGCGCGCGCTGGCCGAACAGAAGGGCGTGACCGCCGGGCAGCTCGCGCTCGCGTGGGTGCAGGCGCAGGGTGAAGACGTGGTGCCGATTCCGGGCACGAAGCGGCGCAAGTACCTCGAAGAGAACGTCGCCGCGGCCTCGCTGCAACTGTCCGAAGAGGACCTTGCGGCGATCGAGCAGGCGGCGCCGGCCGACGCCGTGGCCGGGGCTCGGTATCCCGAGCAGCTCGCGCGTGCGGCCGGCAAATAATCGGAAGCTTGCACCGAACGGGGAGAAACATGGCTGGATCAACGCTGCCCAACCGCCGCCTCGGCACGCTCGAGGTGAGCGCGCAGGGCCTCGGCTGCATGGGGATGAGCGAGTTCTACGGCGAGGGTGACGACACCGAGTCGGTTGCCACCATCCACCGCGCGATCGAACTGGGCGTGACCCTGCTCGACACCGCCGACATGTACGGCCTGGGCGCCAACGAAGAGCTGGTCGGCCGCGCGATCGCCGACCGGCGCGACCAGGTTGTGCTGGCCACGAAGTTCGGCTTCGTCCGCGACCCCGAGGACCCGGCGAAGCGCGGCGTGCGTGGCGACGCGGCGTATGTGCGCGAATCCGTGGAGAACTCGTTGCGGCGCCTCGGAACCGACTACATCGACCTGTACTACCAGCACCGCGTGGATCCGGACGTGCCCATCGAGGAAACGGTCGGCGCCATGGCCGAGCTGGTGCAGCAGGGCAAGGTGCGCCACCTCGGGCTTTCCGAGGCGGGCGCCGAGACGATCCGCCGCGCCCACGCCGTGCACCCGATCTCGGCCGTGCAGACGGAGTGGTCGCTGTGGTCGCGTGACATCGAGGACGCCGTGGTGCCCGCGTGCCGTGAGCTCGGTGTCGGGCTGGTGCCGTACTCGCCGCTGGGCCGCGGGTTCCTCACCGGCAAGTTCACCTCGGCCGACGACTTCGGCGCCGACGACTTCCGCCGCAACACCCAGCCGCGCTTCGCCGACGGGAACCTGGAGAAGAACCTCGCGATGGTCGAGGCGCTGCGCGCGCTCGCCGCGAGCAAGGGTGTGACCGCTGGGCAGCTCGCGCTGGCCTGGGTGCAGGCGCAGGGTGAAGACGTGGTGCCGATCCCCGGGACGAAGCGGCGCAAGTACCTCGAAGAGAACGTCGGCGCGGTCGCGCTCGAACTGTCCGAAGAGGACATCCGCGCGATCGAGACCGCGGTGCCGGTCGACGAGGTCGCGGGCACGCGGTACGCGCAGGCGGCGATGAAGCTCCTGTCACGCTGAGCCATCGGTTTGTGAAGCGCCTCGTGGTGTGAAGGGCCTCTTGGGGTACGCGAGTTTCCCCAAGAGGCCTCTTCCCTGGTGTCCACCGCCCACTGATCGGGACCTCTGAGCCTTTTCTGAGATCTCCGGATCAGGCTGTCGGCCGTCAGGCGAAGATCGAGGCTGGAGGCCGGTGTGGTGGACGACGTTCTGGACTATCTGGTGGTCGGCGCGGGGCCCGCGGGTCTGCAGCTCGGCCGGCAGCTCGAACAGGCGGGTCACCGCTACCTCGTGCTCGAAGCCGGTGCCACGCCGGCGACGTTCTTCACGAGGTTCCCGCGCCACCGCACGCTGATCTCGATCAACAAGAAGCACACCGGCTGGACCGACCCGGAGCTCAACCTGCGCGTCGACTGGAATTCACTCCTCGACGACGGCCCGGACCCCCTGCTGTTCACCGACTACAGCGCCGAGCTGTTCCCGCCGGCCGAGACGTTCGTGCAATACACCGCCGATTACGCGGCGAAGCACAAAGTCGCCATCCGCTACGACACCCGGGTGACGCGGATCAGTCGTGATCAGGAAAGCGCTCTCTTCACGATCACCGACGGCGACGGCAACAGCTACACCACCCAGCGCCTGATCATGGCGACCGGGGTCAGCAAGCCGTACATCCCCGACGTTCCGGGCATGGAGCTCGTGGACCAGTACGCCGACTTCGACACCGATCCCGCGCAGTTCACCAACAAGCGGGTGCTCATCCTCGGCAAGGCCAACTCGGCTTTCGAGACCGCCGACAGCATCAACGCGTACGCGGCCGTGCTGCACGTCGCCGGCCCGCGGCCGGTGAAGCTGGCCTGGCGCACGCACTTCGTCGGGCACCTGCGCGCGTACAACGCCGGCGTGCTCGACATGTACCAGCTCAAGCTGCAGCACGCGATCCTCGACGGCGACGTGCGCGAGATCCGCAAGGACGAAGACGGCTACCACGTGAAGTTCGCCTTCGCCCGCGCCGACGAGGTGGTGAAGGAGATCCGCTACGACCGCGTGATCGCCGCCACCGGCTTCCGCTTCGACAACTCGATGTTCGACGAGGACTGCCGCCCCGAGCTCACCATCAACAACCGCTTCCCGGCGCAGACCTCGTCGTGGGAGTCGGTGAACGTGCCCGATCTGTACTTCGCCGGCACGATCACGCAGGCCCGCGACTTCAAGAAGGCCACCAGCGGCTTCATCCACGGCTTCCGCTACGGCGTGCGCGCGCTGTCGAAGGTGCTCGAAGAGCGCTACCACGAAAACGAGTGGCCGCAGACCGTGCTCAAGGCCGAGACCGGCGAGCTGGTCGACGCCGTGCTCAAGCGCATCAACCGCACCTCAGGGCTGTTCCAGCAGTTCGGGTTCCTCGCCGACGTGCTCGTGGTCGAGGGCGGCCAGGCGCGTTACCTCGAAGAGATGCCGGTGGCCCGCGTCGCCGACACCCCGCTGGGCGAGGCCGAAAACACCTTCCTGATCACCCTCGACTACGGGCCCGACCACGACAAGGTCGACCCGTTCGACTTCACCGTGAAGCGCGCGAGCCAGGACGTCGCCAACGACAACGGCGAGGGCCACTACCTGCACCCGATCGTCCGGCACTACCGGCGGGGCGAGCTGGTGGCCACCCACCACGTGACGGAGAACCTCGAGAACGAGTGGGACCGTCCGGTGCACGTGGAGGCACTCACGAAGTTCTTCACCGACCAGCTGGCCTGAGCCGTGCGCACGATCGCGGAGCTCGAAGCCGCGGCGCGCGACCGGCTCGACCCGGCGCACTACGACTTCTACGCGGGTGGCGCCGGCGACGAGCTGACGGTGCGCGCCAACGAAGAAGCATTCTCGAACCGAGTGCTCGTGCCCCGCGTGCTGCGGGGGGTGGCCAAGCGTGACCTGGCCGCGGAGGTGGTGGGCTCGCCGTTGTCGATGCCGGTGCTGGTGTCGCCGACGGCGTTCCACCGGCTCGCGCACCCCGACGGCGAGCTGGCCACGGCGAAGGCGGCCGCGAAAGCCGGCACGGTGCTGGTGGTGAGCATGGCCGCGACCACGGCCGTGGAGGACATCGCCGACGCGGCCCGCCAGGTCGCGGCCGATCCGGCGTTGTGGTTCCAGCTCTACCCGCAGCCGGACCTGGACTTCACGGAGTCCGTGGTGCGCCGGGCCGAGCGCGCGGGTGTACGGGCGTTCGTGGTCACGGTCGACTCGCCGGTGTTCGGCCGGCGCGAACGCGACCACCGCAACGGCTTCCACGACCTGCCGCCCGGGCTGGTCGTGGAGAACCTGCGCGACGGCACCGGGCGCGTGCGCGACATCGAGATGGGCGCGGAGCTGACGTGGGAGCACGTGGCCTGGCTCAAGCGCACGACCGCGCTTCCCGTGCTGCTCAAGGGAGTGCTGCATCCCGAAGACGCGCGGCTCGCGGTCGAGGCGGGCGTCGACGGGCTCGTGGTGTCGAACCACGGCGGCCGTCAGCTCGACACCGCCGTGTCTACTGTGGACGCTCTGCCGGTGCTGGCCGAGGCCGTGGCGGGGGCGATCCCGCTCGTGCTCGACGGCGGCGTGCGGCGGGGCACCGACGTGGTGAAGGCGCTCGCGCTGGGCGCCACGGCCGTCGGCGTCGGGCGGCCCGTGCTGTGGGGCCTCGCCGCGGCGGGTGAGGAAGGGGTGACCGAAGTGCTGGAACGGCTGCGGGAAGAGACCGACCACGCGCTCGCCTTGTGCGGGGCCGCCGTGCCGGGTGAGCTGACCGCGGACCTCGTCCGATGAGGCGGCTGGTCACGGCCGCGTTGGCCGCGGGGCTCGTGGGATCACTGCCGAAGTGGCTGCCCGGGCGCGTGGTCGCGGCGCGGGTGAAGATCTTCGCGCTGGTCAACGGCGACGAAGGCCTGCCGATCCCCGGCGACCGCGTGGGTGTCGAGGACTTCCGGCGGGTGTACGCCGACCCGGCGGCCAACGGGCGCAGCAAGGGCGCGGCGCTGTCGGACCTGTTCTGGTACTGGCTCGCGCCCGGCCCGGAGGTGCACCAGGAGCACCTCGAGGCGGGGCCGCGCTACGACGAGGTCGCCAAGACCACGCGCCACATCCTCGTGAAGACCCGCGCGGAGTCCGAAGAGCTGACGCGGCGCGTGACCCGGCACGTGCTCGACGGGCTGGAAATCGGCGACGGGCGCCTGATCCGGCTGCGCGACGAGATGATGCCGATCTGGGCCGAGCTGTACTACGAGCTGGTGTTCGGTGAACCGTGCCCACCCGAGGCGCGCGACCTCATCGTGGGCCACGCCGACGACGTCGTCTCGGCGCTCAAGTGCGTGCGCCCCCGGAACATGCGCCGACGCGCGAAGCTCACGAAGTACCTGAAGAAGCGGCTGGCCGACGTGCCGCACGCGCTGCCGACCCGGCTCACGCGTGACGAGCAGGTGTTCTACCTGCAGGGCACGTTCTTCAACACCGCCGTGGTGCAGATGTCGGAGGCGATGGCTCACCTGCTGATGATCATCGCACAGCACGCGGACGTGCAGCGGCGGCTGGTGGCGAACCCCGACGACGACGAGTACCTCGACCGTGTGATCGACGAGGGCCTGCGCACGTACCCGCTCTTCGGCATCGCGCACCGCATCACCACCGGCGACATCGAGCTGGCCGACACCACGATCGACGCCGGCACCGTGCTGCTCTTCAGTTACCTCGACTTCCACCACGCGGGGTTCGAGCGGCCGGACGAGTTCGACCCGTCGCGCTGGGAAGCACCCGCGGGCTGCCCGGCGCACGCCGCGCCCGCGAAGAAGGACGCGAACTTCCTGCCCTTCGGCGTCGCCCAGAACCGCGCGTGCCCGGCCCGTGGCCTCGCGCCCGTTACCATGCGAGTGGTCACGCGGGAGTTCCTGCGCCGCTACGCGCTCGCGTCGTCCGCGGCCCACACCCGCTCGATTCCCAACCGCGGCCCGGTTTTCCTCACTGCGCGCGGCTCGGCGCGCTCGACCCGCGGCCCGCTGGCGTTCCTCGCCGTGCGCGACCGCTGGGAAGACGTGTGGCGCAGCCTCGCCCAGCTCGTGTTCGGCACCTACATGGTCCTCGACGCCCGGCGGAAACGCCTGTGCGTGAACTACTTCGCGAACCACGGAGGCGAATGATGTCCGCAGCGGAAGCGGCCCCGGCGTTTTTCCTCGCGGCAGTGGTGATCCTGGTGGTGGTGCGGCTCGTGACCATGCTCGCGGTGAAGCTCGGGCAGCCGCCCGTGGTCGGCGAGATGGTGTCGGGTGTGCTGCTGGGCCCGTCGCTGCTCGGGCTGCTGCTGCCCGGCGTCCAGTCCTACCTGTTCCCCGACGACGTGCGCACGCTCGTGTACCTGGGTGGGCAGATCGGGCTCGTGCTGTACATGTTCGGTGCCGGTTACGAGTTCCGGACCAAAACGGTGCGGGAGTCGTCGAAGCTGGTGGCCGCCGTGTCGAGCGCCGGCACCGGGATCCCGCTCGTGCTGGGGATCGGCGTCGCCGTGCTCGGCGCGGAGTGGGTCGGCATCCTCAAGCCCGGCGTCTCGCCGGTGGTGTCGGCGGCGTTCGTGGGGGTCGCGATCGCGATCACGGCGTTCCCGATGCTGGCGCGGATCATCACCGAACGCGGCTTGACGAAAACGCGCTTCGGCTCACTCGCGCTGGCGTGCGGCGCGGTCGACGACGTGCTCGCGTGGATCCTGCTGGCCGTGGTCGTCGGCATGCACGCCGGCTCGGTCGGGCCGATCGCGCTGGCGCTGGGCGGCGGTGTGGTGTTCGCGCTGTTCGTGTGGATCGTGGCGCGCCGCGTGTTCGCGAAGATGTTCGCCGGCCCGCGGATGTCGGTGGACCAGCGGCTGCTCGTCACGGCGATGATCCTCTTCGCCGCCGCGTGGTTCACCGACACCATCGGGCTCTACGCGGTGTTCGGCGCCTTCATCACCGGTATCGCGTTCCCCCGCGGCGAGGCGGCCGACGCCGTGGTGTCGAAGCTGCTGCCGGTGGGCAACATCGTGTTCCTGCCGCTGTTTTTCACCTACTCCGGGCTGAACACGCGGTTCGCGCTGCTGGCCGACCCGAACCTGCTGCTGTTCGCGTTGCTGTGCGTGGTGGTGGCGATCGTCGGGAAGCTCGGCGCTTCGTGGGGCGCCGCGCGGCTGGCCGGGGAGCCGCAGCCGATCGCGGTGCGCATCGGCGTGCTCGTGAACGCGCGCGGGTTGATGCAGCTCATCGCGCTGAACGTGGGGCTGCAGGCGGGGATCGTGTCGCCGGCCTTGTTCACGGTGCTGGTGCTGGTGGCGCTGGTGACCACGATCATGACCGCGCCGGTGCTGAGCTGGCTCGACCGGCGCGACCGGAGGAAGTACTCCGCCGATCAGCTGCCGGAGTTCCTCCTTTCGGCTCAGCCGGCGGGAAAGTGATCGATTTCCCTACGAAAGTTGAGGGTTCAATCGGCGATCTGACTGCGAGTATGGACACGTGCACGATGAGGCAGGAACCGCAGCGCGGGTGCTCCTCGTGGAGGACGACCGCGAGCTGGCCGGGATGCTCGCCGAGCTGCTCACCGATTCCGGTTACGAGGTGGAGCTGGCCCACGACGGCCAGCGGGGCTTGCACCGCGGGCTCACGGGGCACCACGACGTGATCGTCCTCGACCGGCGGCTGCCGGTGATGGACGGGCTCGAGGTGCTCGCCGGGCTGCGGCGCCGGGCCGTCACGGCCCGCGTGCTGGTGCTCTCGGCGCTCGGCGAGCTGGCCGACCGCGTGCAGGGTCTCGACGCGGGAGCTGACGACTACCTGGTGAAACCGTTCGAGACCGACGAGCTGCTGGCCCGCATGCGGGCGTTGTGCCGGCGTGATCTCGACGGCGCCGAATGCCTGCCGCTCGGCACCGCGGCCCTCGACCTGCAGCGCCACGAGGTGGTGCTGTCGCGCGGTGAGCGCGTGACGCTGTCGAGGCGCGAGTTCGAGCTGCTGCGCACGCTCGCACAGCGGCCGAAGGCCATCCACCCGCGCGAGTCGCTGCGCACCCACGTGTTCGCCGACTCGACCGGTGAGTCCATTGTGGACACCTATGTGTACTACCTCCGGCGCAAGCTGGGCCGCGACGTGGTGAAGACCGTCCACGGCCTGGGGTACCAGATCGGGGTCATGTGACGGCGGTCGCCGATCCCGACGCGCGGGCGCTGCGGCGCGCGCGGCGGACGATCGCGAGCCAGATCGCCGTGGTGATCACGCTGGTCGTGCTCGCCGCCGGCGCCATCGCGTACGGCGTGCTGGTGCACGGCCAGCACGCGGAAGTCGACCGGCAGATCGACTACACGCTGGCGCGGGGTCTGTCGGCGACCCCGCCCGGCTGCGTGTTCCTGGTGACGCCGGTGGGGCACGTGCCCGCCGCACTGCCGTTCACGCCGCCGCCCCCACCCGCCTTGCCGGCCGGTGGTTCCGTGACCGCGGACCAGGAGCTGGCCGGTGCGCACTACACGGTCCGCGCGGTGGACCACGACGGTCAGGTGTGGCAGGTCTTCGTCGACCTGCGGTACCAGACCGCCGACCGGCAGCAGTTGCTGATGGGCCTGGTGATCGCGGAGCTCGTGGTGCTGCTCGTGTCGGTGTTCAGCGGTTTTGTCCTCGCCGCACGCGCGATCCGGCCGCTGGGGGAGGCCTTGCGGCGCCAGCGCACCTTCGTCGCCGACGCGTCGCACGAGCTGCGGGCGCCGTTGACCCGCTTGCACACCCGTGCGCAGCTGCTCGCGCGCCGGGCACGGCAGGCGCCGGTGCCCTCGGGTGACCTGGATCTGCTCGTGTCCGGCACGCGCGAGCTGGGTGAGGTCGTGGAGGACCTGCTGCTCTCGACGCAGGCGTGCAACGAGCGGCCGCTGCTGGAGCCGGTGGAGCTCGGGCTGCTGGCCGAACAGGCCGTGGCGGCGGAGGCCGTGCGCGCCCAGGACCGGCGGGTGCGGATCGAGGTGCGCCGTCCGCCGGGGTTGCTCGACGTGGTGCCGGGTGTGCCGGCGGCGCTGCGGCGGGTGCTGTCGGCGTTGCTGGACAACGCGATCGGCCACACCCCGCCCGGCGGGTCGATCGAGGTGTCGCTGGAGAACCCGGACGACCGCCACGTCGAGCTCCGCGTGGCCGACACCGGCGTGGGCTTCGCGCAGCGGGACACCGGGCGGCTGTTCGAGCGGTTCGCCCACGGCGACCAGGGTGACGGCCGGCGGTTCGGGCTCGGGCTGGCGCTGGTGCACGAGGTCGTGACGGGACACGGCGGAACGATCACGGCGGCGGGGGTCCCGGGCGCCGGGGCGACGTTCACGCTGAGGTTCACGCGGGCGTAGCGGCCGCACCCCTCAGCATGAGACCGCGCCGTGTCGCGAGTGGTCCAGGACCGGGGTGAACGCACCCGGAACGTCGCCCAGCCCGAGCAGACCGCCGCTGCCATGACGGTGTCCGACGAGGTTGTGCTGGATCCCGGCGGCCGGGGGACACCTTCGCCGCCTTCATGACCGGCTACGACCTGGTCGTGTGCCCGGCGCTCACCGGCGCGGCCTCATCGTCCGTGACAACGTTTCGTGACAGCGTTTTAAAACGATGTTATGGTTGCTCTCGGGGAACACTCTGGGAGGAGAAAGCCATGCACGGACCGACGCAGCTGTTCACGGTCATCGCTCTCGTCTCGCTGCCCACCGTGATGTACGGCGGGTACGCGCTGATGGGGCTGCTCAAGCGCGAGGTGCTCAACGACCAGCAGAAGGGGTTCTTCCGCGCGGGCCACGCCCACGCCGGGGTGCTGCTGGTGCTCGCGCTGGTGGCGTTGCAGGTGCTGGACCGCAGCGGGCTGCCGGATCCGCTGCGGTGGGTGGTGTGTTTCCTGCTGCTGTTCGGCGTGCTCGCGCAGTCGGGCGGGTTCTTCGTGGCGATGCTGCGCACGCGGGTCGGCATGTCGATCACCACGGCCGGCGCGGTGCTGCTGGGCGCGGCCATGTTGATCACCGCGTACGGGGTGGCCTTCCTTTAACGGCTCGGCGCGGTCGTTAAGCTGGTGACCGTGCCTGAATACCTGTCGACCGCGCCTGTCAAGGGGACCCGCGACTTCGTCCCCGCCGAAATGTCCGTCCGCACGCAGGTGTTCGGCCATCTCTACGACGTGCTCGAGCGCTACGGCTTCCTCCGCTACGACGCGCCGGTGCTCGAACCCGCCGAGATCTACGAGCGCAAGTCCGGCCAGGAGATCGCCGACCAGCAGCTGTACACGCTCACCACGAAGGGTGGCGAGCGGCTCGCGCTGCGGCCGGAGATGACGCCTTCGGTGGCGCGGATGATCGCGGGCAACGCGAAGTCGCTGTCGTTCCCCGTGCGCTGGTACAGCCACCCGAACTGCTTCCGCTACGAGCGCCCGCAGCGCGGCCGCGTGCGTGAGCACTGGCAGATCAACGCGGACATCTTCGGTTCCGAGAGCGCGAACTGCGAGATCGAGATGTTCGAGCTCATCCACGACCTCATGGAGTCGGTGGGCGCGTCGTCGGACATGTTCGCCGTGCGCGTGAACGACCGGAACCTGCTCACCTCGGCGCTCACCGACGTCGTGGGCGTTTCGGCGGAGCACCTGCCGGCCGTGTTCGGTCTGGTGGACCGCTGGGAGAAGACGACGGCAGAGGAGCACGCGTCCTCGGCCGAGGAGATCGGGCTCACGGACAAGCAGTTCTCGAAGCTCACCGAAGTTCTCGGCTCCGGCGCCGCGGTGCTCGACGAGCTGCCCACGGAGGTCAAGGAGCAGTCGAACCTGGTGCGCGTGCTGTCCAGCTCGGCCGCGAGCCTGGTGAGGTTCGAGCCGGTGATCGTGCGGGGGCTGGCCTACTACACGTCCACGGTGTTCGAGGTCTTCGACACCTCGCCGAAGAACCGCCGCGCCCTGTTCGGCGGTGGCCGCTACGCGGACCTCGCGTCGCTGTTCACCAAGGAGCAGATCCCCGGCATCGGCTTCGGCATGGGCGACGTCACGCTCATCGACTTCCTCGACACCCACGGCCTCACGCCCACCCCGCGCACCGAGGTGGACGTGATGGTCATCCCGGTCACCGAGGACCTCGCCGACGCCGCTCGCCAGGTCGCGACCTCCCTGCGCCGCGCGGGTCTGCGCACGTCCACCCCGATCGAGCACCGCAAGCTCGGCAAGGAACTCACCCGCGCCGACAAGGCCGGCGCCGCCGCCGTGGTGATCGTGGGCCAGGAGGACTGGGACGCCGCTCGCGTGACCGTGCGGAGCCTGGCGACGCGGGAGCAGCAGCATGTTCCGCTGGCCGAGGTGCCTGCCGTGGTGAGTGCTTTGGTGACGCCGGCCAATCCGGCTTGAGTTCGCGGTGAAGAACCGCCCTGCCGGAGTTCCGGCGGGGCGGTTTTTCGTTGCGGTGATTCAGGTTTGGACGTGAGTGTGCAGATTTTGGCGGGCCGTTCGGCGATCGGGTTGTGCCCCGCGTTGTGATGGTGGAGCGGCGGCGGGTTTTGCTCGCGGGGTGGTGTCGGCAATGGGCGTTTCGGCGACAACCGTCAACCCCGGCTTGAAGTTCACCGATAGAACCGCTCTGCCGGAGTTCCGGCGGGGCGGCTTTTCGTTGCGGCGCTTCAGCTTCCCGCGGCAAACGCGGCGATGACCGCGGCCACCTCCGCCGGCCGTTCGACGAACGGCGTGTGCCCCGCGTCGAGGAAGCGGACCTCGGCACCCGCAGCGCGGTAGCGGGTGGCGCTGCCAGTGTGGTTGTAGAGGCGGTCGCGGCGGCCGAGGAGTGCGAGGGTGGGCCGGCCGAGGGCGGCGACCTGCGTGTCGAGCGGGGTGGTGGCCAGGAGCAGGCGCCGTTCGGTGAGGACGGCGTGGGACACGGCCGGGCTGGTGGCGGCGAAGTCGGCGTGGGCCTGGCGCAAGGGGGTGCGGCGCAGCGCCGAACCGAGGGGCGGGAAGCCGGCCGCGCGGTGCAGCAGCCGGCTGACGGCAGGTCGCGCGAGCAAAGCGTTGCCCGGTGGGAAAGTGGCGTGCGTGTAGTCCGGGGCCTGTCCGATGAGGACGGTCCGGGTCACGTCGTACCGCGCTGCCAGCGCCAGCACCACGTCGGCGCCGAAGGAGTGGCCGACGGCCGTCAGGTGGGTCACGCCGGCGAGCGAGAGGGCGCCGGCCAAGGTTGCGGCCTGCGCTAGGGCGTCGAGGCCGGTGTGACCGCCCGTGCAGCCGTGGCCGCGCAGGTCCGGGCGCAGCACGCGAAACCTGTCGGCCAGCAGCGGCACGAGCCGGTCCCAGGAGTGCAGCGAGCCGATGAAGCCGTGCACGAGCAGCAGCGCCGGGGCGTCGGCGGGGCCGTCTTCACGCAGGTGGAGGGCGACCCCGTCGACGTCGAACACCGTGCCGGTGGCGCGGCGCGTCACGCGGCCGCCCGGGCCATGGCGCGGCCGGCGGCGCGGCCGGAGAAGATGCAGCCGCCGAGGAAGGTGCCTTCGAGGGCGTTGTAGCCGTGCACGCCACCGCCGCCGAAGCCCGCGACCTCGCCCGCCGCATACAGGCCGGGCAACGGCGAACCGTCGGCCCGCAGCACGCGCGAGTCGAGGTCGGTCTGCACGCCGCCGAGGGTCTTGCGCGTGAGGATGTTGAGCCGCACGGCAATCAACGGACCGTGTGCCGGGTCGAGGATCCGGTGCGGCTTCGCGACGCGGGCCACGCGGTCGCCGACGTAGCGGCGCGAGTTGGCCATCGCCATCAGCTGCAGGTCCTTCGAGTACCTGTTGCCGAGCTCCAGGTCCCGCGCCACGATCTGGCGTTCCAGCGTGGTGGCCTCCAGGACCGGCCCGCGCGAGAGCTTGTTCATGCCGGCCACGAGGGTCGCCAGGTCGTCGGCCACCACGAAGTCCACGCCGTGCTTCTTGAACGCGTCGACCGGTCCGGGCGCGCCCTTCGCGGCGCGGCTGAGCAGCGTCTGCTTCAGGTCCTTCTCGGTGATGTCGGGGTTCTGCTCGGAACCCGACAGCATGAACTCCTTCTCGAGGATCGACTGCGTGAGCACGAACCACGAGTAGTCGTAGCCGGTCGAGAGGATGGACTTCAGCGTGCCCAGCGTGTCGAAGCCCGGGAAGTTCGGCGCGGGCAGCCGCTGCCCGGTGGCGTCGAACCACATCGACGACGGGCCCGGGATGATGCGGATCGCGTGGTCGGGCCAGATCGGGTCCCAGTTGTGGATGCCCTCGACGTAGTGCCACATGCGATCGCGGTTGACCACCCGCGCGCCCGCCGCCTCGCTGATGCCGATCATCCGACCGTCCACATGGGCCGGAACGCCGGGGATCATCGTCCTCGGCGCCGGGCCGAGGCGGTCGACGGGCCAGTTCTGGCGCACCAGCTCGTGGTTGTGCCCGATGCCGCCGGAGCTCACCAGCACCGCGGGCGCCGAAAGCTCGAACTGGTCCACGGCGGTGCGCGACGACTTCTTGCCCCGCGGCAGGTCACTCGGTTCGAGCACGGTGCCGCGCACGCCGGTGACCACGCCGTCGGTCTCCACGAGCTCGTCGACCTGGTGGCGGAACGCGAACCGCACCTGGCCACGTTGCTCCGCGGCCAGCACCGGCTCGGCGAACACGCGCACGACCTCGGGTCCGGTGCCCCACGTGAGGTGGAAGCGCGGCACGGAGTTGCCGTGCCCACCCGCGGTGCCACCGCCGCGCTCGGCCCAGCCGACCAGCGGCGTCACGCGCAGGCCCAGCTCGTGCAGGTAGCTGCGCTTCTCGTACGTCGCGAAGCGCACGTACGCCTCGGCCCACTTGCGGGCCCAGCGGTCCTCGTCCTCGCGGTCGAAGCCGGCCGAGTCGAGCCAGTCGCGCAGGGCCAGCTCGTAGGAGTCCTTGATGCCGAGCCGGCGCTGCTCGGGGCTGTCCACGAACAGCAGCCCGCCCAGCGACCAGAACGCCTGGCCGCCGAGGTTCGCGCGGTTCTCCTGGTCGAGCACCAGGACACGGCGCCCGGCCTTCACCAGCTCGTGCGTCGCGACGAGCCCGGCCAGCCCGGCGCCGACGACGATCGCGTCTGCCGCGAAGTCGGTCATGTCAACTCTCCTTGGTGTAAGCGGTGATGACCTGCACGAACAGGTCCTCCCGCCGCCGGCGCACGAGCGGGTTGCCGGGGTCGATGAGGCACTGCGCGCTCGTGCCGTCGTGGAGGGCGACGAGCGCCTGGCCCAGCGCCACGGGATCCGGGATCGAGCGGCCGACGCGCGCGAGCAGCTCGACCAGCAGCGGCATGAGGGCCCCGGCGATCGCGTCCTCGCGCGAGGTCATCACGCGCAGCAGGCTCGGGTTGCGCAGGGCGTGGGCGGTGAACTCGGCACTCACGCGAAACCACACGTCGTCCACGGGAATGGCGGGCAGCACGTGCTTCACGATCGCCCGCACGTCGGGCAGGTCGGTGGCGGTGACCTCGTCGAACGCGGTGCGCACGGCGTCGGTCATCGCCGCGGAACGGCGTTCCCACATGGCGAGGAACAGCTCGTCGAGTGAGGCGAAGTTCGAGTAGAACGCCCCGCGCGTGTAGCCGGCGCGCTCGCAGACCTGCTCCACAGTGGACCGGCCGAAGCCCTCTTCGGCGAACACCGGGAGCGCGGCGTCGAGCAGTCGCCGCCGGGTCTCGGTGCGCCGCCGGGGCACCCGTTCGGCGGTCGGTTCGATCACCACGTCTCCCTCGTTCGATACACAAGCGTACTCAATACGCTTGTGTATCGAAGGCAGGCGTGACGAAGATCAAGATCGACTCCCGCGGGGAAGGCTCAGGCGACGCCGCGCGCCATGACCAGCAGCGGCTTGCCCAGCGCCGACAGCTCGGCCAGCGGGTCGCCATCGACCACCAGCAGATCGGCGGACAGCCCCGGCTCCAGGCGGCCGGTGACCGCACCCAGGCCGAGGCCCGCCGCGCTGTCCTCCGTGGCGATCTCGAGGATCCGCCGCCGGGAGAAGCCGAGCCATTCGTAGAGCTCCAGCGCGCCGAGCGGATCGTCGAACGTCGAGCCGGGCAGGCCGGCGTCGGTGCCCGAGAGCAGGCGCACGCCGTGCTCCTCCAGCCACGGCAGCCGCCCGTAGACGCGCCGCGCGAGGTCCTCGCCCATGCGCTCGGCCATCATCCGCCAGTTGCGGCTGCTCGTGGAGCACGCCGAGGTACCGCCCGCGGCCATGCGGCGCGCGAGTTCCGGGCGCAGGTCGGTCTGCTGCGGGCCGGTCATGAACGTGCAGTGCTCGATCGTCGACACGCCGGCCTCGACGCAGTCGGCGATGGCGTCGGCGCCGTGGGCGTGCGCGGCGACGGGCAGCCCACGCCGGGCGGCCTGCGAAACGACCACGCCGAGCCGGCGCGCGTCGAATTGCGATTCCCACATCTCGGCACCACCGGGTGTGATCTGGCCGCCGCCGGCCATCACCTTGATCACGGCGGCGCCCGCGGCCGCGGTGGCGTCTATGCGCGCGCGGATCTCGGCGTCGGACGTGACGACACCGCCGAAGAAGTGGCAGTGTCCTTCCGGGACGGTGAGCGGCGGCCCGGCCGCGAGCACCCGCGGGCCACGGGCCGCCTTCAGCACCGTGCGGGCGCCGAGGTCGCGCACGGTCGTGACGCCGCTGCGCAGCAGCTGCTCCAGGCGGTCCCGCGCACCGGCCGCGATCGCGGTTTCGTCGCTCGCCAGGAAGTTCGGCAGCATTTCACGCGTGGCGTCGAAGGAGAGGTGCACGTGGGAGTTGATCAGCCCAGCCAGCACCGTCGCGCCGGGGAAGTCGTGGACCACGGGGTCGACGGCCGCCGCGGCCACGTCTTCGCGCCGCCCGACCGCGGCGATCTCGCCGTCGCGCACCAGCACCGCGCCGCCGTCGATCGGGGTCGAGGGCCGCGGCAGCACCCGGGCCGCCGTGATGAGGGTGTCCACGCTCAGCTTTCCTTTCCTGCCAGCGAACTCGCCAGCGACAGCAGCGGCCGCACGTCCGACTCCAGGTCCGCGCCGCCGCCCGGCAGCACGAGCTTGGCCCGCCCGTCGCTGGCCTCACCCGCCGCGTGCCGGGCCAGTGCCTCGTGCAGGGCGGCGGCCGCCGCGGCCGGGTCGTCGGCGGCGAGCGAGGCCAGGTCCGTCTCCAGGTAGGGGCTCAGCTGCACGAGCCCGTCGCGGATCTCGATCACGCGCCGGTAGTAGCGGCGGTGCACGGCGAAGCGGTCGCGCAGCCCGCCACCCGGCGGCGTTCGCAGCACGATGCTCGGGTACGCGGCCACCAGCAGCGTCCACAGTGGAGCGAGCCGGTGGTGGTCGGCCCGGTGCCGGCGCCGCCGGGCCACCGCCGCGACACGGGCGCGCGCGCCGGGGTAGGTGATGCCCGCGAGGAACAGCACGCTGCCGAGGATCACCAGCGGCACCCCCAGCCACAGCAACGCCGGCACGGTCACGTCGAACACCCACGCCACCACCAGGTACAGCGCGCGGAACACGCTGCCGGCCGCCGCCGCGAACAAGCTCGCCGCGCCGATTCGCAGGCCCGTGCGCAGGTGCGGGTCGGCCACGCGCTGGTAGCGCACGATCCACACCGCGCACGCCGTGATCGCGTAGATCAGGTACAGCCCCGCGCCGAAGTAGAACAACGCGATCCCCGGCTCGTGCACCGTGTCCGGCCCGAGCGCGGCGCCCCGCAACGGCAGCGGCGTGCTCGCGAGCGCCACGGTCATCACGGCGATCGCGACCGCCAGCGGCAGGAGCTCCAGCGCCACCCGGCGGACCTGGCGCGGGCCGAGGGCGGAGCCGAGGAAGAAGATCAGCAGTGAGCAGACGCCGCACGAGAGCAGCACGTTGTTCACCAGCCGGGCGCCGCCGGGTGCGGTCAGGCCGTCGAACCAGCTGGTGACGCCGGCTTGCTGGAAGAGGAACGCCAGCGCGAACGCGGCGATGGTGACCGTGACGGCCCAGTTCGGCAGCCTCGGCGACCGCACGAGCTGGTACCCGCGCCAAGCCAGCGCGGCGGCGAAGAGGACGAAAAACGCGGCAGTCACAACCAGCCCTGGTGGTCGCCCAACGTGCCTTGGATGCGCCGCAGGTCGTGGTCGGCCGCGGCGCGGGGGATCGTGTAGTTCAGCACCGACGCCCACTCGAGGATGATCGTGGCCACCGTCTCGGCTTCCCATTCGTGGGCGTCGTCGTAGGAGGTGCGGCGCAGGGCGCGTCGCACCGCGTCGCCGTCGAGGCTCTCGACGGCCGGGCCCCGCAGGAAATCGGCCGGTTCGGCGTCGCCGCCGGGCTCGTGATCGGCGAGCAGGTGGCCGAGTTCGTGCAGGATGATGTGGTCCTGGTGGGCCTTCGTGGTTTCCTGCTGGAAGAAGATGTAGTCGGCCGCCGCGGTCGCGATCCAGCAGCCGAACGGCCCGGGCACCTCAAGTGGGTAGGCCATGAGCCGGATCGGGCGGCCCCGGCGCTCGCCGAGCCGCGCGCACAACTGCGCGACGTCGAGCGGCGGGCTGATGTCGAGGTCCTTCAGCAGCCGTCGGCAGCGTTTGCGCAGTTCGCGTTCCTTCACGACCCGGCGGGGCCTTCCCGTTCGGCGCGCTCGTAGCGTTCGACGAGGTCGAGCAGGTCCATCACCTGACGCCGGCCCTGTGGGGAGAGTTCCTGCGCGCGCATGGCCATCAGTTTGGCCTCGACGGCGGGCGCCCCGCTCGACGAGCGTTCGCTCTCGTCGTCGAAGAAGTACGTGACCGGCACGCCGAACAGCTTCGCCAGCGCCTCGACGTAGTGGATCTTCGGGTTGATCCGTTTACCCGTGGCCAGCTGCTGCAGGTAGGCCGGTGACATCGCGGGCCCGCCGGCGCGCTCGATCGCCGCCGACATCTCGCGGTAGCTGTGCGGTGCGCGGCCGTCGGCCCGGGACGAGTCGATGAGCGCGCTGAGCTTTTCCGCGAAGGTGCGTTGCATGACCCACCCCCCTCTCCCTGATCCGGATTTTAGCGCCGAGTCCACTGTACGCACTTGTTGACACCACCTGTATGCAGTGGTTTACAGTGGCCGCGTCCCGCTCCGGAGGTGTCCGCACTCTGGGGGTGTCCGGAACCCGGAGCGGGATCTTGTCCTGCGCCTGGCTCGCCGGGATCAGCCATTTGTAGTACGCTTGCGTGGTCAAGGTTGATCGCCTCGTAGCGAACCCTTGATCTGGCCTGTTGCCGGAGGTCGACCCCCAGGGCTTCCGGTGACAGGCCCCTTACTTTTTGGAAGATACAGTTCAGGGCCTCACTCCATCAGCGTCGCGGCCACCGTCGCCCCCAGCTCCCGCAACGCCGCCAAGGTCGCTTTGTCCGGTTCACCCGTGACCAGGACCGGGTCCGTGACCTGCGTCCAGCCGAGCCCCGTGGTGATCGACCCGAGCTGGCGCACGGTACCGGCCGTGTCGTTGTTGCCGTGCACGTACGCGCCGAACGGGCGGCCCCGCGTCGCGTCGAGGCACGGGTAGTAGACGGTGTCGAAGAAGTGCTTGAGCGCACCGCTCATGCTGCCGAGGTTCGCGGGTGTGCCGAGCAGGTACCCGTCGGCGTCGAGCACGTCGGCGGCGGTGGCGCCGAGCGCGGGCCGCCGGACGACTTCCACGCCCTCGATGTCGGGGTGCTTCGCCCCGGCGAGCACGGCTTCGAACATCGCTTGCATCGACGGCGACGGCGTGTGGTGCACGAACAAGAGCTTGGCCGGTTTCACCGGACCCAGCCTGCCACTTGTGCGGGCGCCCGCGCGCGGGCAGGCTGGGTCCGGTGATGGGGGACAAGCTGCGGCCCCGTCTTGCCGTGGCCGCGCTCGTGGTGCTCGGCCTCGCCGGGCTCGTCTGCACGCTCATACTGGTATTCGGCGCGTTCGCCGACGCGATTTTCAGCCCGGGCGACTGGACCGACGAGGTCGATCAGCTGTGGCCGTGGACGGTGCCTTCCCTGGTGGGCTTGGTTTTCGCGATCGTCGTGCGGCGGCGCGAGTACATCGCCGCGTTCGTGGTGCTGCTGGTGGTCGACGTCGCGGGCCTGCTCGGGCCCAGCCTGCTGGGCCGCGAAGTCGACCCCGGGATTCCCGCGGCGGTCAGCTCAGCAACCTGTCGATGTCCTGGCGCACCGCGCTGAGCCTGGCGGCCGCGGACTGCCGCGCCGCCGTGAGGTCACCGGTCACCGGGACAACCACCTGCAGATAGGCCTTCAGTTTCGGCTCGGTGCCCGACGGGCGGATCACCACGCGCAGGCCGTCGCCGCTCAGCCGCAGCACGTCGGCGTCGGGCAGCAGGTCCTCCAGCGTCACGGGTACCTCGCCCAGCGTCGCCGGCGGCTCGGCGCGCAGGCCGGCCATCAGCGTGCCGCGCACGGCGAGATCGGTGACGCGCAAGGAAACCTGGTCGGTGAGGTGCACACCGTGGAGGGTGGCGATGTCGTCGAGCACGTCGAGCGGCCCGCGGCCGGCCGCCTTGAGCGCCGCGGCGAACCCGGCGGCGAACACCGACGCGGCGATGCCGTCCTTGTCCCGCACGAACCCGGGGTTCACGCAGAGGCCGAGGGCTTCCTCGTAGGCGAAGACCAGGCCCTCGCCCGCGCGCACGAGCCACTTGAAGCCGGTGAGCGTCTCGGCGTAGCGCGCGTTTGCCGCCTTCGCCAGCTCACCGAGCAGCGACGAGGACACGATGGTCGTCGCCACCAGCGGGTGGGGGTTGTCCGTTGTGGACAGAATGTGCGAGCCCAACAGCACACCCGTTTCGTCGCCACGCAGCATGCGCCACGCGCCGTCACGGCCGCGCGCACCGAGGGCACAGCGGTCGGCGTCGGGGTCGAGCGCCACAGCCAGGTCGGCGTCCACTTCGGACGCGAGCTCCAGCAGCAGGTCGGTGGCGCCGGGTTCTTCGGGGTTGGGGAACGACACGGTGGGGAAGTCGGCGTCGGGCTGCGACTGCGCGGCCACGAAGTGCACGTCGGTGAATCCGGCCTGCGCGAGCGCCGTCTCGAGGGTTGCCGCGCCGACGCCGTGCAGCGCGGTGGCGGCGATCCGCAGCTCGCGCTCCGGCCCGTGCGGCAGCGCGGCGACGTCGGCGAGGTACGCGGGCCGCGGGTCGACGACTTCGCCGCCCGTCGCCCGCCGGACCTCGACGGCGGCGGGCGCGGCCTGGATGGCCCGCTCGATCTCGCCGTCCGACGGCGGCACGATCTGTCCGCCGGTGCTGTCGTAGAGCTTGTACCCGTTGTCCGCGGGCGGGTTGTGCGACGCGGTGATCTGGATCCCGGCGATGGCGTCGTAGTGCTTCACCGAATACGCGAGCAGCGGCGTCGGCAACGGCAGCGGCATCGTCTTCACGGCGAAGCCCGCCGCCACGAGCACTTCGGCCGCAGCCTCCGCGAATGCCTCCGAACCGTGGCGAGCGTCGCGGCCGACCACGACCACCCCACGTTCGTGGCCCTTGTCCTTGAGCCACTTCGCGACGCCCGCCGTGGTCCGCGTGACGACCGCGACGTTCATGCCGTTCGGCCCCGCCCGCACCGGCCCGCGCAGCCCGGCCGTGCCGAACTCCAGCGGCCCGGCCATCCGGTCGGCGAGCTCGGCGGCCGCGTCGGGCTCCCCGGCGAGGGCGCGTTCGAGCACTGCCTGCAGCTCTTCGCGCGTGGCCGGGTCGGGGTCTTCGGCGATCCACCGGTGGGTGGCCTCGCGCAGCTCGGGAGCAATCGTGTTCTGCACCGCGCCAGCCTACGGCGCCGAGGTCAGTCCGTGGTGGTGGCGAGTGGCTCGGCGCCGGCCTTGCCCTGGTCGGCGGGCTGTTCGGTCCGCTGGTGGTGGCCGTCGCGATGACGCAGCCTGAGCAACACGAGGGCGAGGCCGGCGAGCACCGACGCGCCGATCAGCAGGTAACCCGGCGCCATCTTGTTCTTCGTCAGGTCGATCAGCAGCGTCGACGCGAGCGGGGTGAGGCCGCCGAAGACGGCCACCGCGAGGCTGTAGGCCACGGACATACCGAGGCCGCGGATCCGCGTCGGGAACGCTTCGCCGATCAGTGCGCCGAACGGGTACGCCGTAGTTCGTCTTGGCGATCGGTCGGGCCCGCGATGCTGCGGGTCGCGGGTGAGCTGGCCGACGGCACGGTCACGTGGTTGGCCGGGCCGCGGACGTTGGGGGAGCACGTCGTGCCGTCGATGGGGCTCGGGAAGCGCGTGATCGCCGGGTTGCCGGTGTGCGTCACCGCCGCGGAAGCCTCGGTACGGCAACGGATTTCGGCGGATTTCGCACTGGCGGCGCAATCACCGGAGTACCGGGCGGTGTTCGAGCGCGAGGGCGTCGCCGGTGCCGGCGAGGTCGCGGTGGCGGGGGACGAGGACTCCGTCGTGACTCAGCTCGGGCGGCTGCGCGACGCCGGTGTGACCGAATTCTTCTTTTCGCCGCAAGGATCCCCCGCCGAACAACGGCGGACGATCGAGGTCCTTGCCGAATTCACCTGACGGAGCACCGCGAAGTCACTACCGTCGGGCAAGTGCGACTTGTGTTCACCTCCCTCGCGTCCCATGGCCACCTCTACCCGCTGATCCCGCTCGCGGTCGCCGCGCGCGCGGCGGGGCACGAGGTCGCGTTCGCGACCGCGGAGGACTTCCACCCGGTGCTCGACAAGGCGGGTCTGCGGCCGGTGAAGGCCGGTCTCACGATCTACCAGGCCTTCGCCTCGCAGTACGCCGGTGATCCGGCGCAGCGCCGGCGCGAGGCGTCGGACGAGGAGATGAACGAGGTCATCGACCGGGTGTTCGGGCGCGTGCTGCCCGAGCGGTTCGTCGCCGATCTCGGCGCGCTGTTCGAGCGCGAACGGCCGGACCTGGTGGTCTACGAGGTCGGCAATTCCGGCGGCGCGTTCGCGGCGATGAAGGCCGGCATCCCCGCGATGGGCCACGGGTTCGGGCGCGTCTCGAAGGACGGCCTGATGACGGAGATCCGCGGCGCGCTCGACGACTACGCGGCCGAGCTGGGCATCACGGGCGGCGACCGGCCCTCGTGGGGCAACCCGTTCGTGGACATCTGCCCGCCGTCGGTGCAGTCGCCGGAGTTCGTGGCGCGCGCACGGCGGCTGCCGTTGCGGCCGGTGGGCTGGAGCGAGCCGGGTGATCTGCCCGCGGGAGTCGTGGACCGGCAGCGGCCACTCGTCTACCTGACGCTGGGCACCACGCCGATGAGCCAGGCGCACATCCTGACCTCGGCGATCACCGGGCTGGCGGCACTGGACGCCGACGTGCTGGTGGCGACCGGCCCGTCGGTGGACGTGGCCTCGCTGGGTGAAGTGCCGGCGAACGTGCGGCTCGAGGCTTGGGTGCCGCAGTCGGAGCTGTTGCCGCACGTGGACCTCGTGGTGCACCACGGCGGCAGCGGCACGACGATGGGCGCGTTTTCCGCCGGGGTGCCGCAGCTCGTGCTGCCGCAAGGAGCGGACCAGTTCACCAACGCCGAGGCCGTGGCCGCGGCCGGCGTCGGTGAACGGCTGCTCGGCGCGGCCGTCACGGCCGAGGCGGTGCGGGAGGGCGCGCGGCGGCTGCTGGCGGACTCGGCGGTGGCCGACGCCGTGCGTGAGGTGGCGGCCGAGGTGGCGGCGATGCCGTCGCCGGACGAGGTGGCCGCGCAGCTGCCCGGCTACGCGTGAGGCCGGGCAGCCGCGCGGACCGTCACGCGCGGGCGATGAGGTCCTTGAGCAGCGAGCCCATGCGGGTCGCGGCCTGGCGGCCGGCCTCGAGGACTTCTTCGTGGTTGAGCGGCTCGCCCGTCATGCCGGCGGCGAGGTTGGTCACGAGCGAGAGCCCGAACACCTCGACCCCGGCGGCACGGGCCGCGATGGCCTCCAGCACGGTCGACATGCCGACGAGGTCCGCGCCCATCGTGCGCAGCATGCGGATCTCGGCGGGCGTCTCGAAGTGCGGACCGGTGAGGCCGGCGTACACGCCCTCCTCCAGCGAGCCGTCGATCTCCTTCGCCAGGGCGCGCAGCCGCGCGGAGTAGAGGTCGGTCAGGTCCACGAAGTTCGCGCCGACGATCGGCGAGCGGGCCGTGAGGTTGAGGTGGTCGGAGATCAGCACCGGCTGCCCGACGCTGAAGTCCTCGCGCAGACCGCCGGCCGCATTGGTGAGCAGCACGGTGCGCGCCCCGGCCGCGGCGGCGGTGCGCACGTTGTGCACCACCGGGTCGACGCCCTTGCCCTCGTAGAAGTGCGTGCGCCCCAGCAGCACCAGCGCGCGCTTGTCGCCGATCTTCAACGACCGGACGGTGCCGGGGTGCCCCACGGCGCCAGGCGTGGTGAAACCGGGCAGCTCGCCGAACGGGATCTCCGCCTCGGCCGTGCCGATCACGTCCGCGGCCGGGCGCCAGCCCGAGCCGAGCACCACGGCGATGTCGTGCTTCTCGACGCCGGTCCGCTCGGCGATGGCGGCCGCGGCCGCTTCCTCGTGGTTGGTCATGGCGCCGAGCGTAACCGGGCGCTGCGGATGATCAAGAACACCACCAGCCCGAACGGCGACAGGAAGATGGTCAGCACGAGGACCGGGCTGACCAGCCACCACGGGATGCCGAGCCGGCGCCCCTCGAAGTACATCCACCGCCCGAGGAACAGGTCGAACGCGATCAGCTGCGCCCAGATCAGCGCCGCCCCCGCCGAGGACCCCGCAAACGCTTGCAGCAGGGCCAGGTCGGGCCGGCTCACGGCCTGCCACAGCTCACCGAAGTGCGGCAGCGCCACCGCGAAGTAGCACGCCAACGGCAGCACGGGCACCCACGGCGAAGCCATGATCCGCGGTGTCCACCGCCAGGCGGGGGCGAAGATCAGCAGTGCCCAGAACGGCGTGGCGAGGGGGAAGGTCCAGGTGAACACCTGCTGGGTCATCGCACGAGCTCCCGCGCCGGCCGGTACACCGACGCCAGCGTGCCCAGCGCCACGGCCGCGACCAGTGCCCCGGCGGCCGTCAACGTCGGCGCGCTCGGGTGGACCAGGGATTCGCCGCGCACGGCCTGCCAGGTGACGAGGGCGACGAGGCCCGCGTAGCCGACCGTCGCGACCCACACGAGCCGGACGCGCACGGCGCTGTCACGCAGCCGCGGGATGCGCGTGGCCAGCAGGCCGAGGCCCAGCGCCACCAGGGGGAGCAGCTGCAGCGCGTGCATTCCGGTGAAGTGGGGGATGCGCAGGTCACCACCGGTGGTGCTCCAGCCGAGGATCGGCAGACCGGGGCCGCCGTCCGCGACGCCGACGCTGTGTGCGCCCACCAGCGCCGACGTCCCGGTGGCCTTCAGCGACACCAGCTGCGCCGCGGTGGGGCTCGTCATCAGCGCGCCGAGGCCGATGCCGATGAGGGAGATGACCGCGCCGGTGCGCACGGCCCAGTGGGTGGCGCGATCTTCCAGGTGGGTGAACATCAGCAGGACCGTGAGCACGAGCGTCGCGACCCAGAGGACGGCGACCATGCCACCCATGATCTGGAACAGCGTGTTGTCCAGCGGGGTCGCGTTGTTGAAGTGGCTGGGCCGGCCGCGCACGGCCTGGAACACCATCACCGCGTACTCCGCGGTGAACAGCCCGATGGCCGCGTTCGTGGCGACGTTCGCGGTCCGGCGGAAGCGCGGCAGCAGCGACACGAGCCAGCCCCAGGTGAAGAAGTACAACGCGCCCGAGATCGCGAACTTCAGCATCTTCGCCCACACGGGCGCGCCGAGCACCGTGCGCTGGTCCACCACCATCGCGACGACGCACGCCAGCGCCGTGACCACGAGGGTCGCGGCGAAGCGAGTGGCCGGGCGCTGCCAGGTGTTCGTTGAGCTCACGAGCGTCGTCATGTCGTCCTCCCGGAATGGATAGTGAAACTATCTGTTATGGGAAGCTAGACTATCCAAGCTGAGAAGTCCTCAGGGTTTTTCCCCGAACCGGGAGTTGATGCGGCCGTGCGGATGGCCGAACTGAGCGCCGAATCCGGCATGCCGGTCGCGACGATCAAGTACTACTTGCGCGAAGGCCTGCTCCCGCCGGGCGAGCGCACCAGCCCCAACCAGGCGCGTTACGGCGACGAGCACGTGCAGCGCCTCAAGCTGATCCGCGCCCTGCTCGACGTCGGCGGCCTCTCGGTGGCGACCGTCGGCGGCGTCCTCGCGGCCATCGACGCGGGCCGGCCCACCAACGAGGTCCTGGGTGTCACCCAGCGCGCCCTCGTCGGCGGCAGCGATGACCGCGACGACGAGGCCCGTGCGTGGGCCCTGGACCTCCTGGGAAAGGTCGCCACCGCCCACGGCTGGAAGTTCACCCCCGAACACCCCGCGGCGCCCGGCCTGGTCACCACGCTGTGCACCCTGCGCGCGCTGGGCCACCCGGCGCTCGTCGACAGCCTCGACGACTACGCCACCCTCGCCGACCGCATCGCCGAGGTCGACCTCGACACCCTCAGCGCCCAGGCGTCCCTGGACCGCATCGTGGAGGCGGCGGTGGTCGGCACCGTACTGGGGGACCGGCTGTTCGCGGGGCTGCGGCGGCTGGCGCAGGGGGCGGAGTCGCGGCGGAGGTATCCGGACGGGTTGCGCTGAACCCTACTGCTGGCCCGGGAAAGAGAGCGTCTTCTTGATCTGGTCCCACGTCGGCCCGCCGACGTTCTCGATCTCCGCGGGCACCGTGAGCGACACGGCCCACAGCGAGTCGTTCGAAGTCTTGAGGAGAGCGAACGTCGTGCGGGTGATCCCGGAGTCCGAGCCGCGCCGACCGGGTTGGCTGTGTTCCGACGTGCGGTATTTCAGCTCGGTGCCGGCATCGGTTTTCGTGGGCGGTACGACGAAGTTGAACGAATTCGGGCCCGCGGCCTGGAGGCTGGCCTCGTAGTCCGACTCGTCGTGTTTGGCGAGGTAGCCCGGGAAGCGTTCGATGCGCAGGGACAGGTGTCCGTCCGGCGACACGTACTGCACCACTGTGGACGAACCGAGGTTGTTCGAGATCCGGCCGGCGATGAAGCGTTGCCAGCCTTCCGGCACCGAGATGACGTACTCGGTGTCGCGGGTGGCGTTGGCCGTTTCGCTGGCGTTGCCGTGCTGCGGCACCAGCTTCAGCTGCGCCGGTGCCTCCGTGGTGTTCGCCGACCCGGCGGGAGCGGCGCTGCCGGCGGGTGGAACGAGGGGCTGGCCGCTGATCAGGCGCGCGAGAGCGAACCCGCCGACGCCCGCGATGAGGAACAGCACCACCGCCGCCAGAGCCAGCAGTGCCGACGCCCGCGTGCTGCGTCGTGCGGGGGCCGCCGCGGCGACGGGGGCCGGGGCGGCCGGCGCGTTCTGCCGCAGGAACGGCAACGGTCCGGGGTCCGCCGCGAGCGCACCACTGCGTTCCGACTTCTTCTGCGCGGCAGCGGACCCGGTCGGCGCCACCGTCTCCAGCACCTGCGTGTCGGTGGCGTCGAGCTGCGCGGAGGTCTTCTTCCCGTCCGGCGTGCGGAACAGCTCCGGTCCGAACAAGTCGAGCGCGGTCTTGCCCTGCAACGGGTACAGCCGGTGGCGGACCTCGCGCAGCGAGATCCGCTTCTCCGGTTCCTTCTTCATCAACGCGGCGATCACGTCGGCCAGCGGCCCCGGCTTCGGCTTGGGCACCGAGCCGTTCACGACCTTGCCGACCGTCTCCAGTGGATCGCCGTCCGCGTCGTACGGCGGGGCCCCCTCGACGGCGGCGAACAGCGTCGCGCCCAGGCCCCACAGGTCGGCCGCCGGCGTGACCGCACCGCCCGAGGCGACTTCCGGGGCGATGTAGGCGGGCGAGCCGAGCATGATCCCGGTGCGGGTCATGGTGGCTTCGGAGACGTTGCGCGCGATGCCGAAGTCGGTGAGCTTGATGCGGCCGTCACCGGCCACGAGCACGTTGCCCGGCTTCACGTCGCGGTGGGTGATGCCGGCGTCGTGCGCCGCTTCGAGCGCGGCGGCGACGGCGATGCCGACGGCCGCCGTCTGCTCCACGGTGAGCGGTCCGTGATCACGCAGGATGTGCGCGAGGCTGCGCGAGGGCAGCAGCTCCATGACCACGAACGGTTCGTTGTTGTCGCGCGCGACGTCGTGCAGGATGATCACGTTCGGGTGCGACAGCACCGCGATGGCGCGCGCCTCGCGCAGCGTCCGCTCGCGCAGCTCGTCGGCCTGCGACGCCGGGACGCCCGGCGGCAGCTTCATCTCCTTGACGGCCACCGGCCGGTGGAGGAACTCGTCGTAGGCCGACCACACCGTGCCCATCGACCCCGCGCCGAGCACGGAGCGCAGCCGGTAGCGCCCGGCGACCACCCGGGACGACTGCCCCGAGCCGGACTCCGGTGTGCTCGGCTCGTTCGGGCTCGGCTCTTCCTGCGAGGACGACACCCCCTGATTGTGTCGTAAGGCACCGACACACTTCGACCCAGTGGGCAAGAGGTGCCCCGCCCGTGTTCGGCGGATACCCCTGAACACTCCGGTGGGGCGACTAGAGTCACAGGTGCCGGCACTGGCGTGCCTCTACCATCACTGGGTATGACGAACGTGGCTGGGCCGATCTCCGGACCCGAGCTCGCGCTGGCCGCCGGGTTCCCGGCCGCCGACCGGGCGCGGTGGCAGGAACTCGTGGCGGGAGTGCTGCGCAAGAGCGGCCGCCTGCCGGAGGACTTCACGGGCGCGCCGGAGAGCAAGCTCGTCACCCACACGTACGACGGTTTCGACATCCGGCCGCTGTACACGCGCGAAGACGCCGTCGGCGACGCCGGCTACCCGGGCTTGCCGCCGTACGTGCGCGGCGCGCGGCCCGAAGGCGTGGTCGGCACCGGGTGGGACGTGCGCGTGCGGCACCTGCGGGCCGATGCGAAGGCCACCAACACCGCGATCCTCGCCGACCTCGAAGGCGGCGCCACGTCCGTGTGGCTGCGCGTCGGAGTTGAAGGGCTGCCGATCGACGCCCTGGCCGACGCGCTGAACGAGGTCTACCTCGACCTCGCCCCCGTGGTCCTCGACGCCGGCGCGGACTACGCAGCCGCGGCCGAAGCGCTGCTGGACGTGTTGGCGGAGCGCGAAATTCCGCCCAGTGAGGCGGTCGCGGTGCTCGGCGCGGATCCGATCGGCTTCGCCGCGCGCACCGGCGAGGCACTGCCCGTCGCCCCCGCAGCCGAGCTGGCCGCGCGCGTGGCCGCGAAGTACCCGAAGGTACGCACGCTCGTCGCCGACGGCCTGCCGTTCCACGAGGCCGGCGGTTCCGACGCGCAGGAGCTGGGCGCGACCGTCGCCGTCGGCGTCGCGTACCTGCGGGCGCTCACGGAAGCGGGCCTGGACGTCGAAGCCGCGGCCGCGCAGCTGGAGTTCCGCCTGGCCGCCACGGCCGACCAGTTCCTCACCATCGCCAAGTTCCGCGCCGCCCGTCGGCTGTGGGACCGCGTGCTCGAAGTTTCCGGCGCGGCCGCCGGTACCCGTGGTATGCACCAGCACGCCGTGACCTCGCCCGCGATGCTCACCCAGCGCGACCCGTGGGTGAACATGCTGCGCACCACGGTCGCGTGCTTCGCCGCGGGCGTCGGCGGCGCGGACGCAGTGACGGTGCTGCCGTTCGACGCCGCTATCGGCCAGCCCGACGCGTTTTCCGCGCGCATCGCCCGCAACACCAACGCGGTGTTGCTGGAGGAGTCGAAGCTCGGCAGCGTGATCGACCCGGCCGGCGGCTCCTGGTACGTCGAGCAGCTCACCGATGAGCTGGCGAAGGCCGCGTGGGCCGAGTTCACCGCGATCGAAGGCGCGGGTGGCGTGGAGGCCGAGCTGGCCTCGGGCGCGCTGGCCGGGCGGCTGGCGGCCACGTGGGACAAGCGCGCGAAGCGCCTGGCCACGCGCCGCGACCCGATCACCGGCGTGAGCGAGTTCCCGAACCTGGCGGAGAAGCCCGTGACGCGTGAACCCGCGGAGTCCACTTCGGACGGTGGCCTGCCCCGCCACCGCTACGCCGAAGCGTTCGAAAAGCTGCGCGACGCCGCCGACCGGTACCTGGCCGAGCACGGCGAACGGCCGAAGGTCTTCCTCGCCACGCTCGGTCCCGTCGCCGCCCACACCACGCGCGCGGGCTTCGCGGCCAACCTCTTCCAGGCCGGCGGCCTCGAGGTCGTGAACCCGGGGGCGACCGACGACCTGCCCGGCGCGTTCCGCGAGAGCGGCGCGCGCATCGCGTGCCTCTGCGGCACCGACGCCGCGTACGAGGAGCAGGCGGCCGACGTCGCCGCCGCGCTCGGCGCCGAAACGGTGCTGCTCGCGGGCAAGGCGAGTTACCCGGGCGTGAGCGGCAACGTGTTCGCGGGCTGCGACGCGCTCGAAGTCCTGACCGGCGTCCACCAGCAGCTGGGAGTGGAAGCATGAGCGCAGCTCGCAAGCGAATCATCGAAATTCATGCCGGCGCCTCCCGATCGGCCGGCGTGCAACTCCTCATGGAGGCGGCGGCATGAGCATCCCCAACTTCGCCGACGTTCCGCTCGGCACGCCCGAGCCGGGCGATCGCGCCGCGTGGGCGCAGGCCGTGCAGGACGCCACCGGCAAGGGCCCGGACGCGCTGGCCTGGGAGACGCCCGAGGGCATCGGCGTGAAGCCGGTCTACACCGCGGAGGATCTGTCCGATGTGGACTTCCTGGGCACGTACCCGGGCATCGCGCCGTTCCTGCGCGGCCCGTACCCCACGATGTACGTGAACCAGCCGTGGACGATCCGCCAGTACGCCGGGTTCTCCACCGCGCAGGAGTCCAACGCCTTCTACCGCCGCAACCTCGCGGCCGGGCAGAAGGGCCTGTCGGTGGCGTTCGACCTGGCCACGCACCGCGGCTACGACTCCGACCACCCGCGCGTGTCCGGCGACGTCGGCATGGCGGGCGTGGCGATCGACTCGATCTACGACATGCGCCAGCTCTTCGACGGCATCCCGCTGGACAAGATGAGCGTGTCGATGACGATGAACGGCGCCGTGCTGCCCGTGCTCGCGCTCTACGTGGTGGCCGCGGAGGAGCAGGGGGTGGCCCCGGAGCAGCTCGCGGGGACGATCCAGAACGACATCCTCAAGGAGTTCATGGTCCGCAACACCTACATCTACCCGCCGCAGCCGTCGATGCGGATCATCTCCGACATCTTCTCCTACACCTCGCAGCACATGCCGAAGTACAACTCGATCTCGATCTCCGGCTACCACATGCAGGAGGCCGGGGCGACCGCCGATCTGGAGCTGGCGTACACGCTGGCCGACGGCGTCGAGTACATCCGGGCGGGCGTCGACGCGGGGCTGGGCGTGGACAAGTTCGCGCCGCGGCTGTCGTTCTTCTGGGCGATCGGCATGAACTTCTTCATGGAGGTCGCGAAGCTGCGGGCGGCTCGGCTGCTGTGGGCGAAGCTCGTGAAGCAGTTCGACCCGAAGAGCGAAAAGTCGCTTTCGCTGCGCACGCACTCGCAGACGTCGGGCTGGTCGCTGACCGCGCAGGACGTGTACAACAACGTCACGCGCACGTGCGTCGAGGCGATGGCCGCGACGCAGGGGCACACGCAGTCGCTGCACACCAACGCGCTCGACGAGGCCCTGGCGCTGCCGACGGACTTCTCCGCGCGCATCGCCCGCAACACGCAGCTGCTGCTGCAGCAGGAGTCCGGCACCACACGCGTGATCGATCCGTGGGGCGGTAGCGCGTTCGTGGAGAAGCTGACGTATGACCTGGCGCGCAAGGCGTGGGGCCACATCACAGAGGTCGAGAGCGCGGGCGGCATGGCGCGCGCGATCGACGAGGGCATCCCGAAGCTGCGCATCGAGGAGGCCGCCGCGCGCACGCAGGCGCGCATCGACTCCGGTCGCCAGCCCGTGATCGGGGTGAACAAGTACCAGGTCACCGACGACATGGAGATCGAGGTCCTCAAGGTCGACAACGCCGGCGTGCGCACGCAGCAGCTGGAGAAGCTGCGGCGCCTGCGGGAAGAGCGTGACTCCGCGGCGACGGAAGACGCGCTGCGGCGGCTGACCGAGGGTGCGCAGAACGACGGCAACCTGCTGGCGCTGGCCATCGACGCGGCGCGCGCGAAGGCCACCGTCGGTGAGATCTCCGACGCGCTGGAGAAGATCTGGGGCCGCCACTCCGGGCAGATCCGCACGATCTCCGGGGTGTACCGGGAAGAGGTGGGGAAGTCGGACAACGTCGAGAAGGCCCGTGCGCTGGTCGAGAAGTTCGCCGAGGACGAGGGACGCCGGCCGCGCATCCTGATCGCGAAGATGGGCCAGGACGGCCACGACCGCGGCCAGAAGGTGATCGCCACCGGCTTCGCCGACCTCGGTTTCGACGTCGACGTCGGCCCGCTGTTCTCCACGCCGGGTGAGGTCGCGCGGCAGGCGTCGGAGGCCGACGTGCACGTGATCGGCGTGTCGTCGCTGGCCGCGGGGCACCTGTCGTTGGTGCCGGCGCTTCGGCACGAGCTGGCGGAGCTGGGCCGTTCGGACATCATGGTCGTGGTCGGTGGCGTGATCCCGCCGCAGGACTACGACGAGCTGCGCGCCGCGGGTGCCGCCGCGATCTTCGGCCCGGGCACGGTCATCGCCGACGCGGCGATCGGCCTGCTGGAGCAGCTCGCGCACCAGGAGTCCTGAACCTTGCCACGCCGGATCGACGTCGCCGCCTACGCGAAGGGCGTGCTCGCGGGCGACCGCGGCACCCTGTCCAAGGCGATCACGCTGGTCGAGTCCCACCGGGCCGACCACCGGGCGCAGGCGCAGGAGCTGCTGGTGGAGCTGCTGCCGCACGCCGGGAGCGCCCAGCGCGTCGGCATCACGGGCGTGCCCGGTGTCGGCAAGTCGACTTTCATCGACCAACTGGGCACGGACCTCACCGCGGCCGGCCACCGCGTCGCCGTGCTCGCCGTCGACCCTTCGTCGACACGCACGGGCGGCTCGATCCTGGGCGACAAGACGCGCATGTCGCGGTTGGCCGTGGATCCCCACGCGTTCATCCGGCCTTCGCCCACCTCGGGCACGCTGGGCGGCGTCGCGCGGGCGACCCGCGAGACGATCGTGCTGATGGAAGCCGCGGGCTTCGACGTGGTGCTGGTGGAGACCGTCGGCGTCGGGCAGTCCGAGGTCGCGGTGGCCAACATGGTGGACACGTTCCTTTTCCTGACGTTGGCCCGCACGGGTGACCAGCTGCAAGGAATCAAGAAGGGCGTGCTCGAACTGGCCGATGTCATCGCCGTGAACAAGGCCGACGGCCCCCACGCCCGCGACGCCGCCCGCGCTGCCCGCGAGCTGTCGGGTGCGCTGCGGATGATCTACGGCAAGGAGGCGCCGTGGACACCCCCGGTGCTCACCTGCAGCGCCCTGGAGGGCTCCGGCCTCGACGAGGTCTGGGCGACCATCGGCCGCCACCGCACCTTGATGCAGGACTCGGGCGAACTCGCCTCGCGGCGCCGGCAGCAACAGGTGGACTGGACGTGGTCGATGGTCCGCGAACAGCTGCTCGACCGGCTGACCTCCCACCCGGCCGTTCGCGCTCAGGTCGCGGACGTCGAACGGGCCGTCCGCGACGGCGAACTCACGGCGACTCTGGCCGCGGAACGGATCCTGACGGCGTTCGGCGAGCCCGCGGAAGACTGAGCCTGCCGAAGCCCCCGTTCGGGTCCCCGCCCCGCTCACCGCCCCGCCAAACCCACCCTCGGTGGCCCACCGGCCCCCTTCGATGGACGAGCGGTCCCCCGAAGTGACTTTGGTCAGACCTCACGACCGCTCCACGTTCAGTGACGACCGGTCACCGTGTGGTGGTGCGGTCGGCGGGCGGTGGGGCGGGCTCAGCGGTGCGGCTCCACCGCGTGGCGGCTGCGCCCAGAGCCGTTCGACGGGCAGAATGCGACGCAGTGCCGTAGAAGGGATGTCATGGCGAAGGTGCGTGGACTGCTGCTGGCCGGCCTGCTGGGCGCGCTGTTCTTCTGCGCGGCTCCGGCCCAGGCGGCCGTCGTCGAGGTGCCGGCGCAGGTCGTCACCCAGGTCCAGTCCCACGTCGCCGCACCTGCGGAAGCGCTGTTCCCGGCGCCGCGACAGGCGGATCCGGGGCCGGTGCTCGACCCGACGCAGACCGACAAGGCGAACGCGCAGAAGACGCGGAACAAGCTGATCGCGGGTGGGGTCGCCATCGTCCTCCTGGCGATCGTGTTCTTCGGGCGCCGGCAACGCTCGAAGAAGAGCAAGGGCTGACCCGGCCGTTCACCCAGACCGAATTCCGCCGGGCCGTTCAACGCAGATCCGGTACCGGCCGTCTCGGGTCCCTCGTCGAGGTGCGCGGCTTGCCACCTGCATGGTGCACGATCATCTGCAAATGCGTACGACAGATCGAACAGCACGGTGCGGGTCCCCCGGCATCCTCCGTGTTGCGGGAGGAGGTGCGGCGTGACCGTGTTGGATTCACGTCCGGACGTTCCAGGCGACCCCCAGGGTCGCGTCGCCAACCCGATCGAGGCGCCCACCGCGCTGATCACCGAGGCCGGGGTCAGCATGGCACCTGTGGACGATCTCGGTGCGGGCCGTGGCCCGTTCTGGCTTGACGACTGGCTGCGGGCCAACGTCACCGACGTGCTCGCGTGGCGCCGGCACATCCACGCCCACCCGGAGCTGTCGCGGCACGAGTTCGCGACCACCGAGCTGGTCGTGTCGCTGCTGCGCACCGTGGGCCTCAAGCCCTGGGTGCTGCCCGGCGGCACGGGCGTGGTGTGCGACATCGGCCAGGGCGAGCGCTGCGTGGCGCTGCGCGCCGACATGGACGCGCTGCCGCTCACGGAGGACACGGGGCTGCCCTACGCCTCGACCGTCGAGGGCGCGGCCCACATGTGCGGCCACGACGCCCACACGGCCATCCTGCTGGGCGCGGCCCGCGCGCTGGCCGGCGCGCCCGAGCTGCCCGGCCGCGTGCGGCTGATCTTCCAGGCCGCCGAGGAGGTCATGCCCGGCGGCGCGCTGGACATGATCGCGGCGGGGGCGCTGGAAGGCGTCGAGCGGATCTACGGTCTGCACTGCGACCCGCGGCTCGAGGTCGGCAAGATCGGCACCCGCGTCGGCGCGCTGACCTCGGCCGCCGACCTGATCGAGCTGCGCCTCACCTCGCCCGGCGGCCACACGTCGCGGCCGCACCTCACCGCGGACCTCGTGTACGCGCTGGGCACGGTCATCACGTCGCTGCCGTCGGTGCTGTCGCGTCGCGTCGACCCGCGTTCGGGCACCGTCCTCGTGTGGGGCGCGGTGCACGCGGGCCAGGCCGCCAACGCGGTGCCGCAGGACGGCGTTCTGCGCGGCACCCTGCGCACGGCCGACCACGAGGTGTGGACGGCGCTCGAGCCGCTGGTCGCGTCGTCGGTCGAGTCGCTGCTCGCGCCCATCGGTGTCGGGTTCTCGCTCGACTACCGCCGTGGCGTGCCCCCGGTGGTCTCCGACCCGGAGTCCACGGCGCTGCTGCGCGCGGGCGTCGAAGCCGCGCTCGGTGAGCAGGGTCTCGCCGGCACCGAGCAGTCCTCCGGTGGCGAGGACTTCGGCTGGTACCTCGAGCACGTGCGGGGGGCGTTCGCCCGCCTCGGTGTGTGGCCCGGCCCGCCGGCCACGCAGTCCGACATCCACCGCCCCACTTTCACCCTCGACGAGCGGGCGCTGATGGTCGGTGTCCGCACGCTGGTCCACACCGCGCTGGCCACTCTGGCCTGAGTTGTCCACAGGTTCACCCGCTCGAGTTATCCACAGCGCCGCGAAGCTGTGGACAACTCGAGCGGGTGGTTTTTGCGTCCGCGCAAAGCCCTGGGGTCACCTATTTCACCCGGTCTTGTGAACTCTCACTGAGTTGTCGGACGGCCCATTCACCCCGGGTGGTCGCCACCCGGCGCACCACGATGACCGTATTCGTTGAAACGGCAGTTTTTACTTACGCGCCAACGAGTTGCGGTGACCATCAAGCACCTTTGACAACTCCGCCGACGGCCGCGAAACAAAGCGTCGCAAGCCAGAAAGGTGAAACAGTGTCAGGCGTTTACCGGCCAATGGTGAACGCTGTTCACGATGCCCAGGTCGGCGCGGGAATCCGCCGAGTTGTCCACAGGGCTGTGGTCAACCGGTGATCCCGGAGCACGGCCGGGTGCGCAGGTCATCCACATAGTCCGCGGGCGCTCCGGCGGCCTCCGCTGCGTCGGCGAGCACACCGAGGTAGCGGGCCGAGGGCAGGCCGCCCTCGTACGCGTCGAGCACGTACAGCCAGGCGAGCGCCGAGCCGTCCATGGTCTGGACCCGCAGGCGGATCTTGTTGTGCATGCCGAGCTCGCCGCCTTCCCAGCGGTCGAGCCCGGTCTCGTCGAGCGGGGTCACGTCGTAGAGCACCACGAACACGCGCGAAGCGGCGTCCTCGACGATCGTGGCCAGCGCACCTTCCCAGCCGAGGTCCTCGCCCCCGAAGGTCAGCCGCCAGCCCTCCAGCCAGCCGGTGCCGGCCATCGGTGAGTGCGGGGCGCGCTCCAGCATCTGGGCGGGCTCCATGTTCGATCCGTAAGCGGCATACAACGGCACGGGCGACAGCCTAGCGACCCACTCCGCGCACGAGCGGATGCACATGCCGTGTCCGGCCACTTCGCTTGCCGAAAGACCCCTCCGCGTACCGTTGGACCCACCGCCCACACGCGTATCGAGGAGGACCTCAGGTGACCAGGATCGTGATCATGGGCGGGGGCCCGGCGGGTTACGAAGCCGCCTTGGTCGCCGCGCAGCACGGCGCCGACGTGACGATCGTCGAGCGCGACGGCCTGGGCGGCGCTTGTGTCCTCTACGACTGCGTTCCCTCGAAGACGTTCATCGCGTCCTCCGGCGCGCTGGCGAAGATGCACGACCTCGGTGAGCTCGGCATCAACACCGACATCGCCGACACGAGCGTCGACCTGCCCACCGTCCACGGCCGGGTGAAGGGTCTCGCGCTCGCGCAGTCAGCCGACATCCGCGCCCGCGTGCAGCGCGAAGGCGTGCGTGTGGTCAACGGCACCGCCCGCTTCTGCGACGACGAGCCGGGCCTGGCCACCCACAAGGTCGCCGTGACCCACGCCGACGGCACCACCGAGCCGCTGCAGGCCGACGTCGTGCTGATCGCCACCGGCGCCACCCCGCGTGTGCTGCCCGGTGCCGTGCCCGACGGCGAGCGCATCCTCGACTGGCGCCAGCTCTACGACCTCACCGAACTGCCCGAGCACCTCGTCGTGATCGGGTCGGGTGTCACCGGCGCCGAGTTCGCGTCGGCGTACACCGAGATGGGCGTGAAGGTCACCGTGGTGTCCAGCCGCGACCGCGTGCTGCCCCACGAGGACGCCGACGCCGCCGCGGTGCTCGAAGAGGTCTTCTCGCAGCGGGGCACCACCGTCGCGAAGCACGCGCGCGCCGAGCGGGTCGAGCGCACGGAGAAGGGCGTGGCGGTCCACCTCGCCGACGGCCGCGTGATCGAGGCGAGCCACGCGCTGATGACCGTCGGGTCCATTCCGAACACCGCCGGCATCGGCCTCGACAGCGTGGGCATCGAGCCCGGCCCCGGCGGGTTCATCACCGTCGACCGCGTGTCGCGCACCAGCGTGCCCGGCATCTACGCCGCGGGTGACTGCACCGGCGTGCTGATGCTGGCGTCGGTCGCGAGCATGCAGGGCCGCATCGCGATGTGGCACGCGCTGGGTGAGGGTGTGGCGCCGATCAAGCTGAAAACCGTGGCCGCCAACGTGTTCACGCACCCGGAGATCGCGACCGTCGGCATCAGCCAGCACGCCATCGACTCCGGCGAGGTGCCCGCGCGCACGATCATGCTGCCGCTGGCCACCAACGCGCGCGCGAAGATGGAAGGTCTGCGCCGCGGTTTCGTGAAGCTCTTCTGCCGCCCGGCAACGGGTGTGGTGGTCGGCGGGGTCGTCGTGGCGCCGACGGCGAGCGAGCTGATCCTGCCCATCGCGCTGGCCGTGCAGAACCAGCTGACGGTGGACCACCTGGCGCTCACGTTCTCGGTGTACCCGTCGCTGTCGGGTTCGATCACCGAGGCCGGGCGCCAGCTGATGCGCCACGACGATCTCGACTGATCGATCTCGACCGATTTCCGGTTCCCGCGCAACCCGGCGTGGTTCGTCGCGTCTTGTGCGGTGACAGGCTGATGTGACGACGCACGACAAGGGGCCAGCGGGTGCGCAAGAGGGCGGTTTTCGTTGCGGCGATGGCGATCGGGACGATCGCGGTGGCCGGCCAGGCAGTGGCGGCGACCGGCGGGCACGCGCCCGCTCCCACCGGTCCGGCCCCCGCGGCGCCGGCCGTGACCGTGCAGCTGAACCAGGACACGCCGGCGATGCCCGGGCTGGTGAACCACTTCCAGCGCGGTGAGGACAACGTCGCGCTCGCCGACTGCCCCGGCGCGAATGTCGGTTCGACCACCTTCAGCTCGCCCGTGCTGAAGTTCGGGAACTACGACTTCGGCCCGTTCATCGGTGTGCAGGCCACCGTGTCCGCCGACGCCGAGCTCGCGCCCGGCACCGCCGCCGGCGACTACCCGCTCACGGTCGCGTGTGGCGGGAAGACTTACACCGCGAAGTTCTCGGTGCCGGCCGCCCAGGTGACCAAGGTTCCCGCGGGCGCGGCGAAGGCCGGCGACGGAAGCCTGGCTGAATAGCTTTCAAGACTGCGAACAAAGCCGCCGGAATTCGTTTCCGGCGGCTTTTTCGTGTGTGCCGGGCCGAGGTCCCGGTGTGCCCGAATTGTTACCCCTGCTGGCAACCCAGTGCAGGTCAGAGGCGTCTTCATGGTGTCGGAGGAGCGCGGCCGCGAAGCAGGGGGAACTGTGCTCGCGGGGTTGCGGAATCCGCTGGCTCCGTTGCGGAAAAACAGCTGAGGGGAAATTTCATGAAACGCATTGTGATTGTTTCGTCAATTCTCGCGACCGGGTTGCTTTCGGCGGCGCCGGCCTTCGCGGCCGAGGCCACCAAACCGACGCCCACGCCGCCGTCGAGCACCACTTCGCCGGTGCCGCCCACGAGCGACCACCCGGACAAGCCCCGGGCGACGCTCCTGGTCATGCCGCGCGCGGGGCGTGGCGGCGACACCGTGACCGTGCGGGCCGGGTGCGCGGTGGGGACGAGCAAGAAGCTCTCGTCGCCGGTGATCACGTTCGAGGCGCTCGAACCGGTCGGTTCGCCGCAGCAGCTGGACCCCGTGCCCGTGTACCAGGCGCTGGGGAAGGTGGACAAGGACGCGAAGCCGGGCATGTATGCGGTGACGTTCGTGTGCGGGGAGATCAAGGCCGCGCAGAGTTTCAAGGTGCTGCCGGCCAAGGGAGCGGTGACGCCGCCCCCCAAGCAGGTCAGCAAGGTGCCGGTGGGTGCGCCGCAGACGGGTGGCACGGACGGTCCGGTCGGCGACTCGTCGTCCGGGCTCGCGGTGGCGGCGGGAGCGATGGGCGTGCTCGCCGTCGGCGGTGCGGGGATGGCGCCGACGCGGCGGCAGCGCGGCTGAGGCGGGCGGTCGCCGGAGGGACCCCTCCGGCGACCGCACTCAGTCACCTGATGGGGTGAGGACCGCACGCTCGAAGGGGGAGACGTGATCAGGAAGAGGTTCGCCGCGCTGGCGTTGGTGACTGCGGCTCTGCTGGGCGGTTGTGCCGCGCCGCCGGCGCCGGTCGGTTCGGCGCCGGTCCCGCATTCGCCGGCGCCCGTGGCGGAGTCGGCCGTGCTGCCGAAGTCGAAGCCGGTTTCGCTGGACATCCCGAAGATCGGTGCGCGCTCCACGCTCGTGCCGCTGGGGCTCAACGCCGACAACACCGTGCAGGTGCCGCCGTTGAGCACGCCGTTGCAGGCCGGCTGGTACGAGTACTCGCCGACGCCGGGGGAGCGCGGCCCGGCCGTGGTCCTCGGGCACGTGGACGGCAACAAGCACGAGGGGATCTTCTTCCGCCTCAAGGACATGGCGCCGGGTGACGACGTGTCGATCGCGCGCGCCGACGGCACCACGGCGCACTTCGTGGTGACCAGGGTGGACCAGGTGCCGAAGGACGTCTTCCCGAGCGACGCCGTGTACGGCGACACTCCTGATTCGGAGCTGCGCCTGATCACGTGCGGCGGGGTGTTCGACCGGTCGGCACACAACTATGTGGACAACGTGATCGTCTACGCGCGACTGGTGGCCGGCGGTAATTGATCGCCCCTGCTCGTTGGTGGTGGGAGGTCGTTGAGCCGCGCACGCGTTCGGCGGAGCCGACGCAGGCAAAACTGTCGGGGGTCGGTGCGAGACTGTGACCACAGGCACAACTCCGCGACAGATCCATGGGGAGAAACGATGTTGTTCCGCGACGAACGCTGGCCCGACGGCACGCCGTGCTGGGTCGACCTGATGGTGCCCGACAGAACCGCCGCCGCGCGGTTCTACCAGGAGCTCCTGGGCTGGGACGTGCAGTTCGGCGGTCCTGAGACGGGGGGTTACGGCATGGCGCTGCTCGCCGGCCGTCCGGTGGCCGGGGTGGGGGAGACCCCGCCGGAGCAGGCCGGCACGCCGGCCGTGTGGACCACGTACCTCAGCGTGTCCGATGTGGACAAGACGGTGGCGGCCATCGTCGAGGCCGGCGGGCAGGTCATCGCCCCGCCGATGGACGTGATGGCCGAGGGCCGCATGGCCATCGCCGCCGACCCGACGGGCGCGGTGTTCGGCCTCTGGCAGGCGGGCCGCCACTACGGCACGCAGGTCACGCTGGCGCCGGGCGCGCCGGCGTGGAACGAGGACATGTCCCGCGACTTCGCCGCCGCCAAGGCTTTTTACGGCAGCGTGTTCGGTTATACGTTCAACGACATCTCCACCGACCAGTTCACCTACGCCACGCTGGACATCGACGGCCGCCCGACCGGCGGCATCGGCCAGGCCACCGGCGACTACGAACCCGGCTGGATGACCTACTTCTGGTCCTCCGACGTCGACGCCGCCGCCGCCCGAATCCCCGAACTGGGCGGCACCGTGGTCGAGAACCCGGTGGACACGCCCTTCGGCCGCATGCTCATGGCGAAGGACAACCAGGGTGCGTCGTTCCAGCTGATGGCGCCCAACGAACAGTCCGGCACGCGGGAGGGCTGGGGCGCCTGAAACCGGGCGCCTGACCGGTCCGGCCCTCACCCCGAAAGGTGAGGGCCGGGCTCGGGACGCTGAACGGCTGGAACGGCGAGAAATCGCATCCGCCCGGTTCGGTCCTCGCCTGAGGGCCGCCAGGTTGGTCCAGCCGACCCCGCCGGACGACCTCGGCGCTCATGAACCGCCCGAAAACAACCGCGCCTGAAAAAGATCAGCCCGGCCCTCACCCAGAAGGGCGAGGGCCGGGCCCGGCCGGGCTCAGTCGACCCAGTCGAACGTCTTCGTCACGGCCTTCTTCCAGTTGCGGTACTCCGACTCGCGGCGGGACTCGTCCATTGACGGGTCCCACTGCTTGTCCTGAGCCCAGTTCTTGCGGATGTCGTCCTCCGACTCCCAGAACCCGACGGCCAGGCCGGCCGCATACGCCGCGCCCAGGGCGGTGGTCTCGGCGACCACCGGGCGGATCACGGGGACGCCGAGGATGTCGGCCTGGAACTGCATGAGCAGCTCGTTCACGACCATGCCGCCGTCGACCTTGAGGGACTTGAGCGGCACGCCGGAATCGGCGTTCATGGCGTCGATGACCTCGCGCGACTGGAACGCCGTGGCCTCGAGCACGGCGCGCGCGAGGTGGCCCTTGTTCACGAACCGCGTGAGGCCCACGATGGCGCCGCGGGCGTCGGAGCGCCAGTACGGGGCGAACAGGCCGGAGAACGCGGGCACGAAGTACGCGCCGCCGTTGTCCTCCACCGTGCTGGCGTGCTGCTCGATCTCCGCCGCCGACGAGATCATGCCGAGGTTGTCGCGCAGCCACTGCACGAGCGAACCCGTCACGGCGATCGAACCCTCGAGCGCGTAGACGGTGTCCTTCGAGCCGATCTTGTAGCAGACCGTCGTCAGGAGCCCGTTGTCCGACATGACTTTTTCAGTGCCCGTGTTGAGCAGCACGAAGTTGCCGGTGCCGTAGGTGTTCTTGGCCTCGCCGGGGGAAAGGCAGGCCTGGCCGAACGTCGCAGCCTGCTGGTCGCCCAGGATCCCGGCGATCGGCACACCCGCGAGTGCACCCTTTTCGCGCACCTTGCCGTACTCCTCCGACGAGGAGCGGATCTCCGGCATCATCGAGAGCGGAATGCCCATGTCCGCGGCGATGTCCGCGTCCCACTGCAGCGTGTCGAGGTCCATCAGCAGGGTGCGCGAGGCGTTCGTCGGGTCGGTGACGTGGATGCCGCCGTCGACGCCGCCCGTCATGTTCCACAGGACCCACGTGTCCATGTTGCCGAAGACCAGGTCACCGGCCTCGGCCTTGGCGCGGGCGCCTTCGACGTTGTCGAGGACCCACTTGATCTTCGGGCCCGAGAAGTACGTCGCGAGCGGCAGGCCCACCTTCTGGCGGTAACGCTCCTGCCCACCGCCGAGCGCACCGAGGTCGGCGACGACCTTGTCCGTGCGCGTGTCCTGCCAGACGATCGCGTTGTACACCGGCCGGCCCGTGGTCCGGTCCCACACCAGCGCCGTCTCGCGCTGGTTGGTGATGCCGACGGCGACGATGTCCCGCGTGTGCAGGTCGGCCTTCGCGACCGCGCCACCGGCGACCGCGCGCGTGTTTTCCCAGATCTCCTCGGCGTTGTGCTCGACCCAACCGGCCTTGGGGAAGATCTGCTCGTGCTCACGCTGGTCGACGGCCACCACCCGGCCGGAGTGGTCGAAGATCATGCAGCGGGTCGACGTGGTGCCCTGGTCGATCGCGGCTACGTACGAAGTCATCGTTGCTCCCTCGGTCTGGCGGGCTCCATCGGAACGCTGGACTCGCCCGTCATTCGGCGGCCGTCCGCTGGCTCGGCGCCGATTCGTCGGCCGGGACGCGCCCCGGCTCGGGCAGGAACTCGCCGGCCTTCTCCCGGGCCGTGAGGACCTGGCCGATGAGCAGGTCGTAGATCAGGATGCCGACCAAACCGCCGACGAGTGGTCCGACGATCGGAATCCACCAGTAGTTGCTGAACCATTCGCCGTTGCCGGGGAACGCCTTGTTCCCCCACCCTTCGAACAGCGTCAGCAGCCTCGGTCCGAGGTCGCGTGCGGGGTTGATCGCGTAACCGGCGTTCGTGCCGAACGACAGCCCGATCCCCACGACCACGAAGCCGATCAGGGCCGGCCCCAGGTTGCTCTCGGGGGCGTTGTTCCGGGTGTCGATCAGCGCCGCGATGATCCCGACGAGGATCGCGGTGCCGACGATCTGGTCGAGCAGCGGTCCCCACACCCCGTTCCCGAAGTACTCGGCCGGGAAGGTGGCGAAGATGGAGAACGTGCCCAATGAGTCCGGTCGCGACAGTGGTGGGTTCTGCGCGGCGTTGAAGGCGTTGATGGCGTCGTGGTACACGGCGTAGACCACTGCGGCCCCGGCCAGTGCGCCGAGCACCTGCGCCAACCAGTACGGCCCCACCTTGGCCCACGCGAACTTGCGCCGGACGGCGAACGCCAGCGTCACCGCCGGGTTGAGGTGCGCGCCGCTGATACCGGCGGCCATGTAGACCGCGAACATCACCGCGAAGCCCCAGCCGAAGGCAATGATCAGCCAGTTGGCCGGACCGAAATCGACCGACTGCCGGCCGGATCCGGGGAGACCCACCACCGCGACCGCGACCGAGCCGCAGCCGAGCAGGATGATGACGGCTGTCCCGAGAAACTCGGCGAGCATTTCGCCGCCAATGTTCGAGCGCAGTCGGCTCCAACCGTTTGACCTCTGAGAGATTTGCTCGCTCATCGCTTCCCCTCTCACTACGACGCCTCCTTGCGCCGAGGCCTACCATGCTGCTCTGCCTCGTCGGAACGGACAAGTTTCCAGGCCGAGCGGTGCGCTCGGTAGTCGTGCAATGCTGGAGGGGTGCACAACAGCCAGTCGCGAGGAGGGCAGCCGCGGTGACGGAAGCGAAGCTGGGACCGGCGGCGCGGGAGGAGTCCTGGCAGCGCCTCGGCAAGGAGACCTTCGACCTGGTCGTGATCGGCGGCGGCGTCGTGGGCGCCGGGACGGCACTCGACGCCGCGACGCGCGGGCTGCGCGTGGCGCTGGTCGAGGCCCGTGACCTGGCGTCCGGCACGTCGAGCCGATCGAGCAAGCTCTTCCACGGCGGCTTGCGCTACCTGGAACAGCTGGAGTTCGGGCTGGTTCGTGAAGCGCTTCACGAGCGCGAGCTGATGCTGACGAAGCTGGCCCCGCACCTGGTGAAACCGGTGAGCTTCCTGTACCCGCTGACGCACCGCGGGTGGGAGCGCCCGTACACCGCCGCGGGCCTGTTGATGTACGACACGATGGGCGGCGCGCGGTCCGTGCCGGGCCAGAAGCACCTCACCCGGGCGGGTGCTTTGCGGATGGTGCCGGCGTTGAAAAGGTCGGCCCTGATCGGTGGCATCCGCTACTACGACGCACAGTCCGACGACGCCCGCCACACCATGACCGTGGCCCGCACCGCCGCCCACTACGGCGCGGTGGTGCGCACCTCGACCCAGGTCGTGGGTTTCCTGCGCGAAGCCGACCGGATTTCGGGCGTGCGGGTGCGTGACGTCGAGGACGGGCGCGAGACGGAGATCCAGGCCGGCGCGGTGATCAACTGCACCGGCGTGTGGACCGACGAGCTGCAGCGGCTCTCGGGCGGACGCGGCCGGTTCCGCGTGCGCGCGAGCAAGGGCGTGCACATCGTGGTGCCGCGCGACCGGATCGTCTCGGAGTCGGGGCTGATCCTGCGCACTGAAAAATCCGTCCTCTTCGTCATCCCGTGGCGCAACCACTGGATCGTCGGCACGACCGACACCGACTGGCACCTGGACCTGGCGCACCCCGCGGCCACGAAGCACGACATCGACTACATCCTCGATCACGTGAACACAGTTCTGGCCACCCCGCTCACCCACGACGACATCGAGGGTGTGTACGCGGGGCTGCGGCCGCTGCTGGCCGGGGAGAGTGAAGAGACGTCGAAGCTTTCGCGCGAGCACGCCGTCGCGCGCGTGGCGCCGGGGCTGGTCGCGATCGCGGGCGGCAAGTACACGACCTACCGCGTGATGGCGGCCGACGCCGTCGACGCCGCCGTGGTCGACCTGCCGGGCCGGCCGCCCTCGTCCATCACGGACAAGGTGCCGCTGCTCGGCGCCGACGGCTACCACGCGCTCGTGAACCAGGCCGACCACCTGGCCGCGCAGCACGGCCTGCACCCGTACCGCGTGCGCCACCTGCTCGAGCGCTACGGCTCGCTGGTCCACGAGGTCCTCGCGCTGGCCGACGGCCACCCGGAGCTGCTCAAGCCGATCGACTCCGCGCCCGACTACCTGGGTGTCGAGGTCGTCTACGCCGCCAGCCACGAAGGCGCGCTGCACCTGGAAGACGTGCTCGCGCGGCGCACCCGGATCTCGATCGAGTACGCCCACCGGGGCGTCGACTGCGCCGAGCAGGTCGCGCGGCTCGTCGGTGAGGTGCTGGGCTGGTCGGCCGAGACCGTCAAGCGCGAGGTGGACGTGTACACCGCGCGCGTGGAAGCCGAACGCGAGTCACAGTCGCAGCCCACGGACGAGTCGGCCGACGCCTTGCGCGCCTCTGCGCCCGAGGCCCGGTCGGGGATCATCGAACCGGTCAGCTGACGTGCGGTGAAGGGCGACCCGGGGAATTCCTCGGGACGCCCTTCACCCTGTTGAACTGCCGGTGTTTCAGGCCTTGCGGATCCAGCGGATGAGCGGTTCGCCGGTCGGCGCCGGCGTGCGCTCCGGCCCCACGTGCGTGAACCCGCACCGCGCCGCGACCGACGCGGACACGACGTTGCTCTCCTCGTGCCGGTAGCTGATCTCCTGCAGACCGAGCCCGCCGAAGCCGTACCGCAGGGCCGCGCTCAACGCCGTGCTCGCGATGCCCTTGCCGCGCTCGGAGGGATGGGTCCAGACCGACGCCTCGGCCGTGTCGAACGTCAGGTCCAGCTCCCGCAGCCCGACCTCCCCGAGCAGCCGCCCGGTCGTCGGCTCCGCGACGGCCCACGAGCACCGCTCGTCGCACGCCCACTGCGCGGTGCGCAGGGCGATGTACTCGGTGGCCTCGTCGAGCGTCCGCAGCCGGTAGTTCAGCACGTACCGCCGGTGCTCCGGATCGGCGAACGCCTCCATCAACGCGGCCCGGTCGTCGAGGTGCCGGTCCGCGCGCAGTTGGCGCAGGTAGTACGCGCCCGCGTTGATCTCCACGGGTTCCACGTCAAGAGGGTAACCAGAACGTGGTGCTCAGCGCTGCCAGATGACGGGTGCGCCACCTTCGTCGAGCGGTCCGTTGGACACGATTCCGGTGATCGTGCCGTCTTCACCGACCGCCTGCACGTCGCCATCGCGGTATCCGTCGGGCAGCAACAACCTGCCGATCGGGGTGGTGTCCTGCCAGGCGAACGGCGCGCCGGCGTTCGGTGTGGTGGGGTTGGGCAGTTGCCCGGCGCTCAGCCCGGTGCTGTTGACGAACATCGCTTGGTCTCCGAGGGGCAGCGGCTCGGGGCGGTCGGGGGTGACCCACCTGAACGCCTGGCTCGGCGGCGGGCCGTCCGGGTTGGCGAAGCCGACCACCACACCATTGCGGAGGGCGAGCCCGAAGGCCGTGGAGTAGCCGGCCGGCAGCTTGAACGGGGTGGTGACCCCGTCCTGCCACAGGTGGTCGCGGAACAGCACCGTGCCGTCGTTGTCGAGGTGCATGGCGTCGGGCCAATCACCGGTGTGCGGGACGACGACCAAGCCCTGGCCGACCGCGGGCCACAGGCCGACGGCACCCTTGGCCGGGTCGTCGGCGACGAGGTTCACCAGCACGTCGCCGCGATCGTTGAGGGCCAGCACGGTGCTGCCCACGTAGCCGGCAACGTCGGGTACGAGGTGAAAACCGTTGTCGTCCAACAAGAATCCGCGGGTGCGACCGGTGTCGTAGTCGCTCGCGTCCCCGAGCACGACGCCCGAGCCGTTCTCATCCCGCACCGACGCGAACTCGTACCCGGCGGGCACGCCACGCACGGTCGGCCGGCCGTTCGTCCAGGTCACGACCTGCGAGGTGCCGTCGATCCCCAGGTCGCCGGTGTAGCCCCCGTGTCCGTCGGTGCCCATCACGAACCCGGTCGCGTCCTCGTGCCCCACCGGCAGTGGCAACAGAGTCGCGTGCCAGGTCGCCTCGGCGCGTGCCGGGACCGCCCCAGGCCGGTCCCGGCCACCGCCACCGCGGCGACGGCCAGTGCTCTCGGCTTCACGTGATTCCTCCCCTTCCTCGGGGAGTTCACGAACCAGACGAACCCGGCGTTGTCCGGCAAACGGGTGAAGGTCAGAGCAGCCCGCGGCGGTAGGCCTCGGCGACGGCGGCCGCGCGGTCGTTCACGCCGAGTTTCGCGTACGCGTGCAGCAGGTGGGTCTTGGTGCTTGCCTCGCTGATGAACAGCTGGTTCGCTGCCGCGCGGTTGGTGGCGCCGGTGGCGACCAGGCGCAGCACGTCGAGCTCGCGCGAGGTCAGGGCCCCGGGCGTGGGCCGGCGCAGCGGCGCCATCAGGCGGGCCGCGACGCTCGGCGCGAGCACCGCTTCCCCGCGCGCGGCCGCCCGGACGGCGTGCTGCAGGTCGGCCACGGGGGCGTCTTTCAGCAGGTAGCCGGTGGCGCCGGCCTCGATGGCGGGCAGCACGTCGGCTTCGGAGTCGTAAGTGGTGAGGACCAGGACGCGCACCTTCGGGAACGACTCGGCGAGGCGGCGGATCGCGCCGACGCCGTCGAGCTCGGGCATGCGCAGGTCCATGAGCACCACGTCGGGGTGGTGGTGCGCGACGAACGCCAGCGCCTCGACGCCGGTGGCGGCCTCGCCGATCACCTCGATGTCGGCGCAGCCCGTGAACGCGCCGCGCAGCCCGTCGCGGACGATCGGGTGGTCGTCGGTGAGCAGGACGCGGATCATCGGTCCGCCGGGATGGCCGGGAGCTGCACGTTGACCGCGGTGCCTTCACCTGGGGCCGATTCGAGCGTGAAGGTGCCTGCCACCCGCCGCACGCGCTGGCGCATCGCCTGCAGGCCGAAGCCGGTGCCGTCCCCGCGCACCGGCGCGACGGGGTCGAAGCCGGCGCCGTCGTCGCGGACGTCGAGGAGCACGAGGTCGCCGGCGTAGGTGAGCGACACCGCGATGCGGGTCGCGTGTGCGTGTTTTTCCGCGTTGGCCAAGGCTTCCTGTGCCACGCGGTACAGCGTCACCTCCAGTTCCGGCAGCAGCGGCACCGGCTCGCCGCTGGTCTCCGCGGCCACCGCCACCCCCGACGTGTCCGTGACGCGTCGAGCCAGCTCGGCCAGCGCATCGGGCAGGCGCGAGTCGGTGAGGGGCTCGGGCCGCAACGCCAGCACGGCGCGGCGGGCCTCCGTGAGGCTGTCCTTGGCGAGTGCGTGGACCTGGGCGAGGTGGCGTTCGCGCGATGCCGCCGACGCCGCGCGGTCGGCGGCCTGCAGCTGCGTGACGATGCCGGTGAGCCCCTGCGCGAGCGTGTCGTGGATTTCGCGGGCCATTCGCCGGCGTTCGTCGTGCACGCCGGCCTCGCGGGCCTGGGTGAGCAGCTGCGCGTGGAGCCCGGCGTTCTCCTCGAGCGCGGTCTCGAGGCGGGCGTTGGCCTCGGCGAGGGCGGCGTTGGCCAGCCGGCGTTTGTCGTTCTCCACGCCGACGAACCAGGCCGCGTACAGCATCGGGCCGACCACCGAGACCACGTACACCCACGCCGGCGAAGATCCGTCCGTGCCCCAATTCTCCTTGGCCAGCAAGGGAATCACGGCCGTCGCGGTCACGGCGAAGATGCTCCAGCGCGCGGCGAACAACACGAACGCGATGGGGTAGGCGACCGACGCGTAGGCCGTGAACGTGGTGTCGAGGGTGTTGAGCGCGGCGGCCCCGGCGAGCAGACCGGCGAAGTACCCGACCGCGAGCCACGGCCGCTGCGCGCGGTGCGGGAACAGCGGCACGAGCAGCAGCAGCCAGCCCGCCGACAGCCCCGCGGCGGCCAGCGTCGCAGTGTCGACGCCGTCGCTTGCCGCCGCCCAGATCGTGCACGTCGCGAGCACGACGATCCCGATCGCGGCGAACAGCGGCCCGGCCAGGCGCTCCCCGTTCGGGTGCACGGCACCCGGCACCACACCCATCATGGCCGCGATTCTCGCAGTCGCGCGGCCTCGCCGGGCTCCACCGTTCGACGCGGCCATCCACCGATCGGTGGATCAGCGCCGGCGCCAGCCCGTGATCAGCAGCACGGCCAGCGGCAGCGCGAAGACGAGGATGAGCCGCCCACGCGAGAGCACGAACACCGCGATCGCCACCACCACGGCGATGGGCACGGCGAAGCGGATCGCGAAGCGCATCAACGCGCTGTCACCGGCCGGCGGGCCGGCCACCGGCACCGCTGCCGCCGGGCGGGGGATGGCCAGCAGCGCGCTCGGCCGGGGCGAGGGCAGGTCGTCGAAGAGGGGTTCGAGATCGCTGACCCGCTTGGCGGCGGTGACCTTCGCCGAGCGGGTGCCGTATTCGTCGACGTCGAGGCGGCCGGTGCGCACGTGCTCGGAAAGCACGTCGAGGGCGTCCTGGCGTTCTTCGTCGCTCAGCCGCATGTCGGGCACGGGGTGCGCCTCAGCGGTCGAACCGTCGGCGACGGTCGTGGTAGTCGTCGCGCATCTCACGGCGGGCCTCGAGCTGGTCGCGGCGGAACTCGTCACGTAGTTCCCGGCGCGCCTCGCGGTGGTCGAGCCGGTGCTCGCGGCGACGGTCCCGGTGGTGGTCGCCGCCGGCACCCCAGAGCGCCCGGCCGACGATGCTGAGCGCGATCGGCGCCATGATCAGCGGCCACGCGGGCAGCGTGCCCGTGGCGATCAGCGCGATGGCCGCGATCCACACCAGCGGCATCAGTGCGGCCACCGCTCGCTGTCCACCGTTCCAGCCGTCCGGCCGCGCCACGGCCGTCTGCGGGGCAGGAGCCGGAACCGGTGCCGACGCAGGAGCGGGTGCCGCAACCGGCTCGGCGCTCCCGTAAACGGGGTGCGGCGTCGGCAGATCGGCGAACAGCTCGGCCAGCTCACCCCGCGTCTTGGCCGCGGTGATGCGCGCCGAGCGTTCGCCGTACTCGTCGATGTCGATCCGCCCCGCGCTCATGTGCTCACCGAGCGCATTCAGCGCGGATTCCCGTTCCTGGTCGCTGATCCGCAGCTGCGGAGACGGCACCTCTGTCACACCGTTGATGGTAGGCCGCCGCGGGCTCGCGGACCCACGACATTCAGCACAACTTCAGTCCTTGAGCTCCAGAAGCTGCGTGCCCTGGGTCACGGCGGCGCCGACCTCGACCGAAAGCCCCGTGACGGTGCCCGCTTTGTGCGCCGTGACCGGGTTCTCCATCTTCATCGCTTCGAGGACCACGATCAGCTCACCGGCCTCGACCTGCTGGCCTTCCTCCACGGCGATCTTCACGATGGTGCCCTGCATCGGTGCCGTGACGGCGTCGCCGCTCACCGCGGCCTTCGCGCCGCCCGCGCGCTTGCGTGGCTTGGCCTTCGTGGCCGTCGCGCCGCCGCCCGTGCCTTCGAGTGCGAAGCCGCCCGGCAGTGAGACCTCGAGCCGGCGCCCGCCGACCTCGACCACCACGTTCTGGCGCGGGGCTTCTTCCTCGGCCTCGGCTTCAGGCGCGGTGAACGGCTCGATCTTGTTGTCGAACTCCGTCTCGATCCAGCGCGTGTGCACGCTGAAGCCGTTTTCGTCACCGACGAACGCGGGGTCGTTCACGATCACGCGGTCGAACGGCAACACGGTGGCCATACCCTCGACCACGAACTCGGCCAGCGCGCGACGGCTGCGCTCCAGCGCGTTGTTCCGATCGGACCCGGTGACGATCAGCTTCGCCAGCATCGAGTCGAACTGGCCGCCGATCACGCTGCCGGACTCGACGCCGGAGTCGACGCGCACGCCGGGACCGTTGGGCGAGATGAACTTGGTGACCGTGCCCGGCGCCGGCAGGAAGCCGCGGCCGGCGTCCTCGCCGTTGATGCGGAACTCGATCGAGTGCCCGCGCGGCTCGGGGTCTTCGGTGATGCGCAGCTTCTCGCCGCGCGCGATGCGGAACATCTCCCGCACGAGGTCGAGGCCCGTCGTCTCCTCGGAAACCGGGTGCTCCACCTGCAGGCGGGTGTTCACCTCGAGGAAGGAGATGGTGCCGTCGGTGGCCACGAGGTACTCGACCGTGCCGGCGCCGTAGTAACCGGCTTCCTTGCAGATCGCCTTGGCCGACTCGTGGATGCGCGCGCGCTGGTCGTCGGACAGGAACGGCGCGGGCGCTTCCTCGACGAGCTTCTGGTGGCGGCGCTGCAACGAACAGTCGCGGGTGCCGACCACGATCGCGTTGCCGTGCTGGTCGGCCAGCACCTGCGCCTCGACGTGGCGCGGCTTGTCGAGGTAGCGCTCCACGAAGCACTCGCCGCGGCCGAACGCGGCCACCGCCTCACGCGTCGCGGACTCGAACAGCTCGGGGATTTCCTCGCGCGTGCGGGCGACCTTGAGGCCACGCCCGCCACCGCCGAACGCCGCCTTGATCGCCACGGGCAGGCCGTGCTCGTCGGCGAACGCCACGATCTCGCTCGCGTCCTTCACCGGTTCCTTGGTGCCGGGCACGAGCGGCGCACCGGCGCGCGTCGCGATGTGCCGCGCGGTCACCTTGTCGCCGAGGTCGCGAATGGACTGTGGGCTCGGGCCGATCCAGGTGAGCCCGGCATCCAGTACGGCCTGGGCGAAATCGGCGTTCTCCGACAGGAAGCCGTATCCCGGGTGGACGGAGTCGGCACCGGAACGCTTGGCGACGTCGAGGAGTTTGTCGATCGACAGGTAGCTCTCGGCGGCGGTGGTGCCGCCGAGGGAGAACGCTTCGTCGGCCAGGCGCACGTGGGGCGCGTCGCGGTCGGGATCGGCGTACACGGCCACACTTTCGAGACCCGCGTCCTTCGCCGCCCTGATCACGCGGACCGCGATCTCACCGCGGTTGGCGACGAGGATCTTGGTCACCGGACCACCCGTGCTCGCGACGTCCTGCTCGGTCACCCGGTACCTCCCGTGAGCTCCACTGCCTGGTGTCCCGGAGTCTACGGACCGCACTACCCGCTGGGATGAGAGCTGGACCACCTGGTGGTCTCGTTATACCCGCGCGGTGTGCCGCAGCTCGACCGGGAGTTCCGAGTCGAGCACGATCACGTCGTACGGGTTGACCTGGTGGATCTTCGGCAGGTGCTCGGTGTTGATCATGATCCACGGCTGGTGCTCGCCGCAGCAGTCGATCAGGCGGTCGAGTGCGGTGAAGGCGACCAGGGCCACTCGGCCGTCCGGTGTGCGACGCAGCTCGATGTTGGCGCCGGTGCCGCCGTCGGTCGTTCCGCTGACCGGTCCGGTCGGCAGGTACAGGGCTGGGGGGAGGTTGGGGTTCGTCACTCGGACAACATAGACGGCCACCGTCCGCAAGATCGCCTACAGTCTCGGATATGCGGACTTCGCCGACCCGGACCCCGCGGTCCGCGCTGCTCACGGCTGTGCTCGCCGCCGTGGTCACGGTGGCGGCGCTCGTGGTCGTCGTCGTGCTGCGCCCGAAGCCCGACGGCGTGGCCGAGGTCCCGCCCGTGAACCTCGAGCCGGCGGCACCCACCGCGACGACCTGCGGCAGCGGTCCGTGCCGGCAGCTGGCCGCGATGACGGTGTCCGGCACCCCGGTCGTGTTGCTCTCCGACGCTTCGGGCGGCTGGGGCCGGGTGCAGGTGGGACGGCAGCCGGGCACGGAGTTCGAGCTCGCGATCACCACGATGGGCGCGAAGCTCAGCGCGCAGTCGTTGCACTGCGTCGCGGGCGAGACGGCGGCGTGCCTGGTGACCGGCGACGTCGGCGGGGGCGGCGGTGCGTACGGCGAGCTGCTCATCAACTCGGGCGACGTGTGGCGCGACTTCGGGAAGCCGTACTTCGCCGATGCGGGCACGCTTTCGCTCTTCGACGTCGACACCGACGGCCGGCCCGAGGTGATCGTCGTGCGCCACGAGTGTCCCGACGCGACACCCGGCACACCCAGGTGCCAGGCGGCGCCGGTGCTCGCGGAGGTCTACCGGCTCAGCGGCGCGGTGCTCGGGTGCACCCGCACGGTGGTGTCGCCGTCGGACCTGCGCGGCTGGCCGCAGGTCGAGGTGCGGTCCTCGGAGCTGCGGACCTGTCCGGACGGCGGCTGAGCGGGTTTCGTCGCCCGGCCGCCGTCCGGGGTTGATCAGGCGGTGACGGGCGTGGCCTTGGCTGCCTTGTCGGAGGCCGGGGCGTCACGCACCGAGTCGTCGAGCAGGCCTTCGCCGCGGGCGACGATGGTCGGGACCACGATCTGGCCGGCGACGTTGGTGGCCGTGCGCATCATGTCCATGATCGGGTTCACGGAGTAGATGAGCGCGATGCCCAGCGCCACCTGCTTGGCGTCGAGGCCGATGAACGCGGTGGTGAGCGTGAGGGCGGTGAGCCAGCCCGTGGTGCCCGCCGTGGCGAGCGCGCCGAGCACGGCGACCACGACGATGCCGATGTACTGCCCGATGCTCAGCTGCACACCCGAGAGGTTCGCGATGAAAATGGCGCCGATGGCCGGGAACACCGCGGCGCAACCGTCCATTTTGGTCGCACTGGCCAGCGGGGTGGCGAAGGCCGCGTAGGAGGGTTCGACACCGAGGTTCACCGCGGCCTGGCGGGTGAGCGGCAGCGTCGCGGCGGACGACTGCGAGGCGAAGGCGAACTGGATCGCCGTGCCGGCCTTGGCGAAGAACGTGGCGGGGCTGATCTTCGCCACGAACTTCAGCAGGATCGGGTACACGACGAACAGCACCAGCAGGCAGCCGACGTAGACCGCGGCGGTGGTCGAGAGCAGCGGGCGGAAGAGGGCGTCGCCGTAGTTCGACACGGCGGCGCCGATCAGGCCGGCGATGCCGAGCGGGGCGAGGCGCACGATCCAGCCGAGGTAGCGCTGGATGATCTCGAACACGCTCGTGGTGAAGTCGACGAACGGCTTCGCCTTGTCACCCAGGCTGTAGGCCGCGGCACCGATCAGCACCGCGAGGAAGAGCACCTGCAGCGTGTTGCCGTCGGCGAAGGCGGAGAAGAAGTTCTGGGGGAGCAGGCCGTCGATGAAGGCGTCCCACGAACCCCAGTTGCTCACGCTCTTGGCGGCCTTGTCGGCGTTCTTCGCCGTGGCCGCGATGCCCGCGCCGAGGCCGCCGGTGCCCGGGTTGAACAGCTTGCCGATCGCGATGCCGATCAGCGATGCGATGAACGACGTGATGGCGAACCAGAGCACGGTGCGGCCGCCGAGCCGGGCGGCCGTGCGCCCGCCGCCGAGGCCGCGCAGGCTCGTGATGCCGACCACGATCGCGGTGAAGACCAGCGGGATCACCGCGATCTGCAGCAGCGTCGTGAAGATCGAGCCGATCTCGTGCAGGACGTTGGTCAGCGTTGTGGCGCCCGTCGTGCGGGCGAGGATGCCGAGCAGCGCGCCGACGACGAGCGAGCCGATCACGGCGGCAGCGAATACGCGAGGTTTGGTGTAGGCGCGGAGGAAGGACACGAGGCCACCCCAGAGGTCGAAAGTTCCCGTTCAGGCCCGAACCGGGCCGAACATGAACTTTCTTCCTTCACTCGGTGGAGTGAAAGTCTTCTCAGGATGTGGGAGAAATCCAGAGATCCACGACACTCACGCCGACCTCGGTCAGCAGGCGCCGCACGAGTGGCAAGCTGAGCCCGATCACGCTCGACGGGTCGCCCTCGATGCCCTCGACGAACCAGCCGCCGAGCCCGTCGAGCGTGAACGAGCCCGCCACCTGCAGCGGCTCGCCCGTGGCGATGTAGGCGTCGAGCTCCTCGGGGCTGGGCTGTCCGAAGTGGACGGTGGTGCGCTGCGTACCGGCCGCTTCCTTGGTGCGGTGGCCGTTCTCGACGCGGATGATCGCGTGACCGGTCAGCAGCTCGCCCGTCCGGCCGGCCATCGCGGCCCACCGTTCGCGCGCCACCTCGGGCGTGCCGGGCTTGCCGACCATCTCGCCGCCGATGTGCAGCATCGAGTCGCACGCCACGATCACCGCGTCGGTGTGGATGCCCGCCACCTCGGCGAACACGGCGTTGCCCTTGGCCGCGGCGAGTGCCATGACCAGCTCGTCGGGCGTCGGATCCGTGAGCGCCGCCGCGACGGCGTCCTCGTCGACACCGGACACCACGACACTCGGCTCGATCCCGGCGGCGCGCAACAGCGCGAGGCGGGCGGGGGACTGGGAAGCAAGTACGAGACGCACGGGTGAAAGCTACCGCGCGTTCTGAGAGTTGCCGAATTGTGACCTGCAACACCCGATCGTGGAGCTAGTTTGTTGTTGCTCACAACATATCGAGGCTGGGCTCGGCTTGCCCCCGACGCTACCAATAACGACGCCGCGAAGGGACGACGGTGACCATGACGGTCAGGGTGATGGAATCGACCCCGCCGACCAGGCCGCGCTCGGCTTGGTGGTCGCGCCTGCGAGCCCCGAAGCACCGCGAAGCGGTCCGCGGTGGGAGTGCCGAGGTGTTGAAGGGCTCGCCGCCGTTGCGCTGATGGGTCTCCTTCCCGCCCGTGGGCGTGTTCGCGCCGGGCGGTGTTCGACTTTCCTCCCGCGGTAAGCGTGTCGGCCCCTCGGTCCCGGAATCCCGCACCGGTGCCGAGGGGCCGCCACGTCACTGGGGTCGATCGGACTCGTGAACCCGCGGCCGGCCTTGTCGTGAGCAGCTGCGACCCGAGTTCGCGAGCAAGGCGAGCCCCGCCCGTGATCACGCGGTCGCCGGGGCCTCCGAGGTCGTCGGTGTTTTCGCCGGCGCCGGCCGAGGGGCGACGCGGCGGAGGAAGGACGCGGCGACAACACCGAGGAGCAGGACGGCGATCGGCAGGATCAGGGTGGCACGAGCGGCGTCCGTGAGGCCGTTGTGGACCGCCTCCGACGCCAGTCGGCCCGCCTGGGCGGCGAGGTCCGCGGGCAGGCCGGGCATGGCCGCGGGGGCGCCGCCCGAGGAACCGAACTCGCCGGTGGACGCGGCGGCGTGCGCGATGCCCTCGGCGAAGGGCTGCCGGTACTGCTCGGGCAGCTGCGCCGCGGCGATGGTGGCCTCGTCGGTGATGGAGGCGCTGATGCGGGCCTGCAGGAGCACGCCGATGGCCGCGCTGCCGAGAACGCCGCCGACCTGGCGGGCGGTGTTGAAGATGCCCGACGCCGTGCCGGCGAGCTGCGGCTGCACCGACGCCATGGTCAGGTTGCTCATCGGCGAGAAGATGCAGCCGATGCCCAGACCGCAGACCAGCAGGGCCGGGATCAGCGCCCACGGGCTGGTGTCCGGGCGGGCCTGCACGGCGATGACGGCGATGCCCACGGCGAGCAGCGCGAGGCCGCCCATCACGAGGTACTTGCCGTTGATCCGGTCCGACGCGCGGCCCACGAACGGCGCGATCACGCCGGACAACAACGACATCGGCGCGGTGAGCACCCCGGCGAGCGTGGGGCTCAGGCCGAGCACCGTCTGGATGTAGATGATCAACGGCAGGAACATGCCGGTCATCGTGAAGCCGACGGTGGTGGCCGTGAGGGTGCCCGCGGAGAAGTTGCGGTTGCCGAACACGGCGAGCGGCACCAGTGGTTCGCGGCGGTTGTACTTCTGCCACAGCACGAACGCCACCAGCAGCACCACGCCGGCGCCGATGAACTCGAACACCGTGATGCCGCCGAAGACCGTGCCCCAGTCGTACTGCTGGCCGTTCTGCACGCCGAACACCAGGCAGAACAAGCCGGCCGCCGAGAGGAAGATGCCGATGAAGTCGAACGAGTGGGCGTGCTTGGGCTGCCAGTCGGGCACGAGCAGCACGGTGAGCACGATGGCGACCACGCCGATCGGCACGTTGACGAAGAAGATCCACTCCCAGCCGAGGTGGTCGACCAGCACGCCGCCCAGCAGCGGGCCCGCGATGGTGGCCAGGCCGGCGACGCCGCCCCACGCGCCCATGGCCGGGCCGCGCTTGGCGGGCGGGAACAGGTGCGTGATGAACGCCAGCGTCTGCGGCGTCATCAGCGCGGCGCCGAGACCCTGCACGGCACGTGCCGCGATGAGCATCTCGACGCTGCCCGACAGGCCGCACCACAACGACGCGGCCGTGAACACGATCAGGCCGGCGAGGAACACGCGCTTCGGCCCGAAGCGGTCACCCAGGCGGCTCGTGAAGAGCATCGGCACGGCGTAGGTCAGCAGGTAGACGCTGATCACCCACACCACGGAGTTCAAGCCCGTGTTCAGCTTGTCGAGCATGTTGGGGATCGCGATGGACACGATGGTGGTGTCCAGCAGAATCATGAAGAACCCCAGGCACAGCGCGCTGAGCGCGGCCCACGGGTTAGCTTGTCTTGCGTTCATGGTCTTCCTTGGTGATGAGACTGAGCGTGGGCTTTTCGTCCTGGAACCGGATGCGCCCTGAGGAAAGATCGGTGTAGAGGCGGTCGCACCACTCGAGCTCGAAGGCCCGGTGGGCGGCGGCGTAGCGGAAGTCGAGCCAGTAGATCTCGGGCAGGCCCCCGTCGCGCAGGCCCTTGAGCACGGTCTGGTCCGACGCGACCTTCGCGCGCAGCAGCGTGATGCGGTGCTCCAGCTCGGTCATCGAGATGTCCCGGCCGAGGTCGTCGATGACCGCGAGCCCGCTGAGGAACTCCGGGTACTCCTGAGCGACGTCGCCCAGCAGCTCCCGGGCCCGCTGCACGAACACGTCCTTGCCCGCCGCCGTCATCGCGTACACGGTGCGCTCGGGGCGCCTGCCGTCGCGCTGGGTGTCGACGATCTCGATGAAACCGTTGTTCTGCAAGCGTTCCACGGTGTGGTAGAGCGACCCGGCCTTCAGCTTCACGCGCAGATCCACGTAGCGCTCGCGCATGAGCTGAGCCATCTCGTAGGGGTGCATCGGCTTTTCGTGGAGAAGCTCGAGCACGGCCACCCCCAGAGTGGTCAGCTTCGCCGCAACCATGGCTGTTGATCCTTTCGAGTGATCCGATGTGGTTATTCCATGTGGACTATACGTGCTGGATCATACGTCGCGGACTAGTACTCGATCCAGCGTGGTTCAAGCGTGGTTCAAGCGTGGTTCAAGCGTGGTTCAAGCGTGGTTCCGCTGGTGAGCGCGCTGTCGCGCACGGTGATGAGGGGGTTCCGAAGTGGTTGGGTCAAGGTATCCGGGGGCACCGACAAAATCGGGAACGGACGATGTCGAGAACGCGTCATCGGCTGCGTCCCCGGGGCACGAGCGGCCGCAGGGGCCGCCGGGCAGTCACCCGGTCAAGGGAGGAAAACCATGACGGTCCGCCGCATGGATCACGCCGGCGTGGTGGTCGAGGATCTCGCCGCCGCCATCGCGTTCTTCGTCGAGCTCGGCCTGGAGCTGGAGGGGCAGGCCACGGTCGAGGGTGAGTGGGTGGACCAGCTCCTGGGGCTCCCCGGCGTCAAGGCCGACCTCGCCTTCGTGCGCACACCCGACGGCCACAGCCGGATCGAGCTGTCCACGTTCCACTCGCCGGTGAGCACCGCCACGCCGCCGCGGCCTCCCGTGAACACCCCGGGCATCCCGCGCCTCACGTTCGTCGTCGACGACCTCGACGACGTGCTGCGCCGCCTGCGTCCCCACGGCGCCGAGCTCGTGGGTGAGCTCGCGCGGTACGAGGACTACTGCCGCTACGCCTACGTCCGCGGCCCGGCGGGCATCATCGTCGGGCTGGTCGAAGAACTCGGCTGAGCCACCACTCCAGGAGAGGACCACCACCATGGCCGTCGCCGAAGACCTCGACCGCGCCACCGACTCGGCGTGGGACTGGGTCGCCGAGCAGACCCGCACGTACCTGGCCTCGGGAGGTACTGAGGGCCACGAGTCCAACGGCGTGCACACCCTGATCCTCGCCACCACCGGCCGGCGCACCGGCGAGCCCCGCCGCTGCTGCCTGATCTACGGCACCTCGGGCGACGACTTCGTCGTCGTCGCGTCGAAGGGTGGTGCCGACGAGGATCCGGCGTGGTTCAAGAACCTCGAGGCGAACCCGAGCGTCGGCGTGCAGGTCGGGCTGCGGCGGTTCACCGCCCGCGCCAGGGTCGTGCCCGCGGCCGAGCGGGAACCGTTGTGGGCGTTGATGTCCGGCATCTTCCCGCGGTACGACGAGTACGCGCGGAAGACCGACCGCGTGATCCCGCTCGTCGTGCTCACGCCGCAGGACTGAGGGGGTCGCTCGGCGTCAGTCACCCACGTGCTCCAGCTGCCGCCGGGCCTCCCGTGCCCGCCGCCCCCACAGCGAGTACCAGCCGGCGATCGCCGTGCCCACGGTCAACGCGGCCGCGCTCAGGCCCAGCGACCAGTGCACACCCACGGCGGCGCCGAGCAGCCCCACTGTGAACCCGCTGCCGGCGCGCAGGCCGTTGGCCGAGACGTTGTAGACGCCGATCACGCGCCCGCGTTCGGCCGGTTTCGCCAGCAGTTGCACCACCGTCTGCCCGATCGACATCGACGCGAGGTTCGCGATGCCGCCGATCACCAGCAGGACGAGCGCCAGCGGATAGCTGGCCGTCAGCGCGAAGAACAGGCTGGAGAGCCCGTAGATCGCGGTGCTGACCACGGCCGCGAACACGCTCGGTTTGATCCGGCCCGTCGCCTCCAGCAGAATGCCGCCGAGCACACCGCCGGCGCCGTTGGCGAACAACAGCACGCCGTAGGCCGTGCCGGCGCTGCCCGCGCCGAGGTCCTGGGCGAAGATCGGCATCGAGCTCTGCATCGAAGCGCCGACGAAAAACGCGCCCAGCCCGGCCAGGATGATCATGCCGACCATCGTGGGGTTCGCGCCGACCTCGCGCAGCACCCGCACCGAGTCGAACAGTCCCACGCGCGGCCGGGCGACGATGCCGCCGTCGCGCGTGTGGCCGGTGAAGTTGGTGCGGAACAGGAAAAGCGTGAGCGGCAGGTAGAACGCGACGTTCACGAAGATGCCCGCCACCGGCCCCAGCCCGAGCAGCAGCGCCGACCCGACGACCGGGCCGAACAGGATGCCGAGGCTGCGGAAGGTGGCGTTCAGTCGTACCGCGCTCGGCAGTTCGGCCGGGCCCACGAAGTCGTGCAGCATCAATTGTTCGCCCGGGCCCCAGACCGCGCCGGCTATGCCGTGGAGGATCAAGAGCACGCACGCGCTCCAGACCTGCAGCGTGTCGGTGACGATCAGCACGCCCCACAGCACGGACACGAGCATGAACAGCACCTGCGCGGCCTGGATGATCCGCCGGCAGTCGTGGCGGTCGGCCAGCCCGCCGAAGTACACCGAGAACAACAGGAACGGGACCCAGTGGCTGATCACCTCGAAGCCGGTGAGCGCGGGGGACTGGAACTTCTCCCACAGCACCCAGTAGGTGATCACGTGCTCGATGTTGTCGGCCATCATCGCCAGCCCCGCGCCGAACAGGTACGGGCGGCAGTCCTTGTTGTACAGCGCGGCGAACTTGCGCGGCGCGGTCGGCTCTTCCAGGACGTGCGTCGGCACGCCACACGCGGAACACATGTCGGTGACCCCCTTTTGCCGCGGCTCACGCTAGACGCGACGTTGCGTCTTGTCTAGAAGCCGATTAGGCTCGCCGACGTGGGAAACGCCACTTCACCCGATACCCGCCGCCACCACGGCAACCGCTACGGCCGCAGTGAGGACGCCCGCCGCGCCGTCCTCGACGCCGCCGACGACCTGCTGGTGGACCACGGCTTCGCCGGCTTCACGATCGAGCGCCTCGCCGCCGCCGCGGGCGTGGCGAAGCAGACGATCTACCGCTGGTGGCCGTCCAAAGTGGACGTTCTCCTCGACGCCCTCGGTGACGACCTCGCCGAAGAACTCGTGCCCCCCGACCACGGCGACCTCCGCCGCGACCTGCGCGACCACCTCGCCGCCGTCGCCACCTTCCTCACCACCGCCGACGCCGGCGCCGTGTTCCGCGCCCTCATCGGCCAGGCCCAGCACGACCCGTCTCTGGCCGCCCGGCTGCGCGCGGAGCAGATCCACGGGCAGCGCGCACGCGACCGGCTGCCGTTCGAGCGGGCCCTGGCTCGCGGCGAGCTGCCGACCGGAACGGATCTGGATTGGCTGGTGGAGCAGGCGATCGGGCCGATCCACTACCGGGTGCTGGTCACGGGTGCGCCGGTGACGCGGAAGTTCACCGATGCTCTGGCGGATCGTGTTGTGAAGGCCTGCACCGGAATCTGACGCTGGAGCCCCGATACGGCGTTGGGTGCGTGGGGCGCACCGAATGCCGCATCGGGGTGCACGCGGCGACAGGTCAGCGCGGCAACGCGGAAGCGCGCCACGCACCGTCGCCCGGCTGGGGCAAGGTGCCCAGCCGGGTCGCGCGGTCGGTCCACCACGACGTGCGCCGGGGGGCAGCCGGTGCGCTGCCGGAAGACGCGGCCACCGCGGCGACCACGGCGGTGAGGGCGGCCAGTTCGGCGTCGTCCGGGTTGCCGCGGACGACGCGGAGCAGGGGGCGGTCGCTCACGGGAGGCCTCACAGGGGGATGTTGCCGTGCTTCTTGGGCGGGAGCGTTTCACGCTTGGTCTTCAGCAGGGCCAGCGCCTTCGTGATGTGGCCGCGCGTGTGGGCGGGCACGATGACCGAGTCGACGTACCCGCGTTCGGCGGCGGCGTACGGGTTCAGCAGCGTGTCCTCGTACTCCTGGATCAGCTCGGCGCGCAGGGCGTCCACGTCGCGGCCCTCGGCGGCGGCCGTGGCGAGCGTCTTGCGGTGCACGATGTTCGCGGCGCCCTGGGCGCCCATCACGGCGACCTGCGCGGTCGGCCAGGCGAGGTTGACGTCGGCGCCGAGGTGCTTGGAGCCCATCACGTCGTACGCGCCGCCGTAGGCCTTGCGGGTGATCACGGTGACCAGCGGGACCGTGGCCTCGGCGTAGGCGTAGATCAGCTTGGCGCCGCGGCGGATGATGCCGTTCCACTCCTGGTCGGTGCCGGGCAGGAAGCCGGGCACGTCGACGAAGGTGAGCACGGGGATGTTGAACGCGTCGCAGGTGCGCACGAACCGCGCGGCCTTCTCCGACGCCGCGATGTCCAGGCAGCCGGCGAACTGCGTCGGCTGGTTCGCGACCACGCCCACGCTCTGCCCGTCGACGCGGCCGAAGCCCACGAGGATGTTGGGCGCGAAGAGCTCGTGGACCTCGAGGAACTCGCCGTCGTCGAGCACGCGGGTGACGACCTCGTGCATGTCGTACGGCGTGTTCGGCGAGTCGGGGATGATCGTGTCGAGCTCGCGGTCGGTGTCGGTCACGTCGTCGAAGAAGCCGGCGGGCTCACCCGGCGCGAAGGCGGGCGGCTCGGACAGGTTGTTCTGCGGCAGGTACGACAGCAGTTCCTTGACGTAGGAGATCGCGTCCTCGTCGTCGGAGCCGAGGTAGTGCGCGACACCCGACTTGGTGTTGTGCGTGCGCGCGCCGCCGAGTTCCTCGAAGGTCACGTCCTCGCCGGTCACGGTCTTCACGACGTCCGGGCCGGTGATGAACATCTGCGAGGTCTCGTCGACCATCACCACGAAGTCCGTGAGCGCGGGCGAGTACACGTGCCCGCCGGCGTTGGCGCCCATGATCAGCGAGATCTGCGGGATCACGCCCGACGCGTGGGTGTTGCGGCGGAAGATCTCGGCGTAGAGGCCGAGCGACACCACACCTTCCTGGATGCGCGCGCCGCCGCCCTCGTTCATGCCGATGATCGGGCAGCCGGTCTTGATCGCGAGGTCCATGACCTTCACGATCTTCTCGCCGTAGACCTCGCCGAGCGCTCCGCCGAAGACCGTCACGTCCTGGGAGAACACGCACACCGGGCGGCCGTTGACGGTGCCGTAGCCCGACACCACGCCGTCGCCGTAGGGGCGGTTCTTCTCCAGCCCGAAGTTCGTGGAGCGGTGGCGCGCCAGCTCGTCGAGCTCGACGAACGAGCCCTCGTCGAGCAGCAGATCGATGCGCTCGCGGGCAGTCTTCTTGCCCTTCGCGTGCTGCTTCTCGATCGCACGCTCGGACCCGGCGTGCACGGCCTCGTCGTAACGGCGGTAGAGGTCCGCGAGCTTGCCGGCCGTGGTGTGGATGTCCGGTTCTTCCTCGGGCGGAGTCCCGAGCGGCTGCGTCGCACTGCTCATGAAGCGGAGCTTAGCTACCACGGGGTCGCTTCGCGTGTGGCGTACGCCTCCCCGGGCATAGGCTGGCGGCGTGCTTCCCGTCCGCCCGCTCGGGCCCGCCGACCTGTCCGCCTGCCTCGATCTCGGCGCCGACCGCGACTGGCCCCGCGAGCACCGCAAGTGGTCGATCCTGCTCGACGTCGGCCGCGGCTTCGGCATCGACGCCCCCGACGGCGGCTTGGCGGCAACGTCGATCCTGGTCGAGACGGGCCCGGTCGCGTCGATCTCGATGGTCGTGGTCGCCGCCCGCCACGAACGCCAGGGCCTGGGCGGCCGGGTGACCTCCGCGGCCGTCGCGGCGGCCGGTGACGCCACGGTGTTCCTCCACGCGAGCGACTTCGGCCTGCGCCTGTACGAATCCCTGGGCTTCGTGGCCGACGGCGGTTGCGAGGGCCACCTCGGCACACTCTCCGACGACGGCGGCCCGGTTTCGCGCGCCGTCCGGCCCGGCGACCTGGACCGCGTGTACGAACTGGACACCGCCGCGCAGGGCTTCGAGCGCCGCGCGCTGCTCGACCGGCTCCTGTTCGAAGCCGAGCACGTCCACGTGCTCGACGACGGCTTCGCCCTCGGCACGGTGCTCGACGACGTGACCGTGATCGGCCCGGTCGTCGCGCCGGACGAGGAGCAGGCTCGCGCCCTGATCCGCGGCATCGCGCGCTCGGCCGGCGGCCGGATCCGGGTCGACGTCGACTTGGCTCAGCCGGGGCTTTCGTCGTGGTGCCGCGCTTCGGGGCTGCTCCCGATCGCCCCGGCGCCCCGGCTGGTCCACGGCGGCAAAGCACTGCCGGGGATCGCCGCGCGGCGGTTCGCGCCGTACAACCGCGCGCTGGGCTGAGTCAGCCGAGGTGCCGACAGCACGCCCGGGGCGTGGCGATGTGGCGCACGTTCGTCTCGACTCATTCACCCCCGCCGGCAGCGCGGTGTCGAGCCTGCCCGCGAGTACTCCACACGCGGTGGAATCTCGGCGTGGGCCTCGCGGTGGACGATGTCGCCGTGCTCCGGTTCGCGCAACGACTGGATCAGCATCTTCTCGTTGATCCCGGCCACTCCGCTTGAGCTCGCCGAACGGTCAGGGATCCTCGTGCAACGCCCAGCGCACCAGCGACTTCGAGCGGCCGCCGCTCACGTCGACGGCGTCGAGCCCGCAGTTGTACCTGCGTGGCGCCATCCTCGATCCTTGCGCGGTCCGACTCGCGCACGTCGTGGCCGAGGGTGCGCAGGGTTTCCAAGCCGTCGTCGCGCAGCGCGCCGCCGAGGGAGCAGGGGTCGGGGTGGGCGAAGAGCCAGAGGACGTTCATGGCGCCAGGGTCGCTCGCTCTGATAGGCGGAGACAGTGGCCCGATGGACAACCTGTGCAAGAATCGAGCCATGTCCGTTTTCCGGCACCCCGAGAGGCACCACGTGGCGGTGCTGGTGCGCCACGGCATGCTCGTGATGGAGCTCGGCATCGTGCACCGCCTGTTCGGCCAGGCGCGCTCGGCCGACGGCGAGCCGCTGTACGAGGTGGTCACCTGCACGCCCGAGCGCGGCGACGTCCGCACCGACTCCGACGTGGTGATCCCCGTCCCGGTGGGGCCGGAGGCGATCGCCGAGGCCGACACGGTGGTGGTGCCGGCGTCGTCGCTCGAGTACGAGCCCACGGGCCGCGACTACCCGCCCGCGCTGGCCGGCGCGATCGGGCGCATCCGGCCCGGCGCACGCGTCGCGTCGATCTGCACCGGCGCGTTCGTGCTCGCGGCCGCGGGCCTGCTCGACGGCCGCCGCGCGACCACGCACTGGCGCTCAGCCGGCGACTTCCGGCTGGAGTACCCGCGAGTCAAACTCGACCCGGACGTGCTCTACACCGAGGACGGCAACGTCTTCACCTCCGCCGGCGTCGCATCCGGCATCGACCTCTGCCTGCACTTGATCCGGCGTGATTTCGGCGCCGCCGTGGCCAACGAGGTCGCTCGCGGCACCGTCGTCTCACCCCACCGCGAGGGCGGGCAGGCGCAGTTCATCCGGCGTCCGGTGCCCGAACCGCAGACCGCGTCGACGGGCACCGCGCGAGCGTGGGCCCTGGAGCACCTCGACCGGCCACTGACGCTGCGCGATCTCGCCGCGAAGGAGTCGATGAGCGTGCGCACGTTCACCCGGCGCTTCCGCGAGGAGGTCGGGATCTCGGCGTTGCAGTGGCTCACGCAGCAGCGCGTCGAACGCGCCCGCCGGCTGCTCGAGGAGACGGACCGGCCGATCGACCGCATCGCCACCGACTGCGGGTTCGGTACGGCGGCCTCGTTGCGCCAGCACCTGCAGAGCGCGCTCGGGGTGTCGCCCAGCGCCTACCGCAGCACGTTCCGTCGCACGGCCTGAACTCGGCGGTCCGTGGGGGCGCCCGGTGCTCGGACGCCCCACGGACCGACCCCCAGAATCCGCCGAAGACGGTGGTGGGTCGCCTTCGCCACGACCCATCTTCCGGCGGCACCGGGGTGTTCGGTACCGGTCTGACCAGGTCTTACAGAATCTGACAGGGTCAGGGGACGACCGTGATGAGGACGTACACCGGCCGCTTCGTGGTGAAGAACTCCGTGCCCGCCGCGTCGACCATCTTCCAGCCGATCCAGCAGCGGCCCGGCGCGTCCGACGCCGTCACCGGCACGCTGATCATCACGTGCTCACCCGGCGAGGTGTCGCCGATCAGCACCCGCGCGGGGGTGTGGCAGGTGCCCGGCGCGGGCGGCAGGTCCGTGCGCTGGAGGTAGCGCTGGTGCCAGCGGACGTTGCCCGAGTTCTCGAGCTCCCACACCTTCTGCACGGTCACGCCGACGTGCACGGGCGTGCCGTCGGGCACCGTCACGTCGGCGATGAACCTGGTGTTGTCCCCGGGGATGCGGGCGCTCGCGTCACCGGCCGGCTCGCCGAACTTGCCCGGGAGGACGAACGCGGCCACCGCCAGCAGCACCACCACGACGGCGGCGGTCACGACCAGCACGTTCCGCCGGGGCAAGCGTTTGCGCGGCGGCGGGGCGATCCTGACGCCCTCGGCTTCACCCGCGGCCGGCTCGGGCTCACTCGCCTCGGTGGCGTTCTGCCCGGCGGTCTTCGGTCCGGCGGCACCCGGCTCGGTCACCGCAGAGGGCTCCGCCACCACCGGCGCGCCCTTGAGCTCCGCCCACCGCAGCCGCCACCGTTCTTCGTCCGCGCCACACGCCTTCACGAACTCCCGCGTCGTCTCCCAGGACGGGAAGCGGGTGCCCTTCACCGCCTCGTGCAGCGTGGTGTGGGAGATGCGGCCGGAGCGTTCGGCCATCTTGCGGAACGACGGGTCGCCGGCGCTCGCCCGCAGCGCGGCCAGCTCCGCGGCGAGCACGTCGGCCGGGGTCGGCTCCGCGCTCATCGCTCTCCCTGGTGTCAGATCCGCTGCTGAAGGACAAGTCTGACACCCGGCGTGCCCCGGCGAAGGATCACCCCAGGGCCGCCGGCGACTCCGCGTCCGGCACCAGCACGCGGGGCACGCCGCTGCCGTCGGCCGGCACCGTCCACACGTCCGAGTGCTGCGTGCCCCGCGGGATGCCGTAGGCGACGGAGCGGTTGTCGAGCCACGCGGCCTGGTCGTCGACGCTGCGGGTCTCCGCGAGGGGTGTCACGCGGCCCGACGCGAGGTCCAGCACGGACAGCCGCCAGCCCTTCGCCGGGTCATCGGCGATCGCGGACTTGAAGGCGATCCTCGTGCTGTCCGGCGACAGCGACGGGCACTCCACGTTCTCCCGGATCGACACGATCGTGTGGGCCCGGAAGTCGCCGCGGACGAGGTAGCGGCGGCCGGCCGTGGACATGGTGGCGTAGAAGGTGTGGTCGTCGCGGGTGAAGGTGACGCCCCAGAAGTTGAGGTCCACGGCGGTGTAGGGCTTGCCGTTCAGCGTCACCGCGAAGTCCTCCAGCGTCGGCGCCAGCTCGCCCGTGCGGACGTCGAGGATGCCGGCGCGGGTGGAGAACACACCGCCGTTGTAGGAGTCGCCGGTGACGAACACCGTCCACGCCACCAGGTTGCCGCTGGGCGACACCCGGGCGCGGTTGGGCAGGCCGACCAGCGGGATCTCGCGCTTGGACGTCAGCGAAGAGTCGAGCACCGCCAGCTGGTACGTCGTGAGGTCGCCGTCCTGACGCAGGCACAGGCCGGTGCCCGCGGACGCGTACACCCGCGCGCACGTCACCGGCGACACCGCGCGCGGTCCGCCCGGATCGGTCACCGAAACCGTGACGACGTGGCCGCGCGAGGCGTCGGCCGTGCTGCGCACCAGCAGCCGGGGGCCCGGCGCCAGGGACACCGTGCCGGTGGCCGCGACGTCACGGTTGCGCGCCGCCGCCATGCCGACGTACACCGCCGCCGCGGCGACCAGCACCACGATGCCCGCCACCGCCACCAGGATCCGCGTTTTCATCGCGCCTTCCGCAAGAGTCCGAACGTCACCACGATCGCGAGCACGGCCGCGCCGGCCGCCACGGCCATCGACGGCCCGATGCCCCACACCTGCCACGCCAGCCCGAACAGCGCCGACGACACGAAGTACGCCACCGCCTGCCCGGTCTGGATGAGCGAGATCCCGGTCGTCCGCAGGGCTTCCGGCAGCACCGGCCCGGCCAGCGCCATCAGCACGCCGTCGGTGGCGGCGTAGAACGTGCCGTAGAGCGCGAGCGAAAGCACCACGAGCGGCCAGCCCGACACGGGCCCGGCCAGCAGCAGGTACACCACGACCAGTGCGCTGTAGCCGCCGAGCACCACCGGCAGCCGGCCGAACTTGTCGGCCAGCGAGCCGAGCGGCGCGGCCAGCACGAGGTAGGCGAGGTTCGTGCCCACGGCCAGCAGCGGGAACCAGCCCGTGCCGATGTCCTCGCGCCGCTGCAGCAGCAGGTACACGAAGCCGTCGCCGATCGTCGCCGTGCCGAGCACGCACGCGGCGATCAGCAGCCGCCGCACGGGCGCCGACTTCAGCAGTGCCGCCGCGGCTTTCGGCGACACGGTGCCGGTGGCCGGGCGCGGGGTGCGGTGGTCGCGGACGAAGAGGATCAAGAGCAACACGGCGATCGCGGCGATGCAGAAGCTGGTCACGAACACCGCGTCGAACGCGTCGGTGCTCGAAGCGCCGACCAGCGCGAGCACCCCCAGCGCCACGAGCGGTCCCGCGAACGCGCCCGCGCTGTCCATCGCGCGGTGCACGCCGAACGCGCGCCCGAGCATGTCCTGCGGCGCCGACAAGGTGATCAACGCGTCGCGCGGCGCCGTGCGCAGGCCCTTGCCGGTGCGGTCCGCGGTGATCACGGCGCCGATCGCCCCGGCCGACGCGCTGGCCGCGACCAGCCCGAGCTTGGCGACGGCCGAGATCGCGTAGCCGATCCCGGCGATGGTCTTGCGCCGGCTCACCCGGTCGGCGAGGTACCCGCCGACGAGCCGCAGCAGTGCCGTCGCGCCGGTGTAGAGGCCGTCGACCAGGCCGTAGATCGCGGGGCTCAGGTGGAGGCTGAGCACGAGGTAGATGGGCAGCACCGCCGTGACCATCTCCGAGGAGATGTCCGTGACGAGGCTGACGGTGCCGAGCGCGAGCACGTTCGCGGCGATCTTGCCTTTCGAGGCCTTGTGCTCACTGCGGCCGATGGTGGACAAGTACACGGGCGGGTCCTTCCGACGGACCGCGGGTGCGTCCACAATGGACGCACCCGCGGCGGGGACTCACTGCCAGACGTCGAGGATCGGCGACTTGCTCGCCGCGCCCGCGATCCCCGGCAGGCCGTAGGAGGCCTCGATGGTGCGCAGGACCGTGTAGTGGTTGATGGATTCGGAGTAGCTGCCCGGCTTCACGTGGGCGCCGACGAACGAGGTGTAGATCTGGTTGACCGAGGTGCCGCTGTCCTCGTCGAACGTGACGATCAGCAGGCTGTTGTGCGTCTTGGCCCACTGCGCGTACGAGTCGAGGTGGCTCTTCAGCCAGGTGTCACCGGTGCCGATCGAGCAGTCGTGCATGTCACTGCACATGTTCGGCGTCACGAAGGACACCGTGGGCAGCTTGGTGTAGTCGGTGGGAAAGCTGGAGTAGCGGACGTTGCTGGAGCTCGGCACGTTGGAGAAGTCCACCCAGCTGTTGTGCTTGCGCATGTAGGTGCCGCTGGAGCAGCCGGTGTAACCGTCGGACGGCATGGACTCCGAGTAGCCCTTGAACGTCTTGCCGGCGCCGATCAGCTGCTGGCCGAGGTTGGCCTTGCTGCCGAGGTTGGCGGGGCACGAGTCGCTCGTGACGCCCTGCGTCGCGCCGGAGAACAGCGCGACGTAGTTGGGCTGGCTCGGGTGGGTGATCGCGAAGGAACTGGTGAACTTCGCGCCTTGGCTCGCCAAGGACGTGAAGTACGGGGCGGCCGACGACGTGATGGACGAGGCTTTCTTGTTCTCGAACATCACCAGCACGACGTGGTCGAACGACGGCACGGCCGCGGCGGCGGGCGCCACGTCCGGAACGCCTGCGTTCGTCACGGCCGCCGTGACCACGCCGGCCGCGGCCAGCGTCGCCGCGGCGAGCGCGGCCACGATCCGCTTGCGGATCATGAGTCCTCCTGGGTAGGGGGGAAGGGCGACTCATGATGGGGACGCGAGCGGACCGGTTCGTGTTGGGTTGGCGTCTGGTACGTGGTCAGAAAATGAACAACTGTGTTTTCGGCCCCGCCTCCGGCGGGGCGTGCGAGATCGCCTTTGAGCCGTCTTCCGGATGGCGCAGTCGGATCGGCTTGGTGGCCGATCGCACTGCGCCATCCGGAAACCGGCACGATCTCGCGGGTCGTTCACGCCATCACGCGGTGGCGACCAGGAAGTCCTCGCCGGAGGATGGGCGCAGGTCGTCGGCGCGGTTCGCGAAGTACGGGCTGGTCGATCTCGAACACCTTGGTGACGCCGGGGTGCCGTTGCGCGAACGAGTCGAGCCCGGCGCCGAGGATCACGTACTGGCTCGCGTCGCGTTCGCGCACCAGCTCCTCGACGAACCGCGCCCGCGCGACCATGCTCGGCCGAAACCCTTGTGTCGTCACGGGATCCATGTCCGGCCGCTGCCGCCAGGCCGCTTCCGGCGCGGCAACCTCCAACCCCACGCGATCCTCGAACACGTGCGGGGGTGCGTCGGCTTCGAGGTGCAGCGCGCGCCACAACGCGGTGCGCAGCGCGGTGTTGCCGACGGTCACGCCTGCAGTGTCCACAAACGACCGTCGGGATCGCGCACGACCACCTCGCGCGTGCCGTAGTGCGTGTCTTCGTACGGCGTCACGACTTCGACGTCCGGCTCGGCCTCGCTGCTCGCTTCTCCTCCTGTTCCAGGTACTCGCGCAGCTAGCCAACAGTCGTCGCCAATTCCCGAAAAGGGCGTGATTCAGCGCAGCTCGCGGAAGCAGGCGTCGGCGAGGTGGCGCAGGTCCTTCGCGGCCCCGGACGAGGACCGGTCGGGCGGGGGTCCGTCTCCCACCGGGGCGGGGACGCCCTGGGCGATGCGCCGCGTGTTCGGGGCCTTCTCGAGCGAGTGGGCGCGGTAGTGCCACCGCCCGTCGAAGCGGGGCTGGACGCGGCCCGAGAGCGCCGCGGGGTCCGGGAACTCCGGGAACAACTCGGCCAGGAACTCGACCGTCGCGTACGTCCGGGCGCCACCGGCGTCGACCGACCAGACGTACAGCGTCACCCACCGGTCGGCGGCGACCCGCATGGCGTAGACGTCACCGGCGGACGCCGGCTCCGTGCCGACGGATCGCGGAATCGTGCCGGGGCGGTTCAGTTCCTTGACCCGCTTTGCGACGGCCGCCGCCGGCGTCGAACCGGGCGCGGGGTCCGGCGTCGGGCGGGGCGCGTCGAAGTCGACGTCCGTGGTGTCGAAGTCCGCGAAGGCCTCGCGCAGGACGCAGTCCGTCGGACGAACGCCACCACGCCAGCGGCGCCTGGACCTCGATCCGGTCGTTCGGGCGCTGGTCCCGCTCGACGCAGTCCGACCACCGCTCGGCCAGCCCGGGGTGCTCGGCCGTGGCCACCACGCCGACGAGCGCGAGTTCTTCGAGCACGCTGCCGTACGCGTGAACGGCGGTCGTGTCGAGGAGGCGGTTGCCGTCGGGCAAGGCGCGAAGCACGGTCAGCACCGCGCGCAGCAGCCAGCGGTCGTGCTCGGACGGGGCCGGCCGCGGCTGATCGGCCAGCTCCTCCAGCGCGGGGACGTGCCAGGGCACGTCCCCGTCGATCGGCACGCCCGCGGTGTGGCGCCGGTACCACGCGTCCGCCGACGCGAGTACCGCCGGCGCGTCCGTCCCGCACACGCGGCAGGAGGTGGAGCTTCGATACGGCTGCGACTCGTGCTCGGGTACGGCGCGCGCGAGCAGGGCCCCGGTCAGCGCGGGGCGCCACGCCCACGACGCCGACCACAACCCCGCCACCCACACCGACGCCGCGGCACGAACGTCCCACGCGGCACCGAGCTCCCGCAGCGCTTCCACCGCTTCGTCGTGCGTGAACCGCCGCAGCTCGTCGAGCGGCCGACGCCGGCGGCCAGCGCTTCCGCGTCGCCCTTCGTCGCGGCCGTCACCCTGGGCAGGGAAAGCCGTCCGTCGGGGAGGTACGTCGTGTCCGCGCTCACCCGCGCGTACCGCGCGAGCAGCTCAACCGCCTCGGTGCTGTGCACGGCGGCAGGCTGACCGCGGCCACGCGGTGTCAGAGCGCGAGCATCGCCACAGCGACCTCGTCGACGGCCGCCGTGGGGATCGCGGTCGCGGCCTCGTCGAGCACGAGCAGCCGCGCGCCGGGGATCTCGCGCGCGAGCGCTTCGCCGTTGCCGACGGGGAAAAACGGGTCGTGGCGGCCGTGCACCACGAGCGTCGGCACGGTGAGGTCGGGCAACCGCTCACGCCACCGCGGCGTGCAGTCGAGCCGGGCGAACACCGTGCCCAGCTGGTTGGCCACCCGGACCGACGGCGCCGCGCCGGGGGTGCGGTCGAAGATCCGCTCGGCGGTCACCCGCGCGGCGACGGGATCGTCCCCGAACACCTCCGCCCCGGCGGCGGCGAATTCCGCCACGGAGGCACGGTCGGACCAGTCGGGGTTCGCCAGCGCGAACCGGCGCCGCAGCACCTCCGCGTCGTGGTCGGGCAGGTCACCGTCGACCGGCCCGGGCGCGACGGGCCGCGTCCCCACCAGCGTCAGCGCCCCGAACGCCTCCGGATGATCCAGCGCGGCGACCTGCGCCACCATCCCGCTGACGCCGATGCCCGCCAGGTGCGCCGGCCGCCCGCCGCCCAGCCCGCTCGCGAGCGCGGCGGCATCGGCGGCGAGGTCGCGCAGCGTGTAAGCGGGCGCTTCGGGGTCCTCCGTTGTCGACGTGCCGGAGTCACGCAGGTCGTAGCGCACGACGTGCCGCCCGCCGCGCGCGAGCGCCTCGCACAGCGCATCGGGCCAGGAGAGCATGGTGGTGCCGCCGGCGAGCAGCACGAGGGGCGCGGCCGGGTCGCCGAAGTGCTCGACGCCGAGGGTGATGCCGTCGGGGGTGCGGAACGAGTGCATCGGCACCCTCCTCGGTTGACTGCCTACGCGGCCGGTCGGCCCGCTCCCGCGTAATCATCGCCCCGCGAGTGGTACGTGTGAATCTGGATCGCCTGGCCTTCGGTCGGCGCGTTGATCATCAGTCCGTTGCCCAGGTAGAGCCCGACGTGGTGGATCCGCGTGGTCGGCGAGCCGTAGAACACCAGGTCGCCCAGCTGGGGTTCGCCGTTGACCGGCGGCAGGGAGCGGAACTGGCTGTCCGCCGTGCGGGGCAGGGTCACGCCGGCGCTGTCGTAGGAGGCCTTCGTCAGGCCGGAGCAGTCGAAGCCCGCGGCGCCGGCGTCGGGGCCGTTGCCGCCCCAGACGTACGGCAGGCCGAGCTGGCCGAGGGCGAAGCGGGTGGCGCGGACGGCCGGCGAAGAAGCCTTCGCGGGGTCCAGCGAGAGGGTGGCGTAGAGCTGCGCGTTGCCGAGCACGCGCTGGCGGAACAGCTCCGTGTCCTTGCTCGCGTACGCGGCGATCGACTTCCACCAGCCCGTGCCCGCGGACAGGTCGGCGCCGCCGGCGCACAGCGCGCGGCCGGCGGCGACGGAGGCCGCGCTGGGGTCGGTGAGGGCCGGCTTGTCGATGCCGGGGATCTTCGCGCCGTACTTCTTCCACGACGCCGTCGAGAGGCTCATCGGGTTGGCGTGGTCGGAGCCGGCGGCGCCGACGCCCGCGAGCGTCACCCACGAAAGGTGGCAGCCGGGGTCTTCGGAGCGCAGCGCGAGCTCGCCGTCGGCGTAGCCGATCAGCGCGTCGGCCGGGATGTCGAGGGGGCCGGCGAGCGATTCGGCCCACTGCTGCAACGGCGTCTTGCCACCGCCGCCCGAGGCGCCCTGGCCGGGTTCCTGCGCGGCGACGGGCGCGCTCACCTGGAGCACCGACGGTCCCGCCGTGACCGCGGCCGCCGCGACCGGAGCGGGCGGCGGCGCGGGTTGGTCGCGGTCCGCCACGAGCCAGCCCGCGGTGGCGAGGCCGGCCACGAGCGGCAGCGCGACGAGTCCACGGTGGACCGCGCCACGCGCCCACGACTTGCCCGCGGCGGGTTTTTCGGGCACGGCCGGGGAATCCGGCACGGCGTTGTGCTCGGGGTCAGGCGGGGTCACAGCGTCCAATCTAGAAGAGCGCACCTCTGCGTAACGAGCGAGTCGCTTGCACGTTAGGGGGACTTTCCTATTCTGGGCACATGTCTGGCCTGGACGCAGCGCGACTGCGGGACGAACTCGGCGACCGCTACACCCGCGTGGCCGTGGTGGAGACCACCGGCTCCACCAACGCCGACCTGCGGGAAGCCCTGGAAAACGGGGGTGCGGACCGCTCGGTGCTGCTCGCCGAACAGCAGACCGCGGGCGTCGGCCGGCGGGCCCGCTCGTGGAGCTCGCCCAAGGGCGCCGGGCTGTACTTGAGCGTGGCGCTGCGGCCCGCGGGCGTGCCGTTCGCCGCGCTCGGCTCACTGTCCGTGGTGGCCGGGCTCGCCGTGCGCGGGGTCGCCGCCCGGTTGGGTGTCGACGCAGTACTCAAATGGCCCAACGACGTGCTGGCCGGGCCCGAGCGCGCGAAGTGCGCGGGGATCCTGGCCGAGGCCGTCGCGGGGACCGCGCCGGGTGTCGTGCTCGGCATCGGGCTCAACGTGTTGCCGCTCGGGGAGGACGTGCCGGCCGGGCCGGGAGGCCTGCCCGCGACGTCGCTCGCCGAGCAGGGCGCCGCCGATCCGGACCGCACCGACGTCGCCCTCGCCCTGCTCACCCGCCTCGACGACCTCGAACGCCGCTGGCGCGCCGCGGCCGGCGACCTCACCGCCGCAGGCCTGCTCCAGGACTACCGCGCCCACTGCGCCACCCTCGGCCAGGACGTGCGGGTGGAGCTGCCCGGCGGCCGCACGCTCACCGGCCGCGCGGCCGACCTCGACGCGTCCGGGCAGCTGCTGGTCGACGCCACCGACGGCCGCCGGGTGACGGTGTCGGCCGGCGACGTCGTCCACGTCCGACCGGCCTGACCCCGAACGCGCCGCGCGGCGCCTCGCGCCGGTACGGTGAGTCGACCAGCGCAGACACAGACCAGGGGAGCGCGCGCCGTGGCCTATCCGGACGATTTGCTCAGCCAGAACGAGCAAGTGGTGGTGCACAGCCACCCGCATTTCAAGATGCTGATCTTCCCGTTCGTGGCCTTCGTGATCACGATCGCGGCTGCCGTCTGGCTCATCCTGCTCGCGCAGGACGCGGCGCCGCCGTGGAACAACGTCGCGATGATCGCCATCGGCGTGGTGGCACTGGTGCTCGTGGTGTGGCTGTTCCTCGCGCCGCTCGTGCGCTGGCGGACCACGCACTTCATCGTGACCACCGACCGGCTGATCGCCCGCGAGGGCGTCGTCAAGCGCACCGGCATCGACATCCCGATGTCGCGCATCAACAGCGTCCAGTTCGAGCACGGCCTGCTGGACCGGGTCTTCGGCTGCGGCACGCTGATCATCGAGTCGGCGTCGGACGAGCCGCTGAGGTTCGACGACATCCCCCACGTCGAGCGCGTGCACACGGTGATCTACCGCGAGGTCAACGACAACCCGTACGACGACTACCGCGGTGACCCCGGGCAGAGTGGTCCTCAGGACACCGAACCGCTGCCCCCCAGCCACCCGCCGCGCGGAAGGCGGCGCTGACGTGGGTGCCCGTGAAGTGGGCCTGCCCGAACGGGTCCCCGCCGAAGGGCTGCCCGCGCGCGTCACGATCTGGGAGGTCGGCCCGCGCGACGGCCTGCAGAACGAGAAGTCGGTCGTGCCCGTGGAGGTGAAGCTGGAGTTCCTCGACCGCCTCGCGGGAGCCGGCCTCACCACGCTGGAGGCGACCAGCTTCGTGCACCCGAAGTGGGTGCCGCAGCTGGCCGACGCCGAACAGCTGCTGGCCGGCCTCGACCGCCGCGAGGGCGTGCGTTACCCGGTGCTCGTGCCCAACGAGCGCGGCCTCAACCGCGCACTCGACGCCGGCGTCTCCGACATCGCGATCTTCGCCAGCGCGAGCGAGACCTTCGCCCAGCGCAACCTGAACTCCACGCTCGACGAGCAGTTCGCCATGTTCGAGCCGGTCGTCACCCGCGCCCGCGCCGAGGGCCTCGACGTGCGCGGCTACCTGTCGATGTGCTTCGGCGACCCGTGGGAAGGCGTGGTCCCCGCCGAACAGGTCGTGCGCGCCGGGCGGCGGCTGCTCGACTTCGGCTGCTCGCAGCTCTCGCTGGGCGACACCATCGGCGTCGCGACGACCGGCCAGGTCACGCGGCTGATCGAGCACTTCGGGAAATCCGGTGTGGACGTTTCGGCGCTCGCCGTGCACTTCCACGACACCTACGGCCAGGCCCTCGCCAACACCGAGGCGGCCCTGCGCGCCGGAGTGTCCACTGTGGACTCCTCGGCCGGCGGCCTCGGCGGCTGCCCGTACGCTGAATCGGCCACGGGCAACCTCGCGACCGAGGACCTCGTCTGGCTGCTCGAAGGCCTCGGCATCGACCACGGCGTGGACCTCGGCAAGCTGGTGGAGACGAGCGTGTGGATGGCCGGGCAGCTCGGTCGTCCGTCGCCTTCGCGGGTCGTGACGGCTCTCGCCGGCTGAGCCCGGCCGAACGGCCCTCCCGGTGCGCGCGTTGGTGAAGCGGAAGATCGCCGGCGGCGGATAAGGTGGATTCAGCACCTTGTCCGGTGCCGCGCGGAAGTTCCCCCGATCGGGGAATTGTGGGGAACCGGGCGACGCGGCGGACGTCTTTCCTGATGTCGGAGCAACCGAGAAGAGGGTGTCCGTGTCCGAACACGCCGAACCGGCCGACACCGACCTGGCCACCGGGCCCATCCGGGTGCCCGCTCAGTACGGCGGCTCGCTCGACGGCGGGTTCGACCAGGGTTTCGGCCAGCGTTTCGAGCAGGGGACTGACGACCTCCCGACGCCCCCGAACGGCACTCGCCTGCCGCCGGTGCCCCAGCCGTCTCGCGCACCCGGCGCCCACCCGTACGGAGTCCAGCCGCCCGGTCGACCGCGCAGCGGCGCCGCCCCGTACTACCCGACCCCCCAGCCTCAGGCCTTCCACGGTCACCCTTACCCGGCCCCGCCGCCGGTACCCCCGATGGGCGCGCTGCGGACCGAGCGCGAAAGCGTGCTCGCGCTGTTCCTGGTCCACATGTTCCCGATCGGCCACCTGCCCGTCGCCGCGGACCGGCCCGCGTTGCAGCTGCCGTTGCCGGAGAACGGTTCCGGCCCGTTCGATCACCCCGACTCCGCACTCCTCGACGACACCGCGACGCTCGAGTACGTGTCCCGCGGCCTCCGTCGCACCCCCGCGCCACCCGCGGACCCCGAGCCGCCCGCGGCGGTGCTGGACGGTCACGAGCCGGCCGAAGGCGAGACGTGGCCGCCGGCCCAGCCGGAGGACGCCGTGGTGCTGCCCGAAAACACCCTGCTCGACCGGTTCGGCGACGAGCACGGCCGCTTCTTCGCCCCCGACGGCACGCCGTTCGCGCAGCGCTCGCTGCCCGGCTCCGCGCGGCACGCCGGCTACCGGCGCTACCGCGTGGTGAAACCCGTGCCCGTGTGGCGCTCGACCGCCGCGGCCTGGGCCGGCCGGCCCGGCGGCGGCACCCGCTACCGCGCCGTGCTCGCCGCCGACGAGCTGGTCACCCTGGGGTTCCTGACCGACGTGACACGGGAGGCGCGATGAACACCCAGTCGATCCGCCGCTGGCTCGACCGCCTGGGCGTGCCCGCGGAAGTCGTGTCCGTGGGCACCGAGGCCGACAACGCGTGGTGCCTCATGCCCGCCGCCGACGAGGGCTGGGAAGTCTTCTGGCGCGAGCAGGGCAACCGGTACGACTGGGCCCGCTTCACGTCCGAACAGGTCGCCTGCCACTACCTGTTCGGCCGCTTGGCGTGGTCCCAGGTCGCCCGCGGCGCGGTCGGCGTCCTGCCCGGCACCCCCTGACCGTCAGCGCACGTCGGCGGGTCGCAGCGCGGGTGCCACGGCGGCCGCCCACGCCACCTGAGCGCCGGCCAGTGTCACCAGGCAGAACAGGATGCCCTCGATCTGGAGCGCGCTGAGTGTCATCGCCGGATCGACCATGTTCGCCAATCCGGACAGGACGACGACCAACGCGTACAACGGGACCGCGACGAAGGTGAGCACCCGCGCCACCGACTGGGCGCCGGCGCGGGACAGCGCCGGCGTCAACGCCAGGATCGCCCAGATGCCGACCACACTTGCGACGGTGAAGGAAACCCGCCAGACGTCGGCGATCGCCGGGGCCACCTGAGCCAGGAGGGCCGCGATTCCGGGGATCACGAACTGCAGCGACACCAGGTACGACATCCGGCTGGCAGTGCGAAGTCGAATGGGCGGCCGTCCCGTCGGCGTTGCCGCTTTCCGGCCCGAATCGATCGGGCCGAAAAGCAATGGTCGACTAACGCTTGAGCACGGCCAGCGCAGCATCGTGCAGCACGCCGTTGGAAGACAACGCCGAGCCGCCCTCGTAGGTCGCCACGCCTGTGAGGTCGCTGAAGCGCCCGCCGGCCTCGGTCACGAGGACCTGGGCGGCCGCGACGTCCCACGGGTTCACGATGCACTCGGCCGCGAGGTCGAGCGCGCCCTCCGCCACGAGGCAGTGCTGCCAGAAATCGCCGAACGCGCGGCTTTCCCAGCAGGCCTCGGTGAGGGCGAGGTACTTCTCGCGCGAGTGGTACTCGGACCACGTGTCGAGGTCCGTCGTGGACAGGTAAGCATCTTCCAGTTCCGCCACGGCCGACACGGACAACCGCCGTGACCCCGCGACGTCGCTGCTGAACGCACCGTCGCCCCGTGAAGCCCACCAGCGGCGGCCCAGCAGGGGCGCGCTGATCATGCCGACGACGGGCGAACCGTCCTCGACCAGGGCGATCAGCGTGGCCCAGACCGGCACGCCGCGCAGGAAGTTCTTGGTCCCGTCGATCGGGTCGACGACCCACGCGCGCCCAGTGGCGCCCGCCGTCCCGCCGCGTTCCTCGCCCGCGACGGCGTCGGCCGGCCGCTCTGTGGCGAGGATCGCACGGATCGCGTCCTCGACGGCGGTGTCGGCGTCGGTCACCGGAGTGCGGTCGGGTTTGCGCGACACCGAAAGGTCCAGCGCGCGGAAACGCGCAGTGGTGATCGCGTCGGCGGCGTCAGCCAGCCGGGTGGCAAGGGTCAGATCATCCTCGTAGCCAGGCACGGTCACGATGGTTTCACGGGTGTTCGCCGTAAGGTTGGCGAGGTGAGCATGGTCCTACTTGCCGAAGACGACCCCACCATCGCCGAGCCGCTGTCCCGGGCGCTGCAGCGAGAGGGGTACGAGGTCGAGGTCGTCACCGACGGACCGGCGGTGCTCGGCGCCACGGCCGCCCACCGCGTCGACCTGCTCGTGCTCGACCTGGGGCTGCCCGGCATGGACGGGCTGGAGGTGTGCCGCAGGCTGCGCGCCGACGGCACCGAGCTGCCGGTGCTGATGCTCACGGCCCGCACCGACGAGGTCGACTTCGTCGTGGGCCTCGACGCGGGCGCCGACGACTACGTGGCCAAACCCTTCCGGCTGGCCGAGCTCCTGGCCCGCATCCGCGCGCTGCTGCGCCGCCGGGTGCCGGAGGTGCTGGAGTCCGGCGGCGTCCGCATGGACCTCGGCGCGCGGCTCGTCACCGTCGACCTGCACGAGGTGCAGCTGGCGAACAAGGAGTTCGAGCTGCTGCGCGTGCTGATGAGCCGCGCGGGCCAGGTCGTGAGCCGCGACGAGATCCTCGCCGAGGTGTGGAACGAGCTGGAGTCGAAAACGTCGAAGACGCTCGACATGCACATGTCGTGGCTTCGCCGGAAGCTCGCCGTCGCGGCCGACGAGGCGGCCGGGCGGCCCGCGAAGTCCACGCACTCCGACGGCGAACGGCGCATCGCGACCGTGCGCGGCGTCGGCTTCCGCTTCAACGTCGACTGACGCCGCCATGAGCATGCGCCGCCGCATCCTGATGGCCATCCTGCTGGCCGTGCTGGTCACGGCGGCCGTCCTCGGCATCCCGCTCGGCGTCACCGCCTGGCGGCTGGTGGAGAACCTCAACCGCGAGAGCCTGGCCGAACGCGCGCGCAGCATCGCGGCGACCATCGACACGCAGGTGGCCAACGGCGACGAGATCGACCTCGAGCAGTTCCGCGTCGGCGTGCCGCACGGCGGGTTCCTGGAGGTCCGCGTCGACGGCCTGATGGAGAAGCACCTCGGTGTCGACCCCGGCCCCGACCCGGTCGTGGAGCGGGTGCCGACGGCTCGCCAAGGCGAGGTGATCCTGTCGATCCCGAGCGGTCCGGTGCGCACGAAGCAGACGCAGGTGACCCTGCTCGTGGTGTTGCTGGTGGTGCTGTCCGTCGGCACGGGCGCGGTGGTGGCGACGGTGACCGCGCGCCGGCTGGCGAAACCGCTGCGGCACGTCGCCGATCGCGCGTCTCGCCTCGGTGGCGGCGACTTCCGGCCCGACCCCGGGCGCTACAGCGTGGCCGAGCTGGACATGGTCGCCGAGGCGCTGGACACGTCGGCATCGGCGCTGGCGCAGCTCGTGCAGCGCGAGCGTCAGCTCGTCGGCGACGTCTCGCACCAGCTGCGCAGCCGGCTCACCGCGCTGCAGCTGCGGCTGGAACCGCTGACGGTCCACGGCGACCCCGACGTGGTCGAGGAGTCGCGGGCCGCGCAGGAGCAGGCCGACCGGCTGGCCGACGCACTCGACGAGCTGCTTGCCGCCGCCCGCGCGGCGCGCGAGGTGGACGCCGAGCCCGTGGACCTGCCCGCGACGCTGCCCGAGGTCGCGGAGGAGTGGCGGCAGCTGCTGCGCGTCGAGGGCCGCAACCTTCGCTTGAAGATCGCCGACGGGCTCATGGCCCGGGCGACGCCGGGCCGTTTGCGGGAGGTCATCGGCGTGCTGCTGGACAACGCGCTGCGCCACGGCGCCGGCACCGTCACGCTCGCCGCCCGGCGCGGCGAGTCCGAGGCCACCGTGGTGATCGAGGTCGGTGACACCGGCTCCGGCGTGCCCGACGAGATCGCCCCGCACATCTTCGAACGCGGTTTCTCCGGCGGCGGGTCGACCGGTGTCGGCCTCGCCCTGGCTCGTGCCCTGGTCGAGGCCGACGGCGGCCGGCTGGAGCTGTCGAACAAGCGGCCGGCGATCTTCAGCCTGTTCCTCAAGGTGCCGCGCCCGGACGACGTCGGTGAAGTCCGCTGGCCGGCCGAACCGGTGCCGCGTTGACCCACGGCTTCGCGGGGTTTCGCCGGCCACGGGCCTGACGCTGGAAGCGCGCAGATCCGCGGACAACCGATTCACCGCGGCAGGCGTGTGACCTGCTCGCGCCGGCGCTCGCCGAGCTCGTCGGGGAACACCCACTTCTTGAAGCCCCAGAACCGGAACACCATCGCCAGCAGCATGCCGATGATCGAGCCGCTCGCGAAGTCGGCGAACTCCTGCATGAACCTCGACACGAACGGCTCTTCGAGGTGCAGGACGTACCGCGACACGTACAGCGGGATCAGGTTCACCACCACGGCCACACCGCTGATCACGAAGAACAACGCGGCCTCGTGGGTCCGCTCGCGCCCGCCGCGCGTGCGGAAGGACCACTCGCGGTTGAGCACGTACGACACGATCGTGGCCACGATGATGGCGATGGCCTTCGCCGTGGTCGGCTTCGACTCGAGGACGCTCAGCTTGAGCAGGTACCAGACACCGTTGTCGACGACGAAGGTCGTGCCGCCGACGATCGCGAACTTCAGCATCTCCCGGTGCTTGATGAGCACCGAGCGCAGTGGCTCCGGCGTACGGGCCAGCACGGTCTCGACAACGGTCACGCCGCCCAGTTTAGAGAACCCGAGGTCACCGCGGGTCTCAGGCGGCCTTCCTGCCGGGAATGTCCGGGTCGTTGGATGACCGGACAGCGCGCAACCGGGCACCCTCGGTGGGGAACACCCACTTCTTGAACGCCCACCAGCGGAACAGGGTGCCCAGCAGCGTGCCGAGGATCATGCCGCTCACGAAGTCGGCGATCTCCTGCCCGAGCAACGTCAGGTGCGGCTGCTGCAGGTCGAGGACGTAGCGGGAGATCCACTGCGGCAGCGCGTTGAGCCCGAGCGCGATGCCGCTGATGAGGAAGAACAACGCGGCCTCGTGCGTGCGCTCGCGGCCGCCGCGGGTGCGGAAGGACCACTCGCGGTTGGCGACGTAGGAGAAGATCGTGGCGATCAGCACGCCGATGATGAGCGCCGTGACCGGGTTGTGCCGGAGCACGGTGAACTTCAGGACGTAGGTGATCGCCGTGGTGATCAGGAAGCTGATCCCACCGACCACGGCGAACCGCAGCAACTCGCGGTGCTTCGCCAGGAACGCTCGCACCGCGCCGACGCTACCCCCTCAGCCAGTCGAAAAAGCCGCGGGGCTCGATCGACGGCGGGGCCTCGCCGGGTTTGCCGGAGTTGCCGTTTCCGGGGGTCGGCGGCGCGCTCGTGGTGGTGGGCGGCGTGCTCGGCGGGGTGGTGGTGACCGGGTCCGTCGGCTTCGCCGGCGGGGTGCTGGAGGTCGGCTCGTGCTTGCGCGTCGGCTTCTTCGACGAGCTGGAGGACGGCCCCGAAGACTCCGAAGACTCCGAAGAACCCGACGTCTCCGGCGTGTCGGACGAGCTCGACGTCGTCGGCGGCACCCCGGTGGTCGGGTACGGCACCTCGCAGATGCCGAGCCAGCAGCCGAACGACACCTGGGCCTGCTGCGCCGCTTTGCCGAGCGTCGCGCTCACGGTCACCGGTGCGTTGCGGGCCGGGCGGCCCTTGACCCGCACCCACAGGTTCACGTGCTGGCCGGGGGCGAGCGCGCCGCGGGTGGTGCAGGTGGCGCCGGTGTCGGTCGAGTGGCAGGGGAAGCCGCTGAGGCTCCACGACTGGTACAGCGCGTGGTCGAAGGTGACCGTGACCGGTTTCGTGGTCTTGCCGGTGTTGCGCACGCGGACGTACACGAGCGGGTTGCGCGTCCACGGGAACGCCGAGAGACCGTCGGTGTCGGCCTGCAGCGCGAGCAGGTCGGGCGGCGACTTCACGGTGACCTTCACGCTCACCGCGACCTTGATCTTCGCGCCGGCGGTGACCGAGCCGGTGACGGTGCCGCCCTGCGCGGAGTCGTCGGCCTGCAGGCGGAACGTGAGCACGGCCGACTGGCCGGGCTGCAGGCCGGAGCCGGTCTTGCAGGTCACGGTGCCGGTGCCGCCGGGGCAGTCGACGGCGACCTGGGTCGTCGCGGGGGTGTCCGGGGTGTCGGCCTGGCGGGCGAACCCGCTGACCGCGCCGCCGCCACCACCCGCGGGCACGGCGGACACACCCGGCGGCAGGTTCAGCGCGACCTCGACGGGGTCGGACGGGCTGCCGCCGTCGTTGCGGACGGTGATCGGCAGGGTGACCGGTCCGTCGCCGGGCTGCAGCTCCAGGCCGTCCGGCGGCGTGGTGGCCGACATCCGCGCGGGCGCGGCCGGGGGAGCGGCCGGCGGCGCGGCGGGCGGCTGGACCGGTGGCGGCCCGGGCTGCGCGGGCGGCGGCGCCTGCGGCGGGGCCGGTGGGGCCGGCGGTGCGGGAGGCGCCGGGGGCGCGGGAGGTGCCGGAGGCGCCGGCTTGGCGGGCGGGGCCGCGGGCGCGGCCGGTGGCGGCACCTGGGCGGCCACCGGGATCTCCTGCGGCGAGCCGGCCGCGGCCAGCGCGACGGCCACCGCCGCCACGATGGCGGCGCCCGAAGCCGCGACGCCCACGAACTGCCGGGGCGCGGAAGCCGCGGCGGCGGCACCGGCCTTGGCGCCACCCGCGGCGGCCGCACCGGCTCCGACGGCGGCACCGGCCGTGGCCGCGCTCGCCTTCGCGGCACCGATCGTGGCGAGGTAACCCAGCGCGGCACCACCCAGCACGATCGGGGCGATGATCGCGCGCAGGCCGCCGTTCACGTCGGCCAGCTCGGCCGCCAGGGCGCGACAGTCCTCGCACTCGTCGAGGTGGTTCTCCACTTGGGAGCGTTCGCGTTTGGACAGCCCGTCGCGCGTCCACGCGCCCAGCCGCTCGGCCGTGGCGTGACAGCGTTCCGCGGCGGTTTCCTGCAGGTGGACCTGCAGGTACGCCTGGCGCAGGCCCTCACGTGCGCGGTAGGCGAGCGCGGACACGCCGTTGGCGGTCAGGCCCAGCAGCGGCGCGACCTCGGCCGGGCTCTGCTGCTCGATCTCGGTGTGCCACAACACGGCCTGCCAGCGCTCGGGCAGCCGTGCGAACGCCTTGGCGGCCAGTGTGCGTTCGAGCCCGGCCACGGCGGTGTCGGAGAACGGCACGGTGAGCGCTTCGCCGACGGCACCGCCGACGTCGCTCATGTCCTCGTTGAGGTCGATGCGGCGGTCGCGACGGGTCTTGTCGTAGGCGGTGTGGCGCAGCGCGGTGAGGAGGTAGGCGCGGAACGCGGTGTCCGGACCTTTGCCGCCGCGCAGCGTCTCGAGAACCTTCGAGAAGGCCTCGGACACGAGGTCGTCGGCCTCCGAGCTCGAACGCGCGAGCTGGCGGGCGAGGTTGTGGGCGGCGCCGCTGTGCCGCTCGTAGAGGGGCCCGTAGCTGGCGATGTTCCCGGAGCGGACCTCGGCGATCAGCTCGGCGTCGCTCTTACCGGACAGATCGGCGGGAACGGTGGACACGAGGCTCCTTCATCTGGCGCACGCGGCCTGGCCAGCCACGATCTACCTCTCTAACGCGAGGACAAGTGTGACGGACGCGGCGATACGCGTCACCTCGTGGTCGGCGTGTTGACTCCGTCGGCGCAACAAGTTCACCCGGCCCTGCGGAGTGTCGCCCGTGATCACTTCGGGAAACCACCCCGGAACGCCGTCACGCGGACGGGGGCTGGACGTCCCTCGTGTGGAGCAGGAACAAGATCGACATCGACCGGGAAGGAGCGGTGGCCAGTGGACGAACCGGCGACCGGGGCACTGTCCGGTCCCGCCGGCGAGCAGGAGTACCGCGCCCGGTTCGACCGGGATCGGAACCTGCGCGCCCTGCGGGCCCGCTGGCGCACCGCCAGTCTCGCCGCGGGGTGGCGTTTCCCCAGCGACTGGGCACTGCCCGAAGTGGACGCCGTCTGCGCCGCCGTGGTCCGCCACGGCTCGACGGGCGCCGAGACGGCGCTGGCCGGCCTCGGCCGCGCCCGGGCCGCCGCGGGGGCGAACCTCGCCGAGACGCTGTCCGACCTCGCCGCGTTGCACGCCGTGCTCGACGACCCGGACGCGGTGGACGGGTTCGTGTCCCCGGACGTCGACGCGACGCCTGCACGGTTGCTCCGCGTGACGGCGTTGGCGTGGGCGGACGTGGCGACGGACCAGCTCGTGCACACGGAGGTCACGGATCCGCTGACCGGACTGCCGTCCGCGGCGTACCTGCGGACGCGGCTCGCGGAGGTCTACCGCGCGCAGATCGTGGACGAGCACGTGCTGCTCCTCGTCTCGATGGACTTGACCACGGTGTCGGGCTGGCCGCGGCTCACGGGGATGATCCTCGTCGCCGATGCCGTGCGCGCCGTTTTCGACACCGGCGAGAGCCACGCGACGCTCGGCCCGTCCGTGGTGGCGGTGCTGTGCCGCCGCGACGATCGCCTCGCTTCCCGGGGCGTGGCCCTGCGGCGGGCGCTGAACGACCGGCTGTCGGTGGACGCGCAGCTGCGCGAGGTCAACCGGCCGAAGATCTCGGCGGCGCGGCTGCCCGTTTCGCACGATCGCGCCTGCGACCTGCTGGCCGAGCTCGGACGGGGCTGACCGTGGCCGGAGGTGAGCGGGATGTGGTTCTGATCTTCGCGAGGTGAGCGTCCGCGGCCCGACCCATCGGGCCTGCTCCGGCGCGTTCATGATTTCCTGGTGGGGTGACCAGGACCGTACCCTCCGCCGTCGACGGCGCAGCTCCGGCGAGCGCGGCCCAGCCCCGCCTGGCCCTGCGCAAGTCGCTGGCCAGGCTGTCGATGCGGCCGCGGTCGATCCTGATCCTCTCGGTCATCCCACTGATCGCGATCGGGTTCGGGATCTGGGGCTGGACCCACGAGTGGCACCTGGGTGTCGACAGCGCGGTCTACCGCGGCGGCGCGCTGACGCTGTTGCGGGGAAACTCGCTCTACGACACCAACACGCTGGCCACCGAGCCGTTCTGGGCGCTGCTGCCCTTCACCTACCCGCCGACCGCCGCGTTGTTCTTCGTGCCGCTGGCGCTCGTGCCCACGCAGGTGGCGTGGGGGTTCCTCACGGCCGTGTCGCTGGCCGCGCTCGCGCTGTCGGTGCGGATCTCGATCGGCGCGCTGCCGCGTCCCGACGAGGACGGACCGCGGTGGTGGGCCTCGCCCGCGCGCTCGACGATCGTGTTCTTCGTCGTGTTCCTCGGCCTGGAACCAGTGTGGCGCACCATTTTCCTCGGCCAGATCAACCTGATCCTGATGGCCTTGATCCTGCTGGACATGCTCGTGCTCGGCGCGCGCGGCAGCCGCTGGGGCGGCGTTCTGGTGGGCGTCGCGGCCGCGATCAAGCTGACGCCGCTGGTGTTCCTGGGGCACCTGTTCATCACCGGCCGCCGCAAGGACGCGCTGCGCGGGCTGGCGACCTTCGTGGTCCTGCAGGGCGTGATGTTCCTGATCAACTCGCACGACGCCTGGCGCTACTGGACCGCGACGCTGCCCGACACCAGCCGCATCGGCCCGGTGCACTGGGCGGGCAACCAGTCGCTCAACGGGCTGATGAACCGCGCCACCGACCTCGCGCCGTGGGCGTCGAAGGCCGCGATGGGCATCGGGGTGCTGCTGGCGATTCCGGCGCTGTGGCTGCTGATGCGCTTCCACCGGCGCGGGCAGGCGCTCGCCGCCGTGCTGGTCACGGCGTTCTGGACGCTGCTGATGTCGCCGATCTCCTGGTCGCACCACTGGGTGTGGGTCGCGCCGCTGATCGTGCTGCTCGTGTCGCGCCTGCCCAGGACGACGCCGGCCACGGCGTGGAAACGCTGGCTGGGCACGGGGTTGGTGGCGTTCGTGTTCGTCAGCTGCGTGCTGCTGATCCTGCCCAACGGCCGCAACGTGGAGCTGCACTGGAAGGTGTGGCAGAACGTGCTCGGTGACGCCTACATCCTGACGCCGGTGGTCCTCGGTGTCGCGCTGATCGTGCGCTGGGGGATTCGGCGCCGCAACCGTGTTTCGGGTTCTGGTTCCGGGGAGGCCACCGACCGTGCCGACACCACGCCGGCTCTTTGACCCACGTCTGCTCGTACCGCCGCTCGTCGCGCTCGTCCTCGGTTTCGTCGTCTGGCTCACGCACCGGCACGTCGGTGCGGACGCCGCCGTCTACCGGGCCGGCGCGCTGACGCTGTTCAAGGGCGAGCCGCTCTACACCACCGCCGACCTCACGACGCTGCCCGACTGGGTACGGCTGCCCTTTACCTACACCCCGGCCGCGGCCGCGTTGTTCCTGCCACTCGCGCTCGTCCCGTCGGGCCTGGAGTGGGGTGTGCTCACGGTGCTGTCGATCGTGTCGCTGACCGTGGTGATCGCGGTCGTCGCCCGGCCGTCGCGCTGGTGGCTGTTCGGGACGACGGGCGCGGCCCTGGTGCTGGAGCCGGTGTGGAAAACGCTGTCGCTGGGCCAGGTCAACCTGATCCTGATGGCGTTCGTGATCGTCGACGTCCTGGTGCTCTCCGCCCGTGGCTCGCGCTGGGCCGGTGTGCTGATCGGCGTCGCGGCGGCCGTCAAACTGACGCCGCTGGTCTTCGTGCCCTTTCTCTTCTTCACCGGCCGTTTGAAAGACGGCCTGCGCGCCCTGGCCACCTTCGTCGGCCTCGAAGCGGTCATGTTCGCCGTCATCCCGCACGACGCGTGGCTCTTCTGGACGAAGGCCGCCACCGACCCCAGCCGCGTGGGTTCGGTGACGTGGATCTTCAACCAGTCGCTCAACGGCCTGGTCAACCGCGCGTCGGCACTGGCGCCGTGGTCGCTCGCGGTGGCCGTGGGCATCGGCGCGGTGCTCGCCGTGCCCGCCGGGTGGCTCGTCATCCGGTACGCCCGCCGCGGTGAAACGCTGGCGGCGCTGCTGGTGACAGCGTTCTACGGGCTGCTGCTCTCGCCGGTTTCCTGGTCGCACCACTGGGTGTGGGCGCTGCCGCTGATCGCGTTGCTGATCAGGACGGGCCGCCGCTGGTGGGCCCTGGCGGCGTTCGCCCTGTTCGCCTCCCAGATCGTGATGCTCGTCCCGAACGGCGGCGACGTCGAGTTCACGTGGGGCGTGGGCTGGTCGATCCTCGGCAACGCCTACGTGGTGGCGGCGGCTTGCGCGATCGTGGGGTTGTCGGTGCGCGAGTTGCGGGTTCAGCAGCGGGTTCCGGCCTTCGTGAAATAGCTCCGCGCCGCCGCGGCCGAATCCACGTCGTACAGTGGAACGACTGCCGGGAGGTGCATGGCGGTGGTGAACGGCGAGGCGGCCGAGCGGGCCTTCGCCGGACAGGCGTGGCGCGAGGTGTACACGCGGCTCACCGGAGGCCGGGCGTCGCTGACCGCGGAGGATCTCGTACGCCTTTCGACGGCGGCTTACCTGCTCGGGCACGACGACGAAAGCTTCGACTCGTGGGAGCGCGCGTATCGCGAGTACGTGCGGGGCGGCGAGCCGGCCGAGGCTGCGCGGTGCGCGTTCTCCCTGGCCATGCCGTTGCTGCTGCGGGGCGAGCCGGCGCGCGCGAACGGCTGGCTCGCGCGGGCGCGGCGGCTGCTCGACGAGCACGGGCTGGACTGCGTCGAACGGGGTTACCTGCTGGTGCCGGTCGGGCTGCAGCGCATCCAGACGGGAGACAACCGGGGCGCGCACGACGCGTTCACCGCCGCCGTGGAGATCGGCTCCCGGTTCGGTGAGGTGGACCTGCTCGCGCTGGGCCGGCACGCGCAGGGGCGCGCCCTGATCAAGTTGCACCGCACCGCCGAAGGCCTGGCTCTGCTCGACGAGGCGATGGTGTCGGTGACCTCGGGCGAGGTGTCGCCGATCCCGGCGGGAGTGGTCTACTGCAGCGCGATCGAAGGCTGTCACGAGGTGTTCGACGTCGGCCGGGCGCAGGAGTGGACGGCGTCGCTGAGCGCGTGGTGCGCGGCGCAGCCGGACCTGGTGCTCTTCCGCGGCCAGTGCCTGGTGCACCGTTCGCAGGTCCTGCAGGCGCTCGGCGCGTGGCCGGAAGCCCTGGCGGAGGCCCACCGCGCCGCGGAGCGTTTCTCCTGGCCACGTCGTCAGCCCGCCCTCGGCATGGCGCTGTACCAGGAAGCCGAGCTGCACCGGCTGCGCGGTGAGCTCGCGGCGGCCGACGAGGGCTACCGGCGGGCGAGCGAGTACGGGCACCCGACTCAGCCGGGCTGCGCGTTGCTGCGGCTGGCCCAGGGCAGAACGGCCGCGGCGGTGTCCACGATCGGCCACGCCGTGGCGGAGGCGGCGGACGACCACCTCCTGCGCGCCCGGATGCTCGCGGCACAGGTCGAGATCGTGCTGGTCGCCGGGGACGTCGGGGTCGCCCGCCGCGCCGCCGACGAGCTGTCGGCGATCGCCGGCGAGATCGGGATGCCGCTGCTGCGGGCGACGGCCGCGCACGCGCTGGGCTCGGTCCTGCTGACCGACGGCGATCCGGTGGCCGCGCTCGGTGAGCTGCGCGCCGCGTGCGAGGGCTGGGCCGAGCTGGGCGCCCCGTACGACAGTGCCCGCTCGCGCCTGCTCATCGGCCGGGCCCGGCAGCTGATCGGCGACGACGACGCGGCCGAGGTCGACTTCGCCGCCGCCCGTGAGGTCCTGCTGCGGCTCGGCGCGGGCGCCCCGAGTTCACCGACCTCGCCGACTTCGCTGACCGAGAGGGAGCTGCAGGTGCTGGCGCTGGCGGCCGAGGGTCTGTCGAACCGGCAGATCGCGGTGCGGCTGGTGATCAGCGAACACACCGTGCGCCGGCACCTGCAGAACGTGTTCGCGAAGCTCGGCGTGCCCTCGCGCACCGCCGCGGCCACCCACGCGGTGCAGCACCACCTCATCTGAGGCGTGGTACGGACGGACCACCCCGCGCCCGCCGAAGTGGTACGGCTGTGCGATGCCGCTCGCGCCACCGGCTCCTAACGTGCTGGTCAGGAGGTATTTCCGATGAACGAGCACGAGCGCACCGAAACCGTGGTCATCGGGGCGGGCCAAGCGGGTCTGTCGACCGGGTACCACCTCGCGCGGCGGGGCCGAGACTTCGTGGTCCTCGACGGCAACGACCGGATCGGGGACAACTGGCGCTGCCAGTGGGACTCGCTGCGGCTGTTCACCCCGGCCCTGGCCGCCGGGCTGCCCGGGATGCCGTACCCGGGCCCGCCGATGCACTACCTGACCAAGGACGAGATGGCGGACTACCTCGAGACCTACGCAGCCAGGTTCTCGCTGCCCGTGCGGGGTGGGCAGCGCGTGGAGCGGCTGACGCGCAACGGCGCCGGTTACGTGGTGACCACCGGGACCACGACGTTCAGGTGCGACAACGTGGTGGTCGCCACGGGCACGTTCGGCCGCACACCGCGCGTCCCCGAGTTCGCCGGCCGGCTCGACGCGGGGATCCGGCAGCTGCACTCCAGCGAGTACCGGAACCCGGCCCAGCTGAAGCCCGGGCCGGTGCTGGTCGTCGGCGCGTCGCACTCGGGCGGCGACATCGCGTTCGAAACGGCGCGGGCGGGCCACCCGACGGTGCTCAGCGGACCGATCCGCGGCCAGTTCCCGTTCGACATCAACCGGCGCCCGGCTCGGGTCCTGTTCCCGGTGCTCTTCTTCGCGGCCAAACACGTGCTGACCCTGCGGACTCCGCTCGGCCGCGCAATGCGGTCCGAGATCCGGGCGCACGGCGGACCGCTCATCCGCGTCAAGCGTGCCGACCTCACCGGCGCGGGTGTCGAGCTCGTCGCCGACCGCACGACCGGCGTCCGCGACGGCGCACCCGTCCTCGGCGACGGCCGGGTGCTCGACGTCGCCAATGTCGTGTGGTGCACCGGGTTCCGCCAGGACTTCTCCTGGATCGACCCGCCGGTCACGGACGACTCCGGCTGGCCGCGCGAAGAGCGCGGAGTGGCGACCACGGCGCCTGGCCTGTACTTCGTGGGGCTGTCGTTCCAGTACGCGTTCTCGTCGATGCTCGTCGGCGGTGCCGGGCGGGATGCCGAGTACATCGCGAGGCACCTGGCCGCCCGTACCCGGCCTGAGGGGGGCGTACGGCTGGGCGCGAGCGTCGGTGGCGCAGGTCACTGAGCCGGTACCCGCCTCCGCGCCGCGACCGGCCAAGTAACCTGAGCGGCGCTATGGACAAACGAACCGGTCTTCCCGTGGTGGGCATGGTGGGTGGTGGGCAGCTGGCCCGCATGACCCACCAGGCGGCGATCTCCCTCGGCCAGTCGCTGAAGGTCCTGTCGGCGGGAGCCGACGATTCGGCCGCGCTGGTGGCGTCCGACGTGGTCATCGGGCACCACACGGACCTCGACGCGCTGCGGAAGTTCGCCCAGGGTGTCGACGTGCTCACGTTCGACCACGAGCACGTGCCGGGTGAGCACCTGCTGACGCTCGTGATGGAGGGCGTCGTGGTGCGGCCGGCGCCGACGGCGCTCGGGTTCGCGCAGAACAAGCTCGTGATGCGCGAGATGATGGCCGGGATGGACGTGCCCGGGCCGGACTTCGCCGAAGTGTCCACTGTGGAGGACGTGATCGCGTTCGGCGCGGCGCACCGGTGGCCCGTGGTGCTGAAGGCGTCGAGCGGCGGGTACGACGGCCGCGGCGTCTGGATGCTCGACACGGCGCGGCAGGCGCGCGAGCTCGTGCCGCGGCTGCTCGACGCGAGCACGGCGTTGCTGGTCGAGGAGCGGGTGGAGATGAAGCGCGAGCTGTCCGCGCTGGTCGCCCGCTCGCCGTTCGGCCAGGGCGCCGCGTACCCCGTGGTCGAGACGGTGCAGACGGCCGGCATCAACACCGAGGTCCTCGCGCCCGCGCCCGGCCTGTCCGAAGAGCGCGTGCACGAGGCGCAGGACCTCGCGCTGCGCATCGCGTCGCAGCTCGACGTGACCGGGCTGCTGGCCGTGGAGCTGTTCGAGACCGAGACCGGCCTGCTCGTCAACGAGCTCGCCATGCGCCCCCACAACTCCGGTCACTGGACGATGGACGGCTCGCGCACGTCGCAGTTCGAGCAGCACCTGCGTGGCGTGCTCGACTACCCGCTGGGGCGCACCGACCTCATCGCGCCCGCGTGTGTGATGGCCAACGTGCTCGGCGCGGACGTCACACCGCAGATGAGCCCCGACGAGCGGGTGCACCACTTGTTCGCGCGGTTCCCCGACGTGAAGATCCACCTCTACGGCAAGCAGGATCGCCCCGGCCGCAAGCTCGGCCACGTGAACTTCGTCGGCGACGACATGGACGACCTGCGCAACCGGGCGCTGCTGTCGGCCCACTGGCTGTCCCACGCCGTCTGGCTCGACGGCCACGAGATCCACTGAAGGGAACACTTATGGCGCCGCAGGTGGGCGTGATCATGGGCAGCGACTCCGACTGGCCCGTCATGGAGGCCGCCGCCCAGGCCCTGACGGAGTTCGGCGTGGAGTACGAGGTCGGCGTCTACTCCGCCCACCGCACGCCGCAGCGCATGCTCGACTACGCCGCGTCCGCCGCCTCGCGCGGCCTGCGCGCCGTGATCGCCGGCGCCGGCGGGGCCGCCCACCTGCCGGGCATGGTCGCCGCGGCCACCGTGTTGCCCGTCATCGGCGTCCCGGTGCCCCTGAAGTACCTCGACGGTCTCGACTCGCTCCTGTCCATCGTCCAGATGCCCGCCGGCATCCCCGTGGCCACCGTCTCCGTCGGCGGCGCGCGCAACGCGGGCCTGCTCGCGGTGCGCATCCTGGCCGCCTCGGACCTCCAGCTGCAGTCGAAGCTGGGCGAGTTCCAGGCGAGCCTGGAGACGATGGTGCTGGAGAAGGACGCGGCGCTGCGGGAGAAGGCCGGGCAGTAGGCCTGCTCGGGCCTACTCGCCGGCCGTCCGCTGCCGGCTCGACTCGACGTACGCGGCCCTGCGATAGGTGAGCACCGGATCGTCCGACAGCTCGATCCCCGGGGTGAGCCGCGCCGGGTCGAACGGACCGGCGCCGACCCGCCCGACCAGCTCGTCGGTGAGGTGTCCTGCCGGCCGGCACCCCGAACACGGCGGCGGAGCCCGGATGGGCGGTGACGAACTCGATCACCGCCGCGGCGCGCTCCGGACTGCCGTGGGTGCTGGAGAACCGGACGACGGCGGGCACCGGGCGACGCTGGAGGTGAGCGGCGGTGGTGAACGGAGCGGCGTCTCCGAGGCTACCCACGGACGGCTGCCCGAAAGGGCAGTGTTCAGGAGCCCGAACTCGGCTCGGGCAGCTGCTTCCTGAGCTCCCGCTTCAGCACCTTTCCCGCCGCCGACACCGGGATCTCGTCGACGAAGTGCAGCTCCCGAAGCCGCTTGTACGGCAGCACCCTCTCGTTCACCGCCGCGATCAGCGCCTCGGCTTCGAGTTCGGCATCGGGCTGCCGCACCACGAACGCGACGGGCAGCTCGCCGACGTCGGCCTTCGGGCGGCCGACCACCGCGGCCGTCACCACGCCGGGCAACGCGACCAGCAGCTCTTCCAGCTCGCGCGGGAAGACGTTGTACCCCTTGTACAGCAGCATGTCCTTTTTGCGGTCCACAATGGACAGGTAGCCGTCCTCGTCGAGCACGCCGATGTCGCCGGTGTGCAGCCAGCCCCCGACCAAGGCGGCAGCCGTCTCCTCCGGACGGTTGCGGTAGCCGCGCATCATCTGCGGCCCGCGCAGGCACACCTCGCCCTCGACACCGGCGGGCAGCGGGGTCTCGTCGGCGCCGACGATCTTCACCTCGGTGTCGAAGATCGGCCCGCCGACGGAGCCCACCTTGCGCACTCCCGACCGGTACGACGGCGAGATCACGGCGCCCATCGTCATCTCGGTGAGGCCGTAGCCCTCGGTGATCAGGACGCCGGGGAAGCGTTCGTGGAGCGCGCGGATCATCTCGTGGTTCATCGGTGCGGCGCCGGAGCCGATGCTGCGCACGGACGACAGGTCGGCCGTGTGGAACGAGGGTGTGGCCAGCAGCGCGGCGAACAGCGCGGGCGCGCCGCCGAGGGAGGTCACCCGCAGGCGTTCGGCGTCGGCGACATACGCGACCGGGTCGAAGCGCGCGTGCAGCACGGTCCGGGAGCCGCTCATCACGGGAGCGTTGAGGCCCGCGATCACGCCCATGGCGTGGAACCAGGGCGTCAGGTTGATCGCGACGCCGGTGGTGAGCCGGGCGGGCCACTCGTCCTCGGTGCCGATCTGGTCGAGGATCACGTCACCGCCGGCGTCCAGCGCGGGCACGGAACCGGTGGTCCAGCAGGCGTTCTGGAGCGTGTTGACCACGATGTTGCGGTGCGTGAGCTCCACGCCCTTCGACCGGCCGGTGGTGCCGCCGGTGTAGGCGAGGTGCGCGAGGTCGCGGTGGACGTCGATGGCCACGTCGGGCCGGGTCGCGGGGGCGTCGGCGAAGAACTGCTTGAACTCGACGACGTCGTCGGCACCGGGTGCGGTGGGGGTGACGACGATGGTCAGCCGTGCCGGAATCCGGTCCGCGACCGCCGCGACGGTGCCCGCCACCGGCCCGAACGTGACCACGGCGGCGGCCTCGCAGTCGCTGAGCTGGAAGGCCAGGTCGTCGGGCGGGAGCAGCGGGTTGGTGGGGCTGAAGGTGGCGCCGGCGAGCAGGGTGCCGTAGTAGGCGATGGGGTAGGCGAGGCAGTTGGGCAGGTGGATCGCCACCACGTCGCCGTGACCGATGCCGCGGGCAACCAGGGCGTTGGCGAACTTGCAGGCACCTGCGTACGTTTCGGTGAAGGTGAGGCTGTCGTCGCCCATGGCGAACACCGTGCGATCGCCGAAGCGCTTGGCGGCGCCGGCGAGTATGGAACCCACCGGGACCTCGGGATAGGTGAGGGAGGCGGGCAATCCGGGCGGCGGCGTCGACGCGGTGATGGCCATCACCCGACCTTACGAAGAGTGCGGTCAAGGACACAAGATCGAGCGGGGCACCGGGGGTGAACGAGCGCTAACATCGGTCGAAATCTCCCCAATGCTGCAGAGAAGGTGACGGAAGTGGCCGAGGGCCTGTATCAGCTTGCCGAAGAGCACGAGGAGCTGCGGGCCGCGGTCCGGGCTCTGGCCGAAAAGGAGATCGCGCCGTACGCGGCCGACGTCGACGAGAACGAGCGGTTCCCGACCGAGGCGCTGGCGGCGCTGAACAAGTCCGGCTTCAACGCCGTGCACATCGGCGAGGAGTACGACGGCCAGGGTGCCGACGCCGTGGGCGCGTGCATCGTGATCGAGGAGGTCGCGCGGGTCGACGCGGCGGCGTCGCTGATCCCGGCGGTCAACAAGCTGGGCACGCAGCCGATCATCCTGTCGGCGTCGGAGGAGCTGAAGAAGCTCGTGCTGCCGTCGATCGCTTCGGGGGAGGCCATGGCGTCGTACGCGTTGTCGGAGCGCGAAGCCGGCTCGGACACGGCGTCGATGCGCACGCGCGCTCGGCTCGACGGCGATCACTGGGTGCTCAACGGCACCAAGGCGTGGATCACCAATGCGGGTGAATCTTCGTGGTACACGGTGATGGCCGTGAGCAACCCGGATGCGGAGAAGAAGTCCAACGGCATTTCCGCGTTCGTCGTGCACAAGGACGACCCGGGTTTCTCGGTGGGGCCGAAGGAGAAGAAGCTCGGCATCAAGGGCTCGCCGACGCGTGAGGTCTACTTCGAGAACTGCACCATCCCGGCCGACCGGATCATCGGTGAACCGGGCACGGGCCTCAAGACCGCGCTGAAGACGCTGGACCACACACGTCCGACGATCGGCGCGCAGGCGCTGGGCATCGCACAGGGTGCGCTGGACGCGGCTGTGGCCTACGTCAAGGACCGCAAGCAGTTCGGCAAGGCGATCGCCGAGTTCCAGGGCGTGCAGTTCATGCTCGCCGACATGGGCACGAAGATCGAGGCCGCCCGCCACCTCGTCTACGCCTCCGCCGCCGCCTCCGAACGCGGTGACAAGCGCGCGGGCTTCATGGCTTCCGCCGCGAAGGCCTACGCGTCCGACATCGCGATGTCCGTGACCACCGACGCCGTGCAGCTCTTCGGCGGCGCCGGCTACACCCGCGACTTCCCGGTCGAGCGCATGATGCGCGACGCGAAGATCACGCAGATCTACGAAGGTACGAACCAGATCCAGCGCATGGTGATGGCCCGGGCGCTGTTGAAGGGCTGATTTTCGGTGCCGGCCTTCGAGGCAGAGGCGTTCGCCGCCTTCCGCCGCGGTGAGACCGAGCTCGTGGAGCGGCTCAGCCGCAGCGAGCTCGACCGTGCGCGGGAGGCCGGCGATCTCCCCGGCCAGGTCGACGCGCTGTGCATGCTGGCGCGCGTCGCGGTGCGGGGCGGCGAGCTCGATCGGACGCGCGAGCTCGCCGAGGCGGCCCTGGAGCTGGCGCGCGAATCCGGTGACCGGCGCCTGCTGCGCTCCCCGGTCCACATCCTGGCGGCGGTGGCGCGGTTGGCCGGTAACTACGACACGGCGCGGGCCGGGTTCCTGGAGAGCATCGCGCTGCGCCAGGAGCTCGGGCTCGCCGATCTGGTGGTGTGGGAGCAGCTCAACCTCGGCGATGTCGAGCTCCGGACCGGGCACCCCGAGCGGGCCCGCGAACTCTTCGCCGGCGTGCACCGCCACGCGATCGAGCACGGCTTCGGCGACCTGCTCGCGTACGCCAGGCTCGCCGAAGCAGCCCTGGCGGAAGGCGACGGCGACCACCCTCAGGCGGCGCGGCTCCTCGGGCAGGCAGAGACGGGATTGCGAGCCCGCGGTGAGGTCCCTGATCCGCCTGCCGCCCTTGAAGCCACGGCTTTGCGGGCGCGGCTGGTCGCGGTGCTCGGGCCCAAGGAGTTCGAACGCTGGTACGCGCCGGCTGAGGCGTCTTGAATTCTTTCGCCCGTTTCCCGGGCTTTTTTAGCTTGACCGCCACCCGGCTCGGATCTTGGCGGCGTCCTCGATCCGGTAGAGGACGTCGAGGCAGATCAGTTCTTTTTCCTCGAGCTGCAGCAGCCGGGATTCGGTTTCGGGATCGTCGGGGTTTTTCGCCAGGTTGATGCGCTGCTGCTTGAACGATTCGCGCTGTTCGCTCCAGACGCCGGCGAGGCGGTGCAGGTCGCGCGCCGTGTAGCGCAGGATCTCCTGCAGGCCGGGCACCTCGCGTTCGACGAACCGGCTTTGCAGGGTGCGGACCTTTTCTTCGGCGTCTTCGCGGTGCCGGTTGGCGGTGTCGGCGGCGTCGGTGGCCGATTCCAGTTCGTCGGTGGCTTGGGACAGTTGCTCGAACAGCGACGAGCGCGCCGGCAGGACCATGTTGGCCAGCGAGGTGTTGAGGACCTTCGCGATGGCCACGGCTTCACTGAGCCTGATCGTGCGCATCCCGGTGCTGCCGTCGGCGTGTTTTTCGATGCGGGTGATGGCGGTGCTGTCGAGCTGGATGCCGACCAGCTCGAGCTTCTTCGCCAGACCGGCCTGGGAGACGCCGAGTTCTTCCCGGAGCGCGCGCATGTTGAGGGCGAACGTGCGCTCGGCTTGGGCGCCGATGGCGTCGCCCGGCGCTTCTGGGTGGTCCTGCACGAGGAGCAGTGTAGTGCTTGACGCGCAGCGTTGCTTGAGGCACTCTGGGTGACAGCGGTGCGATTGGAGCACCGTGCTGCACGAGGAGCACTGGAATGGCTGGTGGGGGAATGAGGAGTGGTGATGGTTTCCTGGGACAAGGCTGTGCGCCGGAGGCGTTTCGGCACGCTGCGTGGTGTGCGTACCAGGACGAAGGCAGGCACAGCTGTGTCTCCGGCGCCCCTGACGTCTGCGCGGCCGGCGATCCACCGGCGGTCGTCGCCGCGGCAGCCTGGCGGCCCCCGACCGCCCGGCGTCCCACGGTTCTGCTGTACGTCGAGAACTCCACGGCTTGGGCTGAGATCGAGGTGGCCGCTTCGCGGGCCCGCGACTTGGCCGCGCACCTGATCACTGCCGCGGACCTGATCGAGCCGTTGTGTGGTGCCGCGTGATGCCGCACACGTCGTCCGGAAGCCGCTGGATCCTGGCGTTCGTCGTGCAATCCGGGCGGGTTGTCCCGAGGACGAAATCAGCCGTGACCTCGGCCTGCCGGTGGACTGGGTTCGGTTGCGGTGCCGCGAGCTCGCGGTTAGCGGGTATCTGGGCGAGCGGTCTTGCCGTGGGTGCCGGCTGGGGGAGGGGAGCAGGGTGGGGGAGAGGTCTGGGGTGGGGGAGAGTCCGGGGTGGGGGAGAAGCGTCGGTGGGTCGAAACGGACAAGGCGCGGGCGTGGTACCTCGGCGGCGGAGCGGAGGCCGCAGCGTAAGGGTCGGGGAGGCCGGGAGCGGCCTCCAGCTCACCCTGCATCCGCGCGACGGCCGCCGGCACGTGCACTGGTTCGCGCTTCAGCCCGCGATCACTCCTTCTCGACGCGACCTCGAGTGCCTCCCCGCGGGGCTGTTCGGCGAGACGGACCGGCTGCTGCGGGCGCTGCGGTGCTCGATCCCGATGACACCGAGGTGTGGGCCGCGTTGCCGGGGCGGCTGATCGAAACGCTGGGAGAGGAGGAAGCCAAGCGAAATTAACCGTCCACAGTGGCCGGTGAGATCCAGCTCGCCAGCAGCCGCAGGCGTTCCTCGGAAGGGGAGCCGGGCTCGACGGTGGTGATGCCGAGGGTTTGTTCGGGGTCGTCCACGGGGGTCATGGCTTCGTAGCCGAGGGTCAGCTCGCCGACGAGCGGGTGGTGGTAGTGCTTGACGCCGTGGGTGCGTTCGAAGACGTCGTGGTCGGCCCACCAGCGGCGGAAGTCCTGGTCGCGCAAGGAGAGTTCGCCGATGAGCTCGGCCAGGGCCGGGTCGTGGGGGTGGCGGCCGGCGTAGAGGTGGAGGGTGGCGACGATGCCGCGGGCGGCGCCTTCCCAGTCGGTGTAGAGGGCGCGGACGGAGTCGTCGAGAAAGATGAGGCGGGCCATGTTGCGGGATCGCGGAGGGAGGGCGTCGAAGTCGGTGTAGAGGGCGCTGGCCATGCGGTTGGCGGCGAGCACGTCCATGCGACGGCCGAGGACGAGGGCCGGCACGTGGTGGAGGCTGTCGAGCACGAGCTGCAGGCCCGGGCGCACGTGCTGGGGCGGCAGCGGGCGCGGCCGCGAGCGCGTGGGTTTGGCGAGGGTGCGCAGGTGAGTGCGTTCGAGGTCGTTGAGCTGCAACGCGCGGGAGATGGCGTCGAGCACGGACTCGGAGACGTTGAGGGTGCGGCCGCGCTCGAGGCGGACGTAGTAGTCCACGCTCACGCCCGCTAACTGCGCGACCTCTTCGCGGCGCAAGCCCGGCACGCGGCGAGGGCCGGGGTGCGGGGTGAGGCCCGCGGCTTCGGGGGTGAGCTTCGCGCGGCGCGAGCGCAGGAAGTCGCGGAGTTGCTCGCTCATGAGGCCAGCGTAGGACGGATCGGCGGTACGAGAGGGGGTCTGCTGGACCCCCGGTGGAAGGAGTCCTCTCACCGGGGACACCAACGGTGGTTGCGTAGGAGGTATGAAACGACGTTTTCTCGGCGGGACCGGAATCTCCGTGAGCGAGTACGCGCTCGGGGCCATGATGTTCGGCGCGATGGGCAACACCGACCACGACGAGTCGGTCGGCATGATCCGGGCGGCGCTCGACGCCGGTGTCAACTTTGTCGACACGGCGGATGTGTACTCAGGTGGCGAGTCTGAGGTGATCGTCGGCAAGGCGCTCGCGGGGCGGCGCGAGAGCGTGGTGCTGGCGACCAAGTTCGGGCTTCCCATGGACGACGAGCCGAACCACGGCGGAGCCTCGCCGCGGTGGGTGAAGCGGGCGCTGGAGGACAGCCTGCGCCGGCTGGGCACGGACTACGTGGACCTGTACCAGCTGCACCGGCCGGATCCGGCGACCGACATCGACGAGACGCTCGGGGCGCTGTCCGACCTCGTGCGAGAGGGCAAGGTGCGGGCGATCGGCAGCTCGTTCTTCTCGCCGGAGGAGACCGTGGAGGCGCAGTGGACGGCCGAGCGTCGTGGCCACCACCGGTTCCGCACGGAGCAGCCGCCGTACTCGATCCTCACGCGGGGGATCGAGCAGCGGGTGCTGCCGACGGCGCAGCGGTACGGCATGGGTGTGCTGACGTTCGGCCCGTTGAACTCCGGGTGGCTCTCCGGGCGCGCGGACCCGACGACCGGGCACCGCAGCGCGGGGCGGGGTGCGCAGATGTTCGACCTGTCGCGGCCGGGGGTGCGGGCGAAGGCCGAGGCCGTCGCGGAGCTGACGAAGCTCGCCGCGGAAACGGGGATTTCGGTGCCGCACCTGGCGATCGCGTTCGTGCGGGCGCATCCGGCCGTCACGTCGGTGCTGATCGGGCCGCGGCGGCCCGAGCAGCTGACCGATCTGCTGGCCGGCGTCGACATGGAGCTGGGTGACGACGTGCTCGACCGGATCGACGAGATCGTGCCGCCGGGCGTCGACGTGCACTCGGGCGACTTCTACATCAGCCCCACGCCGCCGATGCTCGACAAGCGGCTGCGGCGGCGTTGATCACTTCGCGGTGGCGAGCAGGAGGCCGATGACCTGCACGGCGTCGTCGAGGCGTGGCTCGCCGCCGAGGAGCTGCGAGTACATGAAGGAGTCGCCGATTCGGATCACGGCCTGCGCGACGGCCGCGGTCGGTGCGTCGAAGCGCAGGCCGTTGCGGTCGAGCAGCTCGGAGAACAGGCGCGTCGCCCGGGTTTCCACCTCGCCGGGTGCCATGATCACCTTCGCGAACAGCACGGGGTCGCGCCGGGCGAGGTCCTTCAGCGGGGCGAGCGTGACGACGGTGCGCATGAACCGCTCGACCACGACCAGCGTCCGCACCAGACCCGGGGGACCGGACACCGCGGCCTCGATCGCGAGGTAGGTCCGCTCGGTGCTGTCGGCGAGCACGCGGCCGAGCAGCTGTTCGTGGTTGCCGACGCGGCGGTACAGCGTCGCGCGGCTCAGGCCCAGCTCGGTCGCCAGGGCCGACATGTCGATGGCTCGGCCGCGCAGGTAGGCCTCGGTCGCCGCGAGGACGACGTCGTCGGTGGAGGGGGAGCCGGCCATCCGCGCAGTATGGCCGAGTCCGCTTGCCAAAACACGCTGAACGTGAGACAAACCCCTTGTCTGTCTCAATGTGGAGGTGCGGTGTGGCCACGGTGACCGGGAGCGGTGGGCAACAGGTCCACTACGTCGACCACGGTGGTGAGGGCCCGGCCGTCGTGCTGCTGCACAGCTTCCTGATGGACGTCGCCATGTGGCTGCCGCAGGTCGAGGCGTTCCGCGGCGACTTCCGGCTGATCGCCATCGACGAGCGCGGCCACGGCGGCACGCCGGCGGACGGGCCGTTCGACTACTGGGACGTGGCGCGCGACGCGCTCGCCGTGCTCGACCACCTCGGCTTCGACCACGCCGCGGTGATCGGCACGAGCCAGGGCGGGTTCATCGGCCTGCGCATGGCGCTGCTCGCGCCCGAGCGCGTGACCGCGCTGGCCGTGCTGGGCACGTCGGCCGACGCGGAGCCCGACGAGGTCGCCGCCGTGTACCGGCAGCTCGGCGAGATGTGGGCGCAGGACGGCCCCGACAACGTGATCGACGGCGTCGCCGCCATCTGCTTCGGCGACGGCTTCGAGGGAGCCGGCGCGTGGAAGGCCAAGTGGCGCGAGCGCACCCGAGGCGACCACGCCCGCCTGGTGATCAACGTGCTCGCCGGTCGCGACAGTCTGCTCGATCGCATCGGCGAGATCCAGGCTCCGGTGCAAGTCCTGCACGGTACGGATGACCGCGCCTACCCCGTCGAGAAGGCCGAACAGCTCGTCGCGGGCCTGCCCAACGCCAAGCCGCTGGTCACGATCGAAGGTGGCGCGCACTTCCTGAGCCTGACCCATGCCGCCGAGGTGAACCCGCACCTCAAGGGCTTCCTCGCCGCCCACGCCGCGGCGAAGTGAACCGGCTCCCGGAGGCGGTGAGCGGGCGCCGTTCCGGCGAAACCCGCCGCGCATTCGGGTGAGGATTTTCCCACCGCTTGCCCCGGCCGGAGCGTCGTGAGACATGTGCCATGCTGATCCCCAACGCGGAGGTGTCGGATGGCTACGGTGACCGTCAACGGTGGGCAGCAGGTCCACTTCATCGACTACGGCGGCGACGGCCCTCCGGTGGTGCTGCTGCACAGCTTCCTGATGGACATCGACATGTGGGAGCCGCAGGTCGAGGCGTTCGGCGCCGACTACCGGCTCATCGCGGTCGACGAGCGCGGCCACGGCGGCACCCCTGCGGAAGCGGACTTCGACTACTGGGACGTCGCGCGTGACGCGTTCGGCGTGCTCGACCACCTCGGCATCGAGCGGGCCGCGGTCATCGGCACGAGCCAGGGTGGGTTCATCGCGCTGCGGATGGCGTTGCTCGAACCCGCGCGCGTGACCGCGCTGGCCGTGCTCGGCACGTCCGCCGAGACGGAAGCCGAGGGGACCGGCACGGTCTACCGGCACCTGATCGCCGCGTGGAACGACAACGGGCCGGAGCAGCTGGTCGACGGCGTGGCCACGTTCTGCCTCGGCGACTACGAGGCCTCGGCCTGGAAGCAGAAGTGGCTCAAGGTTTCGGGCGAGAAGTTCGAGCGGATCATGACGACGCTCGTGAGCCGCGACGGGGTGCTCGATCGCGCCGGTGAGATCCAGGCGCCGGTGCTCGTGCTGCACGGCAGCGGGGACAACGAGTACCCGATGGCCCGGGCCGAGTCGCTCGTGGCCGCGCTGCCGAACGCCGAACCGCTGGTCACGGTCGTGAGCGGCGCGCACTTCCTCAGCCTCACGCACGCCGCCGAAGTGAACCCGCACCTCAAGGCGTTCCTCGAAGCGAACGCAGCGGGCAAGTAACCCACTCGGAGGAGTTTCCGTTCCCCTCTCGACCCGTTAACTGATCAGGTGACACGGGTCACCGCCAGTTCACGGAGAGGTGGGGCGGATGGGTGTGCGCGCGTTCGGGCGTCGGGTGGTGGTTCTCGTGGCGGCCGTGGGGGCGGTGGTCCTGAGCACCGGCACCGCGGACGCGGCGGTGAAGGAACCGACCGGTCCGGTCCAGCCGAACATCATCTCGGCGGCGCTGTACTCGGTGCTGCAACCGACCATCGCGCCACCGGGGGCCAACGACTGGAACTGCAAGCCCTCGGCCGAACACCCCAATCCGGTATTGCTGTCCAACGGCACCACCGCCAACGCGTACGAGAACTGGGCCAACCTCTCGAAGGTCCTCGCCGACCACGGCTACTGCGTGTTCGCCGGCAACTTCGGTGGCTCGCCGGGCAGCTTCCTGCAGACCGTCGGTCCGGTCGCGGGCACGGCCGCGCAGCTCGCGAAGTTCGGGGACAAGGTGCTGGCGGCCACGGGCGCGGCCAAGCTCGACGTCGTCGGCCACTCGCAGGGCGGGATGAACCCGCGCTACTGGATCAAGTACCTCGGCGGCGCCTCGAAGATCGGCAAGGTCATCGGCCTCTCGCCGTCGAACTACGGCACGAGCCTCTACGGCCTGCTCAGCACCCTGCAGGCCATCCCACCGGTGCGTGACCTCGTGGGAATCGCGTGCGCGGCCTGCAACGAGCAGTCCACCGGCTCGGCCTTCCTCACCGATCTCAACGCCGGCGGCGACACCGTGCCCGGCATCGACTACACCGTGATCCAGACCAAGTACGACGACGTGGTCACGCCTTACACCAACGCGTTCCTCAAGCCGGCGCCGAACGTGAAGAACATCGTGCTGCAGGACCTCTGCTCGGCGGACTTCACCGATCACCTGGGCATCCCGTACGACCCGATCGCCCAGCGCGAGGTGCTCAACGCGCTGGACCCGGCCCACGCGCAGACCCCGCGGTGCGTGTTCGTGCCCCCGGTGATCAGCTGATCGGCTGGAACATCACGTGCAGTCCCACGTAGCCGTGCGTGGGGTGGTGGAAGGCGCCCGGCACCGTGCCGATCACGGTGAAGCCGAGTGATTTCCACAGGGCGACCGCGTGGGTGTTGGTTTCGACGACGGCGTTGAACTGCACCCCGCGGTAGCCCTCGGCTCTCGCCCAGTCGAGCATGTGGATGCCGAGGGTGCGGCCGGCGCCCTGGCCGGCGGAAGCGGGCGCCACCATAAAACTCGCGGTCGCGATGTGCGACCCGGGTCCTTCTCGGTTCGGGCCCATCTTGGCCGAGCCAAGAATGTCACCGAAATTGTTGACGATCACCACCGTGCGGCCGGGTGGTGCCGTCATCCAGTAGTCGCGCGCGGCCTGTTCACCCAGGTCACGGGGCAGTGCGTAGGTTTCACCGGCGGCGGTGATCTCGTGCAGGAACGGCCAGATCCCGGGCCAGTCTTCGCTCGTCGCGTCGCGGATCAGCACGAGACGAGGATTTCAGAAGTTGGTACGAACGCGAAGTCTTTTCGTCCCGTTGTGCCATTCCGGTTGTGCAGGCCCGCACCCGAGTGTCACAGTCCTCCCCATGTTCTGGCCGGTCCCTGACACCTGGAAGCCGAGCGACGACGCCGAGTTGGTCGCCGGCTGGCGGCTGTGGCTCGAGTTGAGCGATCGAGCCTGGCCCACCGCCGCGTGGGACGGGACGCCCGCCGACGCGGTCAAGCAACTGCGCGAGTTCCTCGAAGCGTGCGACGACATCGAGACCGTGTACCGCGAGTCCTCCGCGGATCCGTCGGAGGAGTTCGTGCGCGTGATCCAGTCGCTGGCGCTCTGCGCGAGCGCCGTGATCAGCCTGTGGTGGGACGACTTCGCGCCCCTGGACCCCGGCCGCGCGCAGAAGCTGCACGAGGATTTGCAGCGCTTCGCCGCCCACGCGGAGCAGGTGCTCACGCTGCTGGCCACCCACGGCGGGTGGGCCGAGCTCGACTCCGTGCGCCGCCGCCCCGCCTGAGTCCACACGCGACTGTCCCGGCTGCGCCGAATGGCCCAACCAGTGGCTGATTCCGTGTCAGGTGGGCGAAATCCGGGCACTCCCGCCACGGAGGTGTCCGGTGAACGCAGTCAGAGCGAGAATCCCCATCGGCAAAACGCGCAGCAGCCCGACCGCCCAAACGCTCGGCCGCGCCGGGATGGCGTGTTACGGCGTGGTGCACTTGATCGTCGCGTACCTCGCGCTGCGCATCGCCTTCGGTGGCAGCGGTCAGCCCGCGGACCAGAACGGCGCGTTGCAGGAGATCGGCTCGACCGGGTTCGGCCGCGTCGTGCTGTGGGTGCTCGCGATCGGTCTGGTCGCCTACGGGGCCTGGCAGGTGCTCATGGCCGCGACCGGGTACGAGTGGGTACGCGGCGGCAAGCGCCTGCGCAAGCGACTCGGCTCGGTCGGCCGCGCGATCGTCGTGTTCGCGCTGGCGTACAGCGCGATCCGGATCGCGGTGGGCGCCGGCTCGGCCGCCGGTAACCAGCGCCAGCAAGAGGTGACGGCGAAGTTGCTCGCGCTGCCCGCCGGACCCGCGATCGTGGTGGTCGCGGCGTGCTGCGTGGCCGCGATCGCCATCGCCGCCGGCGTGAAGGGTGTACGGCGCTCTTTCCTGGAAGACCTCGACACCACCGAGCTGGCGCGGGCCACCCGGCGCTGGGTGGCCCGCCTCGGCACCGTTGGCTACCTGGCGAAAGGCGTGGTGTTCGCCGTGGTGGCCGTGCTGCTCGCGTACGCCGGCCTGCGCGCCGACGCGCGCGAAGCCGGCGGCCTCGACGCGGCGCTGCGAACGCTCGCCGGGCAGCCCTTCGGCACGGTGCTGCTCACGATCGTGGCCTTGGGCCTCGCGGCCTTCGGCGCGTTCTGCGCGGGGGCGGCGTGGGCCCACCGGCGCTGACGCTCAGCGTGGCCGGTCGCACCCGCTCGAAACTCTTGCCGAAAGGTGTGGCGTCATCCGTGCTGCTCGGGTACGCCGGGCAGCGCGCCGACGCCTGGGCGGTCGGCGGGCCTTCGCAGGAGGGCTTCGGCTCGGTGGTCAACGGCTCGGTGGTCAACGGCGCGGTGCTCATCGGCGCGGTGCTCATCGGCGCGGTGCTCAACGGCGCGGTGCTCAACGGCGCGGTGCTCATCGGCGAGTGGGGCTCGGCGCGTGCGGCGCCGAGGCGGCCTGCGAACGTCGGCGGTGGCACCTCACTTCGGCCGGTATTCGGCGAACTCGCTGAAGAACACCCCTTCACCCTGGGACAACGCCGGCAGCGCCTGCTCGAACTCGCGCACCGACGCGGCCGGGATGGTGCCGGTAACCGTGCACGTCGTGGCCGTGAACGTGGGCTCGGCGGGGATCGCGCGCAGGTCCACGAGATTGCGCAGCACCCCGCTCACCGCGGTGGCCGGGGCTTCGACCTCGAAGCTGTGCACGGGTTCGTGCACACGGGTGCCGGCGTCGCGCAGGGCGGCGGTGAGGGTGAGGGCGGTGAGGCCGCGGAAGTCGGACGCCGTGCTGAGCGGCGGGAAGAAAGCGGCGGTGGTGAGGGTGACCACGCAGTCGATCACCGGGCGCGGGCGGTGGCTCAGCTGCTCGCGCACGGTGTCCTCGACGGCCTTGTGGAACGCGAGTGGCAGTGATCCGAGCTCGACCTCGATCCCGTAGCGGACGCCGGACGCGGGCGGGCCGGGTTCGACGCGCAGGCCCACAGTGGCCCAGAAGAACACGCGGTCCTCGGGGCGGCGGTGGCCGATCGCGTGGCCGCGCCCGAGCGGCCGTTCCACCAGCAGGGTGCGGGATTCCTCGAACCGGGCGGCCAGACCGAAGTCCTCGGCCAGCGTCGAGCGGATGACTTCCTTCTGCACTTCGCCGTAGAGCCGCAGGGAAACCTCGTGCTCGTGGCGGCGGACGCTGATCAACGGGTCCTGTTCGGACAGTCGTTCGAGCGCCGTGTAGAGGGCCACGGCGTCGTCCGGGTCCACGGGGCGCACCACCGTTTCCAGGCTGGGCGGGGCGAAGAACCCGGGGGCGGCCGCCAGGTCGGCGGGACCGAGCTGGTCGCCGATCCGGACGTCGCGAAGGCCCCACACCCGGGCGACGTCCCCGGCGCACGCCGTGGCGTCGACCGGGGTGGCGCCGTGTTCGTACACGCGCACGGCGGACGCGCGGCCGGTCAGCTCGGTGATCGTGCCGTCGGATTCGCGGCGGTGGAAAGGGATCGGCTGCCGGGGGCGCAGCGAACCCGATCGCATGCGGACGTACGCGATCTTCTCGCCGGCATGGCCACGTTCGATCTTGAACACGGTGGCGCACGGCTCGCCGGCGTCCGTGCGATCGAAAGCGGGGAACAGCGAGCGCACCCGGGAGCCGAGCGCGGCAACGCCGGAACCCGTGATCGCGGAGCCGAAGACCACGGGGTGCACGGCACCGCGCGCGACCTGGCGGACCAGGGCCGCGTGGTGGTCGGGGTCGCGTCCCTCCACATAGGACGACAAGAACTCGTCGTCGTCGGCCAGTGCCTCGGTCAGCTGGTCGCCGGGTGGCAGCGGCACGGGTTTCGCCTGCGGGGTGCCGATTCCGGTCACGGTGTCCAGCGCGACGCATCGCGGGGACAACCGCGTGCGCAAGGCGTCGAGCAGCGCGGCTTCCTGCGCGCCGGGGCGGTCGATCTTGTTCACGAACACCAGCACCGGGAGGCGCAGTCGCGCGAGGGTTCGCATGAGCACGCGAGTCTGCGCCTGCACACCCTCCACGGCGGACACCACGAGCACGGCCCCGTCGAGCACGCCGAGGGCGCGTTCGACCTCCGCGATGAAGTCGGCGTGGCCGGGGGTGTCCACGAGCGTGAGCCGGTGCTCGCCCGTGGTCACCGCGACGACGGCCGACTTGATGGTGATGCCACGGCGGCGTTCGATCGCCAGCGAGTCGGTCTGGGTGTCGCCGGAATCGACGCTGCCGAGGTGGCCGATCACGCCGGTCTCGAAGAGCAGGCGCTCGGTCAGGCTGGTCTTACCGGCGTCGACGTGCGCGAGAATGCCAAGGGTAAGGGTCTTCATGTGCGGGTGAGGTCCTCATCGATGCGATGGACAGGCCGAACTGGGGTCGGTCGGACTGTCGGCGCATCGGGGTCTCCTCACGGTCGCGAGCTGGGAAGACGGCACCATACCGCTCGGTGACGAACGCGTACAGCGAGTATTTCCCGGTGCCTGTCGGTTTCCTGTCGATCACTCGCCGAAGCGGGCCTCCGCGATGCCGGTCGACCTACTGTGGGCCGGGACAGGGAGAAGATCACCGACCGGGGAGCCGGGAATGGACACACGAGTCAAGGACATCGCACTGCTGCTCGGCCGCATCGGCGTGGCAGTGGTGTTCTTCGCCCACGGCCTGCAGAAGTGGAACAGCGGCGTCGACGCGACCTCGAGCTTCTTCAGCCAGGTCGGCGTGCCGCTGCCCACGGTCGCGGCGGTTTTCGTGATCGTGCTGGAGGTCTTCGGCTCGATCGCCTTCGTCGCGGGCTTCCTGCTGCCCGTGATCGCCCTCGGCTACGTCGTGGACATGACGGGCGCGCTGCTTTCGGTCCACGCCCCCAATGGCCTCACGGGCAACGGCGGCTACGAGCTCGTGCTGGTGCTCGGGCTGGCCGCCCTCGCCCTCGGCTTCAACGGCGGCCGCCTGTCGCTCGACCACGTGCTGTTCTGGCGCAAGCGCGAGGCTCGGTCGGCCGAGCTGCAAACCGCCTGACGCTCGTCAGCCGAGGTCGGTCGTGGTGCGTTCGGCTTCGCGTTTGCGGTCGAGCTTCGCCGGGTCCGCGTGCGTGATCTGCACGAGGTGGGCGCTCGCGGCCAGCGGAACCAGGAAGCCGTCGAGCACGCCCTCCGGAACGGTCCAGTCCAGAGTGGACAGAACGCGGTCGGCTGCCGACAGGCCGAGCTTTTCCGCCCGCGCCCGCGCCTCGGCGAGCACCTCGTCCACAGTGGACGCGCCGAGGGCGGGGGTGTCACCGGGGATCGGCGACAGCGGGGTGAACTGGTCGCCGGACATGCGGGCCTCGGTGAGGTAGTCGAGGGCGCCGCCGGGCGGGGGAGCGGACAGGCCGCGGCCCATCGGGTCGAGCGAGACCACGGCGACCGCCGGGGCGTCGACCGAAGCGTCCGGACCGATGAACACCACGCGCGCAGCGGAGGACGAGGGGACGACGCGGGCGCCGCACCACCAGGCGCCGAGCAGGATGCCGGCGGTCTGCCAGTGGGCGGGCAGCTGCACGGCGACGTCGTCGCCCGGCTCCACGTCGAACTCGTCGACGAGCCAGTTGGCCGTCTTCGCGGCCCAGTTGAGCGTGGTCGCCACCGACAGCTCGACGCGGCTGCCCACCTGGTCGTCGTAGTGCGTGATCAGCGGTTTCGCGGGCGAGGCCAGCAGCGGGCGCAGCAGCTGTTCGGTGAGACTCATGTCCTCAGGCTAAGGACCTCAGTCGACGCACGGCACGCCGGGGAGGCCCGACTGCAGCTGCGCCACCGGGGCGCCCGCGGCCGCCCCACCGCCGCCCGTAGGCGCGCGCCCGACCAAACCGGCCACGAACTTCTGCACCGCCGCCGGGTCGATCTCGACGATGCTCTGCCCGTCGGCGCTGCGGCCGTTGGCGGTGATCACCGGGATGGTCGTGAAGTTCAGGTCGCCCGAGGCCACGCCCTTCACCTGCTGCGCGAAGTCGAGCACGTCGAGCCCGTCGTCCAGGGTGATCGAGCGGTGCACGGCGTCCATGAGGTTGCCCATCGTCGACGGGCTGGTCAGCGTGCCCGCCGAGAGCACCTGGTGCAGCGCCGAGGACAGGAACGCCTGCTGCCGCACGATCCGGTCGAGGTCCCCGTGAGGCAGGTTCTTGCGCTGGCGCACGAAGGACAACGCCTCGCCGCCCGACACCTTCTGCACGCCGCGGCGGAAGTCCGCGCCCGAGTCCTTGTCCGACGTCGCGTGGTTCAAGCACACCTGCACGCCGCCGAGGGCCTCGGTGAGCAGGTAGAAGCCCAGCAGGTTGATCTCGGCGTAGTGGTCGACGCGGATCTTCGTGAGGTCCTGCACGGTCTGGACCAGTACGCGCCGGCCCTCGCTGTCGGAGTCGCGCTCGATCTTCGCCTGGTCGCGCTCGCCGCGGGCGCGCTCGGCGTCGGCGAACTTGGCCTTCGCCACGCCGTACGCCGAGTTGATCTTCGACTGGCCGCGGCCCGGGATGTCGACCCAGCTGTCGCGCGGGATAGAGACGCCCGAGGGTTTGCTGCCGTCCTTTGGAAAACGCAGCAGGATGATCGTGTCGGTGTTGATGCCCGCCTTCTCCTCGGTGCGCAGCGACTTCAGCATCCGGGCGGGCAGGGGGTTGCCCTGCGCGTCGGTGCGCGCGTCGCTGCCGACGAGCAGGATGTCGGTGGCGCCGTCGTCGGCGGGCGGGGCCGGCGGTTCACCCGCGCGGGGGGTGAGGACGTCGGTGGTGGGGACGTTGCTCTGCAGCTGGTCCTTCGTCACGTACGCGTAGCCCGTGGCGCCCAGCGCCAGCACGGAGACGAGGCCGAGCGCGATTCGCCGGGTGACCCGGCCGGCCCGGCCGGGACGGACACGCGGTGTCCTGACCGTGGGCTGCGGCAGGTCCAACCGGGGGTGGGGTGACGGCTTCCACTCGTCGGACTCCGAAGATTCGTCACTGTCCGAGGCGGCAGTGGCGGTCTCGACCACCTCGTCCGGCTCGGCCGCGGATGCGGCGGCCGGCACCGCGGCATCGGTCCGGTCCGGCTGGTCCTCGTTCTCGTCTTCGCGCTCGTCGTGCTCGTCCACCCCAAGTACCTCCCCGTGTGCCAGCCTAGAGGCCGCCCCCGACCGCCACGCTGCGTGCCCGACTCTAGTTGACGCAGGGCACTCCGCCGGCCGTGATCGGCGGAGCGGGTGGCACCGGAGGTGTACTGGACCTGGTTGGCGTAGTGCCGGTGGGCGTCGACCCGGAGCCGGCACCCGCCGAACTGCGGTCCTTGCCGAGCAGCACGCGCACGTGCCCGGCGGTGACGTCGGCGTCGGGTTCGGCCGTGAGGTCGCCGCCGAGCGCCTGGCGCACGAGCGCCGGCGCGGCCTCATCGGCCGGGTTGTAGCGCAGCACGGTGCTCGCGCGGGTGGAGAGCTTCGCGTCGCCCGCCAGCTTGAACCCCTTGCCCTGCAACAGGGTGCGGGTCTGCGTGGCGAGCTCGGCGCCGCTGCCGTCGAACAGCTCGACGGTCACCGCGTCGGCGCCCGGCAGCGTGGCGGGGGTCGACGGTGTGCCCGGCGGGGTGTCGGGTTTGCCGTCGGAGGTGAGCCGGTCGACTTCGGCCCGCACCTGCGCCGGGTCGACACGCAGCACGTCGGCGCCGCCGATCACCGCGTTGCCCTGGGTGGGGATGGTGTGGAACTCGACGTTGCCGCCGGTGAGCCCGCGCATCTGCTCCGCGAACTCCGTGAGGTCCCAGCCCTCCGAGAGCACTACGGACTTCTTCACGGCGTCGACGAGCTGCGCGATCTTGACCGGGTTGGCCAGCACGTCGCCGGAGAGCACCTTGTTGGCCAGCCCCGAGAGGAACGCCTGCTGGCGCGCGATGCGGTCGAGGTCGCCGCCCGGCAGGCCGTAGCGCTGCCGCACGAACGCGAGCGCCTGCACGCCCGAGATGGTCTGGCGCCCGCCCGGCAGGTCCACGCCGGACTTCTTCTCCTTCACCGGCGCCTTGAGGCACACGTCGACACCGCCGATGGCCTTGGTGATCTCGTAGAAGCTCGCGAGGTTCACCTCGGCGTAGCGGTCGATCATGCCCGGCTTGCCGATGAACTTCTCCAGCGTGGCCACGAGGTTCTTGCGGCCGGCGACCTTCGACTTCTCGTCGACGTCCTTGAGGTCGGTGTCGCCCTGGTTCTGCAGCGTCTTGAACGTGTCGTTGTAGGCGTACACATACGCGCTATTGAGCTTGTGCTTGCCGAAGCCGCCGGTGATCTCGACGTAGGAGTCGCGCGGGAACGAGACCGCGATCGCGTGCTCCCCGTTCTGCGGGATGTGCACGAGGATCATCGTGTCGGTCTGCTTCTCGCCGTCGGCGATGCCGGCGTGGAGCATGTCGAGGACCTCGCGCGGCAGCGGGTTGCCCTGCGCGTCGGTGCGGCTGTCCTGGCCGACCAGGAGGATGTCGACGGCGCCGTCGAGCGGTTTGGCGTGCGCCTCGGGCTCGTCGAAGATCTGCGTGGTCGTGAACCCGTTCTGCGGGTCGCCGATGAACTGCCAGCCGTACCAGGTCAGCGCTAGGACCACGACCGAGAGGATCGAGACCACGACCTTGCCGCCGCGGCGCAGCACCACGAGTGCTCCGCGGCCGTGCGCTGCCGGTATCCGGCTCGCCGGCAGTGGTGACCCAGGCCACTCGGTCACGCGTTCCTCCCCCACCCATGCCCCTGGGGCACCGGGGTGCCTCAGGCAGACTCTACCGAGTCCCGGGTGAGTCCTCCGTAGTCTGGTGGTCGGATTGCCCGGTCGGGCACAAGCAGCGGGCACGAAGGGTGGAGAAGGATGCGAGTCCTGGTCACGGGCGGTGCGGGGTTCATCGGATCGCACTACGTCCGGCAGGTGGTTTCGGGTGCCTACCCGACGCTGCGTGACGCCGAGGTCGTGGTCCTCGACAAGCTCACCTACGCGGGCAACGAGGCCAACCTCGACCCGGTCGCCGACAGCCCCCGACTGCGGTTCGTGCGTGGCGACATCTGCGACGCCCCGCTGGTCACGGACCTGATGCGCGGCATCGACCTGGTGGTGCACTTCGCCGCCGAGTCGCATGTGGACCGTTCGATCCTGGGCTCGGCCGACTTCGTGCTCACCAACGTGCTGGGCACCCAGACCCTGCTGCAGGCTGCGCTGGAGGCGGGCGTCGGCAAGTTCGTGCACGTGTCCACCGACGAGGTCTACGGGTCCATCGCGGACGGTTCGTGGTCGGAAGACCACGTGCTGGAGCCGAATTCGCCGTACTCGGCGTCGAAGGCGTCCTCGGACCTCATCGCGCGCTCGTTCTTCCGCACCCACGGGCTGCCCGTGTGCGTCACGCGGTGCTCGAACAACTACGGGCCGTACCAGTTCCCTGAAAAGGTCATCCCGGTCTTCGTCACCAACCTGCTCGACGGGCTGAAAGTGCCCCTCTACGGCGACGGGCTGAACGTGCGCGACTGGCTGCACGTCGACGACCACTGCCACGGCATCCAGCTCGTCGCCGACGGCGGGCGCGCCGGCGAGATCTACAACATCGGCGGTGGCACGGAGCTCACGAACCGCGAGCTCACCGGCCGGCTGCTCGACGCCGTGGGCGTCGGCTGGGAACGGGTGGAGGCCGTGGCGGACCGCAAGGGCCACGACCGGCGCTACAGCGTCGACATCACCAAGATCAGCTCCGAGCTCGGTTACGCGCCGCGGGTGTCCTTCGAGGACGGTCTGGCGGGTACGGTGCGCTGGTACGCCGACAACCGCGCGTGGTGGGAGCCGCTGAAGGGCCGCGCCGCGCTCGGCACGTCCTGAGGTTTTTTCGTGCGTTTCGTGTGGAGGTAAGACGGTGCGGCTCGCTCTGCTCGTCCCCGGCGGTTCCGGCCAGCTCGGCCGCGACCTGGCAGCGCTCGCGGGTCCCGAGGTCGAGGTGGTCGCGCCGGCTTCGGCGGAGCTCGACGTCCGCTCGGCGGGCGAGGTGCTGCGGGCGCTCGACGCGCTCGTGTCCCGTGCTGCCGAGACGGGTGCCGCCCCGGTGGTCGTGAACGCTGCGGCCTACACGGCCGTCGACGCGGCGGAGACCGACGAGGTGCGCGCGTTCGGCGTGAACGCCGACGGGCCTCGCGTGCTCGCCGCGGTGTGCTCGTCGCGGCGGGTGCCGCTCGTGCACGTGTCCACGGACTACGTGTTCCCCGGCGACGCTTCGCGGCCCTACGAGGTCGACGACGAGCTGGGGCCGAAAAGCGCGTACGGGCGGACCAAGGCGGCCGGCGAGGACGCCGTGCTCGGGTCGGGGGCCTCTGCCTGGGTCGTGCGCACGAGCTGGGTCTACGGCAAGCACGGCGCCAACTTCGTGAAGACCATCCAGCGGCTGGCGGGGGAGCGTGAGCAGCTGACCGTGGTGGACGACCAGCTCGGGTCGCCCACGTGGTCGGCCGATCTCGCCGCCGGGCTCGTGGAGCTGGCCGGCCGGATCGCCGCCGGGGACGGTCCCGCGTCGCGGGTGCTGCACTGCACCGGCGGCGGCGAGGTGACGTGGTGCGGGTTCGCGCGTGCGATCTTCGAGGAGATCGGCGCGGACCCCGAGCGCGTGCGGCCGTGCACCACGGAGGAGTTCCCGCGCCCCGCGCCGCGGCCGGCGTATTCGGTGCTGTCCAACGCGTCCTGGCGCGAGGCGGGGCTGACGCCGTTGCGGCCGTGGCGAGAAGCGCTCGCGGCGTACTTCTCGGAGTGAGCTACCGGTTCGCGGCGCGGCGGTAGGCCTCGACGGTGAGGGTGGCCGTGTTGCGCCACGTGAAGCTCGACGCGTGGGTGCGGCGCGCCGTCGAGGTGGCCGTGGCGTGGGGGTCTTCCACGGCTTGGCGCAGGGCGGCGACGAGACCGTCGACGTCGTCGTAGGGCACGAACGTGGCGCAGGGCCCACCGACCTCCACGAGCGCCGGGATGTCCGTGCACACCACGGGCACGTCGGACGCCATGGCTTCCAGCACGGGCAGGCCGAAGCCTTCGTCGCGCGAAGGGAGCACGAGCGCGGCCGCGCCGGCCACCACCGTCCTCAAGTCCACATCGGACAGATAACCCGTCTGTCCCGAACGCGGCAGGCGCGGGAACGGGCCGGGACCCGCGAACACCAGCGGCGGCAGGTCTTCGGCGGCGGCGTGGGCGCGGGCCAGCCAGTCGAGGCCCTTGCGCGGCCCGGCGGCGCCCGCGAACAGCAGGTACTTGCCGGGCAGACGCAGTTTCGCGCGCTGGCCGTCGTCCGGCGGCCGGGCGGTGAACCACGCCGGGTTGACGCCCAGGGGAGTGACCACGACCTTGTCGCGGTCGACGTCGAGCCGCTCGGCCACGGAGTCGGCGACGGCGGCCGTGGGCGTGCAGATCACGTCGGCCCGGTGGGCGCCGCGGCGGACCAGCTCGGGCAGCGTGCGGTCCGACGGCGCGAGCTCCTCGGGGACGTCGAGGAACGCCAGGTCGTGGATGGTCAGCACGCCGGCGGCGCGGAACCGGCCGGGCAGCACGAAGTTCGTGCCGTGGACGACGTCGGTGGGGCCGGCGAACAGCTCGACCGGAGGCAGCTCGGACCGCAGCCACGCGCGGCGCAGCAGCCGAGCCGGCACCGGCATGCCCCGGGCGCGGGCGCCGTGGGGCAGCACACCGCGCAGCTTTCGCCAGCCGCGCAAGGTGAACGCCACGGCACGAGGGTCCACTTCGGACATCGAAGCGAGCTCTTCGCTCAACGCCGCGGTGTAGCGCCCGATTCCCGTGCGGGAACCGAGCAGTGGGGTGCCGTCGAGCAGCACGCGCAGCGGGCGGTCAGCCACGGCGCAACCGTTGCCGGGCGACCTTCACGACCCGGCCGCCGACGCGGCGGGCCAGCTCGCTCGGGCCACCCTGGGCGAGGTACTCACGGACGAGGTCGACGTCGCGGCGGACCATCGCCGTGCCGCGGACGGGGGCGGTGCTCGTGAGGTCCGCGGTGCCCGGCAGCCGGTCGGCGGCCGGACGCGGGTTGCGGCAGAACTCGACCAGCGGCTTCAGCGCCTCCGGCCACGCGTACCGCCGCGCGACCTCGGCGATGCGCTCGACGCAGCCGGCCGCGAACTCCTCGTCGTAGAGCGCCTTTTCGAGCGCCGCGGCCAGCGCCTCGGCGTCCTCGGCCGGCACGACGACCCCGAGCCGCTCGGTGCGCACCAGGTCGGCGAACGCATCGCCGTCGGTGGTGACGATCGGCAGGCCCGCCCACAGGTAGTCGAGCACGCGGGTGCGGAACGCGAAGGTGGTCTCGACGTGCTCGTAGTGCGTGGTCACACCGCAGTCGGCGTCGAGCAGCCAGTTCTGGCGCTCGCCGTAGGGCACCCACTGCTCGTTGAAGAACACGTGCTTGTCCGTGAGGCCGAGCGAATCGGCCAGCCGGATCGTCCGGGCGCCGATGTCCATCTCGGCGACCTCGGGGTTCGGGTGCTTCATACCCAGGAACACGAGCCGCGCGTCGTCCCGGTTCCGGCGGAGCAGATCCACGGCGCGGATGAGCGTGAGCGGGTCGAACCAGCTGTACACGCCGCCGGCCCACAGCACCACGCGGTCGGACTCGCCGAGCCCCAGCGACGCGCGCAGGCCGGGGCCGGTGCGCACGGGTGCTTCGGGGGAGAGGCCGAAGGGCACCACGGCCAGCAGCGACTGCGTGGTCGGGTCGGCGTCGTAGAGGCGCGGCGAGAGCCGGCCCAGTGCGGCGAGGTGGCCCAACCAGAAGTGGCGCTGCCGCTCCGAGGCGCAGAGGAAGAAGTCGGCGCGCTCCAGTTGGGCGTCGAGCACCCTCGTGACGCCGGCGAGGTCGAGGGCGCGCTGGTCGTCGGCCACGCCCTTGCCCTGCTCCAGCAGCTCGAGGTGCATGGGGTCGTAGACGTCGGCGACCACGATCTTGTTCGCGTGCTGCTTCTTCAGCGTCGGCGCGAGCTCCAGCACGTGACCCTGCAGGATGATCACGTCGGCCCACTCGACGGGGGCGTCGAGGTCGCGGAACTTGCCCGAGCTGATCCGGAACGCGGCGGGCGGCGGCGAGAGCAGCGGGTTGGTGGTCATCAAGTGCACGTCGTGCTCGGTGGCGAGCGTCGAGGCGATGTTCCACGCGCGGATCGCCGGGCCGGCCATGCGCTCGGTGATCGAGTCGCCGGTGAGCACGAGGATCCTGCGCCGCTGGCCGAACGCCTCCTCGATGCCGAAGGCTTCGACGAGGATCTCGTGGGCGCGCAGGTAGTCCGGCAGCGGGTACGCGGGCTCCAAAGCCTTGCGCAGCAAGGGAAGCAGGTCGGCGTCAGTGCGCACGCGCGCGGCCTGCTCCTCGGCGCGCGATTCGGCGAGCGAGGGCATCAGCTCCACGAACCGGTCGATCGCCAGCACGCCCGCGAGCGTGGTGCGCGGCACCGCGACGTCACCCGTCTCGACCGGCCCGACGCCCTTCTCGAGGTTGAGCTGCTCGGGGTCGAGGCCGCCGCGGGCGGTGGCGCGGCGCACGGCCAGCGCGAGCGCCGCGGGCAGGGCCTTGGCGAGCGACTCGTCGGAGAGGTTCTTGTACAGCGCGGCGAGGGCGTTGCGTTCCAGCAGGAAGGTCTCGCGGCCGGTCTCGGGTGCGTCGACGGTGTTCATCGTGCCGTGGTGGCGGTGGTAGGCCAGTGATTCGGGCACGTACCGCACGCGCCAGCCGCGCAGGTTGAGCCGCCAGCCGAGGTCGACGTCCTCGTAGAACATGAAGAAGCGTTCGTCGAAGCCGCCGAGCTCGGCGAAGACCGAAGCACGCACGAACATCGCCGAGCCGGTGCCGAAGAGCACGTCCTTGGCCACTTCGCGCTCGGCCTCGGGCACGTCGGCCAGCGGACTGCCCGCGTGGCGCTTGTAGCCCATGCCGAACCAGGTCAGGCCGGCGTCGACGAAGTCGGTGCCGGTGCCTTCCCAGTCGACGACCTTGCTCGCCACCGCGGCGACGGTGGGCTGCGCCCGCAGCTCGGCGACGGCCGCGGAGATCCACGCGGGCCCCGGGCGGGCGTCGTTGTTGAGGAAGGCGAGCACGGTGCCGTTCGCGTTCTTCGCGCCGAGGTTGCAGCCCCCGGCGAAGCCGCTGTTCACAGGCGACTCGATCAGCGTCGCGCCCGGCACGGCGGCGCGGATGCGCTCGGCGTCGTCGCCCCCGGAGGCGTTGTCGACGCAGATCAGCTCGACGTGCTGGTAGCCCGGTTCCGTCGACAGCGCTTGCAGGCAGGTGATCGTGTCTTCGGCGCCGCGGTAGTTCACCACGATCACCGAGACGAGCGGATGCGGTTCCCCCAGCGCCAAAACGAGCTCCTGTCCGTGGTGTCGGGCCTGGCCCAGCTTAAAGGCCCGCCCAGGCGTCCCAGATCGCCCCTCGACCCAGGACCGCGATCTTGCCGATCGCCTTGCGCGCCCGCAGCGTGGCGGGCAGTTTCACGGCGACTTCGGCCAGCACGCGGCAGCGGAGGCCGACCTGGAAGTTGGCAGCTGCGGGCTTGTTCCTTCGCAGCGGGAGCAGGGCCGTGATCACGGCGAAGCGGAGGATCTCCTTCACGGCGATCTTGCCGGGGGCGCACCGGAGGAGCATGAGGAGACGGTTGCGTTCGTTCCAGCGGTGGAACAGCGGGGAGCCGGGGTGGGTGCTGGCGCCGTGGAGGTGGCGGACGCGGGCCTTCGGCGCAGCGATGACGTGGTGGCCGGCCAGCCGCAGCCGCCACGCGGTGTCGGTGTCCTCGTAGTAGCAGAAGAAGCTCGCCGGGACACCGCCGACGGCTTTCACGGCGTCGGTGTGCAGCAGGGCGGCGCCGCCGCAGAAGCCGAAGACCTCCTCTGCTCCTTCGGTGAGATCCTGTCCGTGGCCGTCGGCGGTGAGGCGGACGCCGGTGGACTGGACGGCGCCGTCGGCCAGCTCCAAGCGGCTCGTGGCGGCGGCGGCCAGCGGCTGGGCGGCGAGGGCGTCTTCGAGCTCGGCGAGCCAGGTGGGTTCCGGGGCGGCGTCGTCGTTGAGCCAGGCCATCCACTTCGTGCCGACGCGGGTGAGGGCCTCGGCCATCGCGCCGGCGTAACCGGTGTTGCGCCTGAGCCGGACGACCTGCGGTTTCGACGGGTGATCTCGCAGGAGAGCGGCCGTGCCGTCGTCGGAGGCGTTGTCGATCACGAGTGTCCGATGTGGACGGTCCTGGGCCACGAGGGCGTCGAGGCAGGCCGTGATGTGGGCCGCGCCACGCCAGGTGACCACGACGACGGTGCTGCCGGTTTCCGCGCTGGTCACCTGGGTGAGAATAGCGGGGTGCCCGAACTGGTAGTGCTCGCCGAGCAGCTGCTCGCCCCCGTCCCGGGTGGTACGGGCCGTTACACCGCCGAACTGCTGCCCGCGCTGGCGCGCACCGCGCCGCCGGGGTGGACGGTGTCGAGCGTGGTCGCGCGTCACGCGGACGTTTCCGCCGCCGTCGTCGAAGGTGTCGAGGGGCCCCGCGTGCTGCCGGTGCCGCCCCGCGCGCTGGTTGCGCTCTGGCAGCTCGGCGTGCCCTGGTGGCCGGGCGGCGACGCGGTGCACGCGCCGACGCCCTTCGCGCCGCCGCGCCCGCCCGCGGGGCGCACCCTGACCGTGACGGTGCACGACACCGTGCCCTGGACCCACCCCGAGACCCTCACGGCTCGCGGCGTGAGCTGGCACCGGTCGATGATCGCGCGCGCCGCGCGCCGGGCGTCTTCGCTGATCGTGCCCACCCGCGCGGTGGCCGACGAGCTGGCGGTGCTGGTCGACGTGGCGGTGCCGGTGCGCGTCGTGCCCCACGGCGTGACGGTGCCGCGGGGGGACGCCGATCTGGATCTGCCCTCCAAGTACGTGCTCGCCGTGGGGACCATCGAGCCACGCAAGGGCATCGACGTGCTGGTGGACGCCGTCGCCGCTGTCGGCGACGTCGCCCTGGTCCTGGCCGGCCAGCCCGGCTGGGGCGACGTGGACCCGGTCCGGCTGGCGGCTTCCCGCGGCCTGACGGACGTGCACGTGCTGGGCAAGGTCACGGACGCGCAGCTGGCGACGGCCCTGAGCGGGGCGAGCGTGCTGGCCGTGCCGAGCCTCGCGGAGGGCTTCGGGCTGCCGCTGCTGGAAGCCATGGCCTCGGGGGTGCCCGTGGTGCACACCGACGTCCCGGCCCTGGTGGAGGTCGCGGGCGGCGCGGGTGTTGTCGTACCTCGCGGTGACGCGGAGGCGTTGGCGGCGGGGCTGCGGGAAGTGTTGGGGTCGCCGACGCGCGCCGCGGAACTAGTCCGCCTGGGCCGGGAACGGGCGCGCGAGTTCACGTGGCGAGCGGCGGCGGAGTCGGTGTGGGCCGCGCATCGGAAGCGGACTTGAGGTTCGGGCACATCACACACTGTCAGTTCGTCGGTTCCTCACCTGTGCGTTGGGTGATCGCCGTACTCTGCTCACGTGACCGGTGATCCCCGTGTGCTGATCGACGCGACCGCGGTGCCCGCGGATCGGGGTGGCGTCGGCCGGTACGTGGATTCGCTGGTGGCCGCGCTGGACGCCGACGGTGCGCGGCTGACGGTGGTGTGCCAGCCGCGGGACTTGTCGTTGTACGACCGGCTCGCGCCCGGGGCCCGGGTGGTGCCCGCGTCGCCCGCGACGTCCACCCGCACGGCTCGCCTGACCTGGGAACAGGCGACGTTGCCGCGCCTCGTGCGCAAGCTGGCGGCCGACGTCGTGCACTCGCCGCACTACACGATGCCGCTCGCGAGCGGCGCGGCGTCGGTGGTGACGCTGCACGACGCGACGTTCTTCACCGACCCCGTGCTGCATTCGTCGGTGAAGGCCCGGTTCTTCCGCGCGTGGACGGTGGCCGCCCTGCGCCGCGCGACGCTGTGCGTCGTTCCCAGCCAGGCGACGGCGCTCGAACTCGGCCGCGTGACTCCCGTTCGGCACGCGGAGCTGGAAATCATTCACCACGGCGTGGACACGGAACGCTTTCACCCGCCGTCCCCGGAGGAGATCTCCGCGGCTCGTGCGGCCGTCGGGATCGGGCGGACGCCGTACATCGCGTTCCTCGGCGCCCTTGAGCCACGCAAGAACGTGCCGGCTCTGATCCGTGGATACGCCCGCGCGATGGTGGGGGTGCGTGACGCGCCGGCGCTGGTGCTGGCCGGCCAGCCAGGCTGGGACACGCAGGTCGAACGCGCGCTGGACGCCGTGCCGCACCGGCTGCGCGTGATCCGCGCGGGGTACCTGCCGTTCGGCACCCTGGCGGGTTTCCTGGGCGGGGCGGAACTGGTGGCTTACCCGTCACTCGGCGAGGGCTTCGGCCTCCCGGTGCTCGAAGCCATGGCCTGCGGCGCCGCCGTCCTCACCACCCGCCGCCTGTCCCTCCCGGAAGTCGGCGGCGACGCGGTGGCCTACTGCGGCGTCGGCGCGGGCGACGTGGCGGCCGCGATCACGGAGCTGCTGGCGGATCCGCCGCGCCGGGCGTTCCTCTCGTCGGCCGCACAGCAGCGGGCGAAGGACTTCTCCTGGGCTACGACGGCGGAACGTCATCGTGAGGCGTATGGGAAGGCTTGGGATCGGCATCGGCGGATGCGCTGAGCCATGTTCTGCCAAGTTCTGCTACGAGGCCCTCGTAGGGCTGAGTATGAGAGCCTGTGATGCGTCCGGACGGTCGTCTCACAGGCTTTCGCCTTTTCAGAGCCTGATGTGCGCCTCGACCAATCCCGCGGCACGCTGGGCCCATCCCCCGCCGGCCCCGAAGCACCAGGCGACTGCGTCGGAGGTCCAGAGGATGAGTTCCAGTGTCGAGTCGAGGTGCTCGTGTGTCAGCTCGGTTTTCGAGGGGCGCGAACCCAGCGTTTGCCAGAGGGTCCGGTGGTCGTGTGCATCTCGTTCGTTGCGAGTGTCCAGCACCAGCGCGCCGCGTGGGGCGGAGGTGGGCGGGTTCCACGAGCGTCACGCACAGCAGGAACTGGCGGCCACGGGCTGATTCGTCGACAAAGTCGTGCACGGACATCCGGACATCTCCCGCGCCGAAAATCACCCTCGGTGACGGGGTCGATGCGTGCCCGTAGCCGTGCGTGAGCGGGGGACAATGAGTGGCGTGACTGAGCAGCGCAGCTACGGCGACAATCTGGCCGTCGTGACCGTGACCTACTTTCCCGGCGACATGCTCGAGAAGTTCCTCGACACGCTGGAGAAGGCGACCGACCGGGACGTCCGCGTGGTGATCGCGGACAACGCGTCCACGGATGGCGGGCCGGAGAAGGCGGCGGAGCGCGAGAACGTCACGCTGGTCAGCATCGGGGAGAACGTCGGGTACGGCACGGCCGCCAACAGGGGCGTGGCGGCGCTCGACGACAGCTACGGGTGGGTCGTCGTGGTCAACCCGGACCTGGAGTGGGAGCCGGGGTCGATCGACGCGCTGCTGGAGGTCGCGAAGCGGTGGCCGCGGGGGGCTGCGTTCGGGCCGTTGATCCACGATCTCGACGGGACCGTCTACCCGTCCGCGCGTCTGCTTCCTTCGTTCGGGCGGGGGATCGGACACGCGGTCTTCGCGAAGATCTGGCCGGGCAACCCCTGGACGCGCCAGTACCGGCAGGAAAACGCCGCCCCGCAAGAGCGCACGTCAGAGTGGCTGAGCGGCTCGTGCCAGCTGTTCCGGCGCGAGGCGTTCGACTCGGTGGGCGGCTTCGACACGCGCTACTTCATGTACTTCGAAGACGTCGACCTCGGTGATCGCCTCACCAAAGCCGGCTGGCTGAACGTGTACGCGCCCTCGTCGAGTGTCATGCACATCGGCGGGGTGTCGACGGCGCGCGTGTCGAAGAAGATGCTGCGCGCGCACCACGCCAGCGCCTACCGCTACCTCGCCGACCGGCACCAGGGCGTGCTGTGGAAGCCCGTGCTGGCGGCGGTGAAGCTCGGGCTGGCCGTGCGCGTCAAGCTCGAAGGCGCCTGATCACAGCCCGTCGAGCCGGCGCGACAGGTTCGACCGCCCGCTGCTCTGCTTGATCGTCGGCACGAGCCCGGTGAGCTCTTCCTCGTCGGGCTCGCGCAGCGGGCTCGGCACGGGCGCGGCCTGCGGACGCGGCACCAGCGGCGTGGTCACCTGCGCGGCGGGCACCTCGAGCGGCGTGGTCGTGCTCGGCCGCGCGAGCGGGTGCTCGTCGTTCTCCTCGATCAACGACGCCGGCAGCTGCGTGGTCGTGTCGGGATCTTGCTGGTCGAGCTCCTTGACGACGGATCTCGCGATCTGCTGCGTGTTGGAGGCGTCCATCGGCGATGTCATGTTGTCCGGCGTCACCACAAAGGCGCCGCGGGCACGTGCGCGTGCGAGCAGGGCGTCCGCGCGATCGCGGGGGTCCATCCCCTCGGCCTCCCGACTGACCCGGGGCCTCTGGGGAAAGGCCCACCTGTTTCCTGTCTAGGGTAGGCCCTCGGGGGCGCGCTCGTCAGCGTTTCCCACGGCTTGTCGCTCAGCGGTGCGTGATACAAGAGGAGTTTTCTGTGACGTCCGAGCTCGAGGTCGACGCCGTCGTGCTGGTCGGGGGCAAGGGCACCCGGCTGCGGCCGCTCACCCTGTCCGCGCCGAAGCCGATGCTGCCGACGGCCGGCACCCCCTACTTGAGTCACCTGTTCTCGCGAATTCGCGCGGCCGGGATCCGGCACGTGGTGCTCGGCACGTCCTACCGCGCGGAGGTCTTCGAGGAGTACTTCGGCGACGGTTCGGCCCACGGCCTCGAGCTCGAGTACGTCGTTGAGGACGAGCCGCTCGACACCGGCGGCGCCATCCGCAACGTGTACGACAAGCTGCGCGCCGACCACGCGATCATCTTCAACGGCGACATCCTCTCCGGCGCCGACCTGCGCCACCAGCTGCAGACCCATGTGGACTCCGGCGCCGACGTCACCCTGCACCTGCAGCGCGTGCCCGACCCGAGCCGCTTCGGTTCCGTCCCCACGGACGCCGACGGGCGCGTGCAGGCGTTCCTGGAGAAGACGCCCAACCCGCCGACGGACCAGATCAACGCCGGCTGCTACGTCTTCCGCCGCTCGGTGGTCGAGACCATTCCGACGGGCCGGCGCGTGTCCGTGGAACGCGAGACGTTCCCCGGGCTCCTCGAAGCCGGCGCGCACCTGCACGGTTTCGTCGACTCTTCGTACTGGCTCGACGTCGGCACGCCCGAGGCGTTCGTGCGTGGCAGCGCCGACCTCGTGCGTGGGGTCGCGCCGACGTCGGCGCTGGCCGGCCCGACCGGCGAGGCGCTGGTGCTGGACGGGGCCGTGGTGGCGGCGTCGGCTCAGCTGACGGGCGGCACGACCGTGGGCGCGAAGTCCGTGATCGGAGAGGGTGCGCAGATCGACGGTTCGGTCGTGTTCGACGAAGCCGTGGTCGAGGCCGGGGCCATTGTGGAGCGTTCGGTGCTCGGTCGCGGCTCGGTCGTCGGGGCCGGCGCCGTGCTGCGCGGCGTGGTCCTCGGCGACGGCGCGTCGGTCGGCGCCGGCTGCGAGCTGCTCAACGGCGCCCGCGTGTGGCCCGGCATCACCCTGCCCGACGGCGGCATCCGGTTCTCGAGCGACGCATGATCGAGTGGCGACCGCCGTTCCCGCTGGACCTGGCCACGGTGCTGGGTCCGCTCAGCCGTGGCCGCGGTTCGCTGAACTTCCGGTTCGACCGCGGTGCCTGGTGGCTGGCCGCCAACACGCCGTCCGGTGAGGGCACGCTCGCGTTGCTGCGCCGCCCGGACGGCGTGATCGAGGCCGACGCGTGGGGCCCCGGCGCCGAGTTCCTGCTCGACGGCGTGCCCGCGCTCCTGGGCGCCGAAGACGACGACAGCGGCTTCGTCGCCCACCACCCCGTGGTCGCCCGTGCCCGACACGACGCCCCCGGCCTGCGCCTCGGCTCGACGCGGCGCGTGTGGGACTCGCTCGTGCTCGCGGTGCTGGAGCAGAAGGTGACGGGCAAGGAAGCGATCCGGTCGTGGGCGGAGCTGTGCCGCTGGTTCGGCACTCCCGCGCCGGGCCCTGGCCCGCGCGGCTTGCGCGTGCCGCCGTCACCGCTCGCCATCCGGTCCATCGTGGACTGGAACTGGCACCGCATCGGCGTGGACCTCAAACGCCGGACCGCGCTGATCAACGCCGCGCGCGTCGCCCCGCGGCTGGAGGAAGCTGTGGCGCTGCGGGGTTCCGAGGGAAGGGCCCTGCTGCGGAAGGTCTCGGGCATCGGCGTGTGGACCGCGGCCGAAATCGCCCAACGCGCTTGGGGCGATCCGGACGCCGTGAGCTTCGGGGACTACAACATCCCGAACATGGTCGGCCACACGCTGCTGGGCCACCGCATCGACGACGAGGTCATGGCGGAACTGCTGGCGCCGTACGCGCCGCACCGCCAGCGGGTGATCCGGTATCTGGAGATCGGTGGGGCGCGGGCGCCGCGCTACGGGCCGCGGATCGAACTGCGGGACTACCGCGCGATGTGAGCTGTTGGGGCGGTTGTTGCCGGCAGGGCTGTGCGGCCGGGCCGGGTCGGCCGGGCTGCTGTGGGGGACAGGCCTGGTACGGGTTCTGGCCCGGCTGCTGCGGTCCCGCAAAGCCCTGCTGCTGGTCCCCGGGGTACTGCCCCGGATACTCCGAAGCCTGCTGCCCCGGCGGAGATCCGGGCGGCTGCGGATACCCCGGCGGCCGCATTCCTTGCCACGGCGGCGAAATCGGGGGCCGGCTCCGTCGAGCGGAAGATCCTCAGCCCAGCGCGGCCCGCACAATCGCCAGCGCTTCCTCCGCCGACAACCCCAGCTGCCGCGTCACTGCTGAATAATCGGCAGCCGCCGCCAGAGCCCGCGAACGCGATTCATCCCCCGAAGCCCCCACGAAGCTCCCGGCCCGACCGCGCGTCTCGATCAAGCCGGCTTCCTCCAGCTCCCGATACGCACGCGCCACCGTGTTCGGCGCGACGCCCAGGTCCGAAGCCAGGGCCCGCACGGTGGGGAGCTTGGCGCCGACCGCGAGCGTGCCGTCGTTGATCTGCGCGGCGATCGACGAGCGCACCTGCTCGAACGGCGGCACCGAAGAGGCGCTGTCGTAGCTCACGGTCACGGCCAAAACCCCCTGCTGTGCTGATGGTTGCCAATCCGACCCAGCCACGGCCGAATGGCTTCGCAGCAAAGGTTACGTGCCGCGTGGAGGCCGGCCTACTTCCGGCCGGATTGGTAACGACGTCGGCGCTTCCTGCGCAGGCTCACGACCACACCCACCACGACCAGCAAGATCGCCACCGCGAAGCCGACCGCCACGACCCACCCGCTGACGAACCCGCCGTCACCGGTGTGGATGTGCGGGTTGGCGGGCACCAGAGGCATGCCCGCCACCTTAACGGGACGAAACGGCCGCGGTCACGAGTTCCGCGAGATCCTCCGAGCCCGCGGGCAGGGCGTCCACGGGCCACCAGCGCAGGTCGTCGGACTCGTCACTGCGGATGGGCGAAGCCCCCGCCGGCGCGCGGACCACGTAGCGCACGTCGAAGTGGCGCGTGGGGACGCCGAGGGAGCAGGTGATCGGGTGGACGTCGAGGTGCACCGGCTCGGCGCCGATCTCCAGGCCCGTCATGCCGGATTCCTCGGTCGCCTCGCGCAGGGCGGCGGCGGCGACCGACGCGTCCGACGGTTCGCAGTGCCCGCCGAGCTGCAGCCAGCGGCCGACGCGCGGGTGCAGGGTCAGCAGCACCTGCGTGCCCGTCGAGTCGAGGACCACGGCCGACGCCGTGAGGTGGCCCGCCGCGCACGAGCGCTGCACGGTGTCCTCGCGCGAAGCCAGAAAACCGAGAAACGCCTGGCGCAGCGATTCTTGCGAGCCGAGCGAAGGCGCCCAAGCCGAAAGCACCGACACGGCGTCCGAATGCAGAGTCACAGTTCGACGAGCCCTTCTCCCGGTTCTCCCGGCGAACGCGCGGCCGGCGTCTCCAGCGGGTGCCCGATCGCGACGGCACCCAGCGGTTCCCAGCGGGAGTCCAAACCCAGTGTCGAGCGCACGAGGTCGGCCGCGAAGATCGTGGACCCGATCCAGCACGAGCCGAGGTCCTCGGCCGCCAGCGCCACCAGCAAACCCTGCACCGCGGCGCCGGCCGCGACCGTGAACATCGTGTGCTCACAAGCGTTCCGCCGCGCGTCCGGGTACGTGTGCGCACCTTCGGCGACCAGGAACGGGATCACGACCTCGGGCGCGCGGTAGAGAATGTCCCCGCGCGACAAGCGTTTCTCGATCTGCGACGGCGTGAAGTCGTCGCTCGAAAGGTCCGCCCGCCACGATTCGCGCATGGCGTCGAGCAGCTTCGCGCGCAGCCCGGCGTCGCGCAGCCACACGAACCGCACGGGGTGCGTGTGGTGCGGCGCGGGCGCGGTCAACGCCGCCGCGACGGAACGGCGCAACGCGGCGGGATCCACTGGCGCGTCGGAGAACGCGCGCACCGAACGCCGGTTCGGCACGGCTTCGCGACGGCCCTGCGCGAGAGCTTCGTTGGTGCCCAAGCGGAACAGGTCCTCGTCGACGGGCCGGATCAGATCCCGCGCCGCGGAACCGTCGTCGGTGAGCTGCAGGCCGCGCACGACCGCCACCGGCAGGCCGCCGAGCTTGCCCTTCACCAGGTCCGCGGCGGCGGCGAGCTCGTCGGCCACCGCGATCTCGGTGACGGCGAGCTCGTTGCCCTGCGAGTCGATCCGGCCCGCGTAGCCGTGCAGCACGCGCAGGCCCGAGGCCCCGATCGCGGCGTCGGTCTGCCCGACGCGCCACGCGCGGCCCATGGTGTCCGTGACGACCACCGCGACCTCGACCCCGAGCCGCTCGCGAAGACCGCCGCGCAGGGCGTGCGCCGACGCGTCGGGGTCCGACGGCAGCAGCGCCACCTCGTCGCCCTGCACGTTGGACGCGTCGATCCCCGACGCGGCCTGCACGATCCCCAGCGGGTTCTCCGTGATCACGGTGCGCGCGACCCGCGCGACGACCCGCACGGTCTCCTGGTCGATCAGCTCGCGCCGCGCGGCGTCGCGGGCCTCGGGGTCGCTCGGCACGCGCACGAGCCGGCCCTCGACCTTCGAGAACACCTTGCTCGTCACCACCACCACGTCGCCGGAGCGCAGCCACGGCGCGGCCGCGACGATGGCGCCGGTGAGGTCGTCGCCGGGCCGGAACTCCGGGAGGCCGGTCACGGGCAGGATCTCGACCTTCGCCGAGGCGTGGTCGCTGAACTCAGGCTGGGCCGAATCAGACACCGGACACTCCCGCAACGTCGAAGGCCGCTCGCACCATGGCGGCGGTGGCATCCACATCGGACATCAGCAGCGGCACCGCGCGCACGTCGACACCCGGCACCGTCACGTCGTGGTCCTCCTCGGCGACGAGCCAGCCGTCGAGCACTCCGCCGTCGGAACGGGCGCCGTAGTGCCGGCCCACGGCCTCGGCCGAGGTCTCCACGCCGATCGCCGTGAGGCACGCGTCGGCCATGCCGCGCAGCGCCTTGCCGCCGATGATCGGCGAGATGCCCACCACCTTGGCGCGCGACTTGCGCAGCGCCTCGCGCACGCCCGGCACCCCGAGCGTCGTGCCGACGCTCACCACCGGGTTCGACGGCGCGAACAGCACCAGATCGGCCTCGGCCAGCGCCTCGAGCACTCCCGGCCCGGGCTTGGCCTCGTCGGCGCCGACCGAGACGATCGAGTGCGCCGGGCGGTCGGCCCGGTAGCGCACCCACCACTCCTGGAAGTGGATCGCCTTCTGCTGCTCGGGCTGGTCGGGGTCGTCGATCACGACGTGGGTCTCCACGCGGTCGTCCGACATCGGCAGCAGCCGCACGCCCGGGCGCCAGCGGTCGCACAGCGCCTCGGTCACGGCTGAGAGCGGGTAGCCCGCGCGCAACATCCGCGAGCGGATCAGGTGCGTCGCGATGTCCTTGTCGCCGAGGCCGAACCACGTCGGCTCGGCGCCGTACGCGGCGAGTTCCTCCTTGACGACCCACGTCTCGCCCGCGTGGCCCCACCCGCGTTCGGTGTCGATGCCGCCGCCGAGGGTGTACATGCAGGTGTCGAGGTCGGGGCAGATGCGCAGGCCGTGCATCCACACGTCGTCGCTGGTGTTCACCAGCGCCGTGACCTCGTGCCGCGGCGACCCGGCCGGGGTCTCCGCCTCGCCGATCGCGGGCATCCCGAGTGCGGTCTTCACGCCGAGCAGGAAGCGCGCGCCCCCGACTCCACCGACCAAAACGACGATCTTCACGACTGCGGATCCTCGCACGCGCCGGGTCCCGGGCCCCAGTAGCGGTACCTGTGGTGCTCCGTACAGCCGAGGCCGGAATACAGCTTCAGCGCACCCGTGTTGTCCTCCGCCACCTGCAGCACCCACCTTTCCGCTCCGTGCGCGCGGCCCCAACCGGCCAGCGCGGACATCAGCGCCGACGCCAGCCCGCGGCGCCGGAACTCCGGCCGCACGGCCAGCCGTGACACGTGCAGCCACTCGCCCACGATGGCACCGCGCACGGCCCCGGCGGTGACGCCCTCCACCTCGACCACGCCGTACCCCACTTTGCCCGTGCTGAGCACGTGCCGTTCGGCGGCACTCGGCGAAGGGCTGTCGGCCGCGAGTTCCCACCACGCGGGAGTGGGCTCGTCGAGCACCTCGGCTTCGGACGGCTCGGCGCGCAGCGGTCCGACGAGCACCGCGACCCGGTGACCCGCGGCGTGCTCGCTCCACTCGCGCCAGCCGGCGGCCGCGACCGCGCGCTCGGTGTCGCTGTCCTGGATCACCTGGACGACCGGCGCGATACCCCGACCGTGGGCGAAGTCACAGACCGCGGCCAACGCGGTGGTGATCTCCCGCCCGGCGTCGCCGACGGCGAGCGCGCTGTTCGCCCGCCCGGTGAAGCCGTCGGCCCAGCGCAGACGCCACTCGCCGAGGGGTTCGTCGACCACCGGCGGCCAGGCCCGCGCGCACACCATTTCGAGCATTTCCGAGTCGTTCACGGTTAGATTGTGTCGGAGGCGGCAACGCGGCCGCGGCCCCATTTCCGCAGGGAGAACCGATGAGCTACGCGCGCAGGGACGACCGGCACAACGACGACCTCGTCGACGAGATCGCCGACGGCTTCGAACGCACCCTCAAGGAAAAGCGCGAGGACAGCACCGGCAAGACGCAGCCCACCGGCCCGGGTTTCGTCATCACGGGCGACGCGCGCAACACCCCGAAGCCCCGCCGCCGCGACCGCTGAGCGGGACATTCGCGGCCATACCAGGGGTATGGCTAAGGGTTGCCTAAGCACGACCTGCGGTGCGGCAAGCGCGTAATGTCCGCAGGGACTGGCTCTAGAGAAATGCGGGAGTGCGCAGTGACCTACGTGATCGCCGAGCCCTGCGTCGACGTGCTCGACAAGGCGTGTATCGACGAGTGCCCCGTGGACTGCATCTACGAGGGCGAGCGGATGCTGTACATCCACCCCGACGAGTGCGTGGACTGCGGCGCCTGCGAACCGGTCTGCCCCGTCGAGGCGATCTACTACGAGGACGACGTCCCCGACAACTGGTCCGACTACACCAAGGCCAACGTCGACTTCTTCGACACGCTCGGCTCGCCCGGCGGTGCCTCGAAGGTCGGCAAGACCAGCCACGACCCGGCCTTCATCAAGGCGCTGGCCCCGCAGGGCGAATGACGACCCGCCCTCTGCCGGACTTCCCCTGGGATTCGCTCGCCGAAGTCAAGGCCCGCGCGCAAGCGCACCCCGGCGGGATCGTCGACCTTTCCGTCGGCACGCCCGTGGACCCGGTTCCGGCCAGGATCCGCGACGCGCTGGCGTCGGTCTCGGAGATCCCGGGCTACCCGGCGACGCACGGCACGCCCGCGCTGCGGGCCACTGCCGTCGAGGCGCTGGGCCGGCGGTACGGCGTCGCCGGCCTGGAGTCGGACGCGGTGCTGCCGACCATCGGGTCGAAGGAAGCCGTGGCCTGGTTGCCGAGGCTGCTCGGCCTCGGCGCCGGCGACCTCGTGGTGATTCCCGAGCTGGCGTACCCCACCTACGAGGTGGGCGCGCTGCTGGCGGGCGCCGACGTCGCTCGCGCCGACGGCCTCACGCAGCTGGGCCCGCAGCGCCCGGCCATGATCTGGCTCAACTCGCCGTCGAACCCGACCGGCAAGGTGCTCGGTGTCGAGCACCTGCGCAAGGTCGTGGAGTGGGCGCGCGAGCGCGACGTGATCGTGGCGTCGGACGAGTGCTACCTCTCGCTCGGCTGGGACGCCGAGCCCGTGTCGGTGCTGCACCCGTCCGTCCACGGTGGACGGCTCGACAACCTGCTGGCCGTGCACTCGCTGTCGAAGTCGGTGAACCTCGCGAGCTACCGCGCCGGCTTCATCGCCGGTGATCCCCGGCTGGTCAAGCAGCTGCTGGAGATCCGCAAGCACGCGGGCATGATCGTGCCGCGTCCGGTTCAGGAGGCCATGGTGGCCGGCCTGACCGACGACGAGGCCGTTGCCGCTCAACGCGAGCGGTACCTGCGGCGCCGGACAGTGTTGCGGAAAGCCTTGCAGGACAACGGGTTCGAGATCTCGCACTCCGAAGCGGGCCTGTACCTGTGGTCCACGCGCGGCGAACCGGCGCTGGACACCGTCGCCTGGCTCGCCGAGCGGGGCATCCTCGTCGCACCCGGCACGTTCTACGGCCCGGCCGGCGCCAACCACGTGCGGGTGGCGCTGACGGCGACCGACGAGCGGATCGAGGCGGCGGCGGAGCGGCTGAACTCCTGACTGAACGTGAAGCGAGCCGGTGCCTTTCGGGGCACCGGCTCGCTTCTTTTTCACCCTTCGACCGACCACACGTAGCCGTCCGGCCGCACCACAACTCGACGGTCGGCGGCGCCGTAAGCGGCGTAAGCGTGCCCGCCCGCGTCCACCAGATCGGGGCCCGAAGCGGCGGAACCGGCCGGCAGCACGCGGTACCCCGGGAACTCCGCGCGAACGAGACCGGTGCCGAAGACCAGCTCCGTGCTGTGCGGGCCGCGGAAGAGGTCGAAGAGGCGGACCGGCTTGCCGTTGGCGTCGGCCAGCGGGGCGTCCGGGGCGCGGTCCCCGGGCCGCAGGTTGCCGGACGACGCGGGGGAGAGCGGGCCACCGCGGTAGCCGACGTCGAGCTGCTTCGTTTCGTCGCCGCGGCGGTGGGCGTCTTCGGCGCCGTCGGCGTACTTCTCCAGCAGCGCGGTGGAGACGCCGAGCACGCGGGCGGCGACGGTGCGGCGTTCGGGCTCGTAGGAGTCCAGCAGCTCGGGTGAGCCGTCGGCGAGTTTCCAGCCCAGGTTGTACGCGTCCTGCACGCCGGTGTTCAGGCCCTGGCCGCCGGTGGGCGGGTGGACATGGGCGGCGTCGCCCGCCAGGAACACGCGGCCCCGGCGGAAGGCGGCGGCGAGGCGCACGTTGGGGCGCCACAAGGTGGACCACGCGAGGTCGTGCAGCCGGATCGTGCCGCCGGTCACGGCGTCGACGCGGGCCTGAAGGGCGGGCAGCGTGGCCGACGCTTCATCGGAGTCGAGCGGAGCGCCGAATTGGAAGTGCGGGGTACCGGCGAGCGGGGTGAAGACGACGCCGCTCATCGGATTTTCCTTGGTGGCGAACCAGTACGACGAGTCGTGGGACAGGCCCTCGGCCTGCACGTCGCCGAGCAGCATCCGGATCGTCTCGTCGGTGGTGCCCTCGAACGGGATCCCGAGGGTCCTGCGCACGAAGCTCTTGCCGCCGTCGGCGCCCACCAGGTACTGGGCGTGCACGGTCTCGCCGGTGGCCAGCGTCGCCGTGACGCCGCCGGTGTCCTGGGTGAACCCGGTCAGGCCCGCGCCCAGCTCCACGCGCACGCCGAACTGCGCGAGCCGGTCGCGCAGGATGCCCTCGGTCTGGGACTGCCCCAGGAACCAGACGTTCGGGTACGGCACGGCGGGCGTCGGCTCGAGCCGGTCGGCCATCCAGCGCTCGTCCACGAACTCGCCACTCAGGTACACCTTCACCGGGTACTGCGGCGAGCCCGCGGCCAGCACCGCATCGAGCACGCCGAGGTCCTCGAAGACCTCCAGCGTGCGGGGCTGCAGGCCGTCGCCTCGCGAGCCGGTGAAGAACGCGTCTGCCTTCTCGACCACCCGCACGGCGACGTCGCGCCGGGCCAGCTCGATGGCGAGCGTCAGCCCGGTCGGGCCCGCTCCCGCGATGAGAACCGTGGTGTCCATGTCCCCTCCAGTGAATTAGAATTCAGTGAATCTGGATTCAGAATGCGCGCTGCTAGCGTTCATGTCAAGGGAGGTGGGCATGACGGCGACGAGCCGCAAGGAGAAGGCCGCCGAGACGGAGACGGCGCTGAAGGAGGCCGCCAAGCGCGTGTTCGCGCGCAAGGGCTACCTGAACACGAAGATCACCGACATCACGGCGGAAGCCGGCCGTGCGGCGGGCTCGTTCTACAACCACTTCGCGAGCAAGGAAGAGCTCCTCGAGGCGCTCCTGGGCGACCTCGCGGCGGCGGGCGACGAGGAAGCCCTCTCGGACGGGCACCTCACCGACTTCAGCGACCCCGCGGCCGTGCGCTGGCACGTGCGCCAGTACTGGCACTTCTACCGCGCCAACGCACCCACGATGCAGGCCCTGCGCCAGGCCGCGATGGTGAACGAGGACTTCGCCCGCACGATCTCGACCTTCGGTGCCACGCAGGCCGCCGACCTCAGCGGCCACCTGGCCCACGTGACGGCCGCCGGCCACTCGCTTCCGGCGTCGACGCAGCTCAGCATCGCGATGATGTACCAGCTGATCGACGGCGCCGCCCAGATGTGGCTCATCGCCCCGGCGGGGACAACACCGCCATCCGACGACGAGGCGATCGAAGCGCTGACCCGCTTCGTCTACCGCGGCTTCACGGGTCGCGACTACTGAGCCGGCGGGTCAGAAGGCCGTGCGGGCCGCCTTGTCGATCTGGGCCCACACGGCGGGCCAGGCCGCGCGGGCCTCGGTGCGTTTGAGCAGTTCGTGCTCCGCGATGCGGCCCGCGATGAAGCCGATCTCCCCGTCGGCGGTCGGCACGAGGCCGCGCACCTTCTCGGCGGCGATGACCGCGTCCTGGTGGTCGCCGAGCACCGTCTGGAGCTTGCGCGTGGCCTTCATCAGCGAGAGGAGCTCGGCGGCCTGCTTCTTCTTCGCCGACGAGCTGGCGAGCTCGGCTGTGTAGCGCAGCTTCTTGCCGTGGATGCGCAGCGCGTGCAGATCGTCGTCCGGCGGGTCCGCGGGCAGCGCGGCCACGGCCTTCGCCAGGCGCCGGTAGGGCTTGCGCACGTCGGTGGCCATGCCGCCGGCACCCACCGGCGTCGGGTCGATCTCCCGCTCCGGCACTCGCGTCAGCTGGGCCACGCTCTGCAGCAGGGCTGCGTAGCGGGCGCTCGACAGGGCACGGGTGAGCCGGCGGCGGGCGGCGGCGCGTTCGGTGACGAACTTCGAGACGAGGCGGCGGCCCGCGGCCTGATCGCGGACGTCGAACGTGGCGATGACCTCGCGCAGGTGCCCGATGAGCACGTCGTAGTCGCGGACCTCGCCGAGTGACTGGCCGAGCCACCCGAGCTCCGCGCGCACCGGCTCGGCGCCCGCGCCGACGAGCGAGCCGGACGTCTTCAGCACGCTGCGCATGCGGCGCAGGGCCACGCGCATCTGGTGGAGGTCTTCGGGATCCGCGCCGCTTCGGGTGCCGGCTTCGCGCGAGAGCAGCTCGCGCAGCTCGTGGTCCAGCTTGGCTCGGACGTGGGTGGCCGCCGGGTCCCGAGGGCCGGCTTTCGCGGGCTCGTCGGGGAGGCCCAGCTCGGCCGGGGTCGTCGGCTCAGGTGCGCGGCCGCGGGTCGAGGAGGGCAACGGATCGGTGGTCACCACATGAATGGTAAGTGAACACGCAGGCAGACGGCATGTCACCTGTGACGAAAAAGGGTGCGCCCAGGTCGGACGCACCCCCATTTTCGTAGTCGACACCGCAGTAGTCGACACCGCCGTAGTCGACACCGCCGTAGTCGACACCGCCGTAGTCGACACCGCCGTAGTCGACACCGCCGTGGCCGATACCGCCGTGGTCGACACCGCCGCAGTCGATACCTTCGTAGCCGAGAGCTCAGTTCGCGTGCAGCGCCGCGTTCAGCTCGATGCCCGAGCCGGTGCGCGAGGAGACCTCCACCGCACCGGTCGCGGAGTTGCGGCGGAAGAGCGCGCCCGAGATGCCGGAGATCTCGCGGGCCTTCACCGTCTTGCCGTCGACGACGACCTTCGTGCCGGCCGTGATGTACAGACCGGCTTCGACCACGGAGTCGTCGCCCAGGGAGATCCCGACGCCGCCGTTGGCGCCGATCAGGCAGCGCTCGCCGAGGGAGATGACCTCCTTGCCGCCACCCGAGAGCGTGCCCATGATCGACGCGCCGCCGCCGACGTCGCTGCCGTCGCCCACGACCACGCCGGCCGAGATGCGGCCCTCGACCATCGACGCGCCGAGCGTGCCGGCGTTGAAGTTCACGAAGCCCTCGTGCATCACGGTCGTGCCGGACGCGAGGTGCGCGCCGAGGCGCACGCGGTCGGCGTCGGCGATGCGCACGCCCGTGGGGAGCACGTAGTCGACCATCCGGGGGAACTTGTCCACGCCGTAGACGGCCACCGCGCCGCGGCCGCGCAGGCGCAGCCGGGTCTGCTCGAAGCCCTCGACCGGGCACGGGCCGTGGCTCGTCCACACGACGTTGGCCAGCTTGCCGAAGATGCCGTCGAGGTTCTGCCCGTGCGGGCGCACCAGGCGGTGCGACAGCAGGTGCAGGCGGAGGTAGGCGTCGTGCGCGTCGGCGGGGGCCTCGGCCAGGCGGCCGATCGTCACGCGCACGGCCACGACCTCGACACCGCGGTCGGTGTCCGGGCCGAGCAGCGCGGCCGCCGCGTCGCCGAGGAGCTCGGTGGTCTCCTCGGCCGAGAGCCGCTCGGTGCTGCCGTTGCCGGACTCGGTCAGCTTCGGGTGCGGGTACCAGGTGTCCAGCACCGTCCCGTCGGACGCGACGGTGGCCAGCCCGACGCCGACGGCGCCGGTCGTTTCGGGGTCAGGGGTCTGCTCGCTCACGCCGGTCACGGTAGTCGAGCGATGCGGCTCAACCCGTGGTGGCCTGCTGGTTCACGAGCGTCTTCACCGACGTGAGCGCGCCCGAGATGGTGATCAGCGCCTGCGTGCACGGGCCGCCCGCGGTGGGCACGGTGGTGCAGCCGGCGCCGCGGAACGCGCCGACGCCCTGGTCGAGCGCGGCTGCCGCGTGCTCCAGCGCCACGTCGACGGTCTTGCCGGCCGCCGCGCGCGCGTGCACGGCTCCGGCGGTGCCGCTGACCTCCGTGACGTACTTCTCGCAGCCCTTCGGCAGCTGCGTCTGCGGGCTCGTGTAGCAGGCGTCGGCGGACAGCGCGTCGAGCTTGATCGGCAGCGCGTCGGGACCCGGGGTGCCGGGGTTCGGGCCGGGCGTGGGGCCAGCCTCGGAACCGCAGCCGGCGAGGGTCAGGGTGAGGAGGACGCCGCCGAGAGCGACCAGGGAGCTTCGCGTGCGCACGTCCCTCACGGTAGCCCTCGCGCCGGGTGGGTACGGTGCCGGTATGACCTCGCTGGACCTGCGCGCCGACCCCGCCGACCTCACCGCCGCTCTCGTCGACGCGTTCAGCGTCTCCGGCGAGGAGGCGAAGCTCGCGGACGCCGTGCAGGCCGCCCTGGCCGAGCAGGCGCCGCACCTCGAGGTGATCCGCAACGGCGACGCGGTGCTGGCGCGCACTCGGCTGGGCCGCGCGTCACGCGTGATCCTCGCCGGGCACCTCGACACCGTGCCGGAGAACGCCAACCTCCCCTCGCGCCGCACGGGCTCCGGCGACGACGAGCTGCTCCACGGCCTCGGCTCCGTCGACATGAAGGGCGGCGACGCGGTGTTCCTGCACCTGGCCGCCACGCTGCCGTCGCCGCGCCACGACGTCACCTTCGTCTTCTACGACAACGAAGAGGTCGAAGCGGTCAAGAACGGCCTCGGCCGCATCGAGCGCGAGCTGCCCGGGTGGCTGGCGGGCGACCTGGCCGTGGTCGGCGAGCCCTCCAACGGCGTGATCGAGGCCGGCTGCCAGGGCACGCTGCGCGTCGAGATCCGCACCAGCGGCACCCGCGCGCACACCGCCCGCGCGTGGATGGGCGAGAACGCGATCCACGCGCTGGCCGAGCCCTTGCGCCGCCTCGCCGAGTACTCGCCCCGGGTGGTCGACATCGACGGGCTGACGTACCGCGAAGGCCTCCAGGCCACGAAGATCTCGGGCGGGGTGGCCGGCAACGTCGTGCCCGACGCCGCCGTGCTCACGGTCAACTTCCGCTTCGCGCCGGACCGCAACCCCGCGCAGGCGGAGTCCCACGTGCGCGAGGTCTTCGACGGCTACGACGTGACGTTGACGGACCTCTCCCCGGGCGCCCTGCCCGGCCTGGCCGCTCCGGCGGCCGCCGAACTCGTGGCCGCCGCCGGTGGTCGCGCCGCCGCGAAGCTGGGCTGGACGGATGTCGCGCGCTTCGCCGCGCTGGGGATGCCGGCGGTGAACTTCGGTCCGGGCAACCCGAGCCTGGCGCACACGCAGCAGGAACACGTGCACGTGGCGGAGATCCGCCAGGTGGCCGACGTGCTGCGCAAGTTCCTGGGCTGACCCCGGCTCGGGTGCCGGCTCGAAGCACCCCAATGCGGCGTTGGTTGCGTTGAGCGCACCGAATGCCGCGTTGGGTGCTTGCCGCGGGGAGGGTGAAGGTCGAGGTCGAGGGGTCAGGCGCGGACGGCCTGGACGTCGAGCTTGATCTCGATCGTCGAACCCACCATGACCAGGCCCTTGGCCAGCGTCTGCTGCCAGTTGATGGTGAAGTCCTCGCGGTGGAGCTCGGTCGTGGCGACGGCGCCGAGGCGGTCGCCGTTCCAGGTGCGCAGGCCGAGGTAGCCGGCGTCGAGGCGGACGCCGCGGCTGGCGCCGTGGAGGTTGAGGGTGCCGTCGATGCTCCAGCGGTCGCCGGGGGCGTGGCGGAAGCGGTGGCCGTGGAAGCGGATCTGCGGGAAGCGGCCCACGTCGAGGAAATCGGCGGAGCGCAGGTGCTCGTCGCGTTTGGCGGCGGAGGTGTCGATGCTCGCGGCGTCGATCACGACCTCGACGGTCGAGTCCTCGATCTGCTTGCCGACGACGATGCTGCCCTGGAAGCTGCGGAAGCGGCCGTGGACCTCGCACAGCCCGATGTGGCGCGCGATGAACCGGATGGCCGTGTGGTCGGGATCGAGCACCCACTCGCCCGGGTCGGGCAGCTGCCGGTCCTCGTCCGGGACGAGGCGCAGGTCCTCGAGCGAGGTGTGGTCACCGCTGAAGATCTCGACGGTGCGGCTCTGCGCCCGGTAGCCGCCCGCGCTCACCGACACCGCGTAGGTCCCGGCGGACAACGTGCTCACCGCCAGGCCGAAGTCGTCGGCGGTGGCCGTCGTCCGCCGTTGGGTGCGCTTGTGCAGCATCACCATCTGCGTGCCCGGGAGCGGGTGGCCGTTCTCGTCGCCGACCCGCACGCTCAGCAGCCCGGCTTCGGCGTTGAACGTGACGGGGCCGCCTCGCTGCCCGGTTCCGCGCTTGCGCCCGAACACGTCGTCTCCTCTGCTCGACTGGGTGTCGGTGCACATTACCAATCCGACCAAAAGTAGGCCGCCCCTCACGCGGACGTAACCGTTGCTCGAAACTATTCGGCCGTGACTGTGGTCGGATTGGTAACGATCGGCACAGTCAGCGCGGTCAACGCCCTTCGAGCGAGCGAACGTTGTCGCCGAAGGTCCAGTTCCTCGAGCCGTCCCAGTTGATCGACCAGGTCATCAGGCCCTTCACACCGGATACCGAGCGGTAGGCCTGCGACACCAGGCTCGGCGCCATGTACCCGCCGCCCGCGCCGGACTGCGCAGGCAACCCGGGCACCTGCTTGTCGAGCGGCACCTTCACCGTCGTGCCCTGCACGACCAGGCCCTTCGCGAGGCAGTTGGTCTGCACGGTGAAGCCCTGCACGGTGCCGGCGTCGTACGAATCGGCCGAGCAGCCGTACATGGATCCGTTGTAGTACTGCATGTTCAGCCACCACAGGCGGCCGTTGTCGGCGTACTTCTTGACGATCGGCAGGTACGAGCCCCAGATCGAGCCGTAGGTGATGCTGCCGCCGGTCACGTAAGCGGTTTCGGGGGCCATCGTGAGGCCGAAGTTCGACGGCATCTGGGCGAGTACGCCGTCGATGATGCGGATGAGGTTCGCCTGCGAGGCCGAGAGCGAGTTGATGTTCCCGCTGCCGGTCAGGCCCGTCTCGATGTCGATGTCGATCCCGTCGAAGTTGTACTTCTTGAGGATCGGCACGATCGTGCTCACGAACTTGTCGGCCACCGTCGCCGACGACAGGTCGATGCCCGCCGCCGCGCCGCCGATGGACATCAGGATCGTGGCGCCCGACGCCTTCGCGGCGCACATGTCGGCTGGAGTCGCGACCTTCACGCCGGCGTCCATGCCGTCTTCCCACAGCACCGTGCCGTCGGAGCGGATCACGGGGAACGCCGCGTTGATCACGTTGTAGCCGTGGGACTTGATGCGCGCGTCGGTGATCGGCACCCAGCCCAGGCCCGGGTGCACGCCGTTGGCGGCGCCGTCCCAGTTCTCCCAGTAGCCCTGCAGCACCTTCCCGGCGGGCTTCGACTTCACCGCGCAGGTGTCGGCCTGCACCGACGCCCCGGCGGGCGTGAGCCCGGCCAACGGCAGCGCCAGCGCGGCGGCCAGCACCGCTCCGAAGATTCGTGACCTGCGACCGAACATCCCGGCTCCCGTCTCGCGACAACGTTGTCCCAGCACGCGGCGTTCCGGCTGAACGGTAGGCGGGGTGGTGCTCGGCTGACTACCGACGAATGGATGGTCTAGACAAATAGGTGGGTCTGAACAAGCGCGGGCGGCGGACCGTCCACAGTGGTCAGGCGCTCGGGATGATCACTTAAAGTAACTGCATAATCACACATCGGGTAAAGGGTCCACAAGGGACTGTTCAACTCGGCGTCGCCCGATGGTGGCGACGCTGGGGTTCTGCCTGGCGGGAGGGCCCGTAGGCTGGGTTGGTGAGCGAACAGTCTGAGTTTCCGGACGGCCAGTACCCCGAGCGCCCGGTGGAGCGCCACAAGGGCCCGGTCGTGCTGCGGCGCGACCGGCGTGACCAGGGCAGCACCACCGACCAGCGCCTCCTGGACGCGCGCGGCCCGAGCGACTGGGTGCACACCGACCCGTGGCGGGTGCTGCGCATCCAGGCCGAGTTCGTGGAGGGCTTCGGTGCGCTGGCCGAGGTGCCGCGCGCGGTGACCGTGTTCGGGTCCGCGCGGACCAAGCGCGACGAGCCCGAGTACGAACTGGGCCGCAAGATCGGTGGCGCGCTGGCCGACGCCGGCTTCGCCGTGATCACCGGCGGCGGGCCGGGCGCGATGGAGGCCGTGAACCGCGGCGCGAACGAGGCCGGCGGTTTCTCGGTGGGCCTCGGGATCGAGCTGCCGTTCGAGCAGGGCCTGAACCCGTGGGTCGACCTGGGCGTGAACTTCCGCTACTTCTTCGCGCGCAAGACGATGTTCATCAAGTACTCGCAGGCCTTCATCTGCCTGCCCGGCGGCTTCGGCACGCTCGACGAGCTGTTCGAGGCGCTCGTGCTGGTGCAGACCAAGAAGGTCACGAAGTTCCCGGTGGTGCTGTTCGGCACCGAGTACTGGGGCGGGCTCTACGACTGGATCTCGAAAGCGGTGCTCGACGGCGGCAAGATCAGCGAGAAGGACCTCGACCTGCTCCACCTCACCGACGACATCGACGACGCCGTGCGCGTGGTCGAGGAGTCGTACCAGGCCTGGGAGGACACCCACTGATGAGCTCGCTGCGCCGGATCTGCGTGTTCTGCGGCTCGTCGACGGGCTTGTCCCCGGTCTATGCCGAAGCCGCCACCACGCTGGGCAAACTGCTGGCCCAGCGCGGGATCGGCCTCGTGTACGGCGGGGCGAGCGTGGGAACCATGGGCGCGGTGGCCGACGCCGCGCTCGCCGCGGGCGGTGAGGTGATCGGCGTGATCCCCGAGGCGCTGTCCAGTGTGGAGATCGCGCACGCGGGCCTCACCGAGCTCCACGTGGTCCCTGACATGCACCAGCGCAAAGCCAAGATGGCGGCCCTGTCCGACGGGTTCCTCACGCTGCCCGGCGGCGCGGGCACGCTGGAGGAGCTCTTCGAGGTCTGGACCTGGGCCCAGCTCGGCCTGCACACGAAGCCCATCGGCCTCGTCGACGTCGGCGGGTACTACAGCGGGCTCGTGTCCTTCGCCGACCACATGGTCACCGAGGGGTTCCTGGGCGCCGGCTACCGCGACCTGCTGCTGGTGGACGCCGACGCATCGGCACTGCTCGACCGCTTCGTGGACTACACCCCATCCGCGGCGCCCAAGTGGGATTGACGCTGGGGATTGATCAGGCGGCGCCTTCGCTCGGGCGCTTGTGGTAGCTGTCCACGTATTCCTGACCCGACAGCTCGAGGATCGAGTACATGACCTCGTCGGTCACGGAGCGGCGGATCGCCGACGACGAGTCCTGCCCCTCGTAGCGGGAGAAGTCGAGCGGGGTGCCGAACTTGACCTTGATCGGGCACACGCGCGGGCGTTTCGAGCCGTTCGGCTGGATGCCCTCGGTGCCGGAAAGGGCGACGGGCACGACCTTCGCCCCGGTGGACAGCGCCAGCGCCGCGACCCCGGTGTGCCCGCGGTAGAGGCGGCCGTCGAGCGAGCGCGTGCCCTCGGGGTAGATGGCGAACACCCCGCCGTTTTCGAGCACGCGGCGGCCGGCTTCGAGCGCGGCGAGGCCGGCCGAGGCGCTGCCGCGCTCCACGGGGATGTAGCCCAGCGCGTCGAGCGAGCTGGCGATGAAGCGGCCCTTGATCCCGGTGCCCGTGAAGTACTCGGCCTTGCTGAGGAACCGCACCTTGCGCGGCGTGGTGAAGGTGATCACGCCGGTGTCCAGCGCTGCCCGGTGGTTGGCCGCGATCAGCACCGGTCCGTCGGCCGGCACGTTCTCCACGCCCTCGACCTCGGGGCGGTAGATCGCGCGGACCAGCGGACCGAGCGCGAAACGGACGAGCAGGGGCAGCAAGGGGTCTCCCTCCGGTGGACAGGTCGCCGTCACCAGCATGGCACGATCGGCCGATGAGCTGGTTCGAACGCCGCACCTGGCAGGAACCCGGGTGGACGCCCGCGGACATCCTGGCGGCCAAGCGTGACCGCACGGTTTCCGTGGTGCTTCCGGCGCTGGACGAAGAGCGAACGGTGGGTGACGTCGTCGCGTCGGTGCGCCCGTTGCTCGGCACCGTGGTCGACGAGCTGGTGGTGATCGACTCCGGCTCCACGGATGCGACGGCGTCGGTTGCCGCGGCCGCCGGCGCGCGCGTGGTGCACCGCGAGGAGGTGCTGCCCGACCTGCCGCCGCGCCCCGGCAAGGGCGAGGTGCTGTGGCGTTCGCTGGCCGCGACGACCGGCGACCTCGTGGTGTTCCTCGACTCCGACCTCGTGGACCCCGACCCGGCGTTCGTGCCTGCGCTGCTCGGCCCGCTGCTCACCGAACCCGACGTGCACCTGGTCAAAGGTTTCTACCGTCGACCGCTGCGGCTGGAGAGCACCGGCGGCGGCCGCGTGACGGAGCTGCTCGCGCGGCCCGTGCTGTCGGCGCTGCGCCCGGCGCTCGGGGAGCTCGTGCAGCCGCTGGGCGGTGAGTACGCGGGCACGCGCGAGTTCTTCGAGTCGGTGCCGTTCGCCGGCGGCTACGGCGTGGAGATCGGGCTGTTGCTCGACGCCGAGCAGCGCTACGGCCTCGACGGGCTCGCCCAGGTCAACCTCGGCGTCCGCAAGCACCGCAACCGGTCGCTGCTGCAGCTGGGCGTGATGGCTCGTCAGATCCTCGGCACGGCACTGGCCCGCTGCGGCGTGCCGACCGATCCCGAAGCCCGGCTGACGCAGTTCGTGCAGGTGTCGGGGGAGTGGCTGCCCGACGTCAGCGAGATCCCCGTGCTGGACCGGCCGCCGATGGCCGAGGTGCTGGCCGCCCGTCCTCGAGACTGAGCACGCGGTCGAAACCGGCGAGGTGCTCGGGGCGGTGCGTCACGAGCACGACGGTGCCCTGCGCGTGCGCGAGGACGCGGGCGAGGACCTCGTCGCCGTGGGCTTCGTCGAGGCCCTCCACGGGTTCGTCGAGCACGAGCACCGGGGGCGCGGCGAGCACGGCGCGGGTGAGGACCAGCCGTTGGCGCTGGCCGCCGGAGAGCGTGGTGGCGTCGCGGTCCAGGGAGACGTCGAGGTCGGTGACAGCACAGGCTTCGCGAAGGTCCTCGTCGGTCGCGTGCGGGGCGGCCACGAGGAGGTTCTCCCGCACGGTGGTGGCGAAGACGTGGGCATCGGCCAGCGCGCCGGACACCACCTGCGGGCTCGGGCCTTCGATCGGCTGATCGTCCACTGTGGCCTGACCCGAGGTGGGGACGGCGAAGCCGAGCAGGACGTGCAGCAGCGTGGTTTTCCCGGCGCCGGACGGGCCGAGCACACCCAGCCGCGTGCCCGGCGGGAGGTCGAGGTCGATGCCGTCGAGAGCGGCAACCCGGCCGGGGTGCCGGACGCTGACGTGGTCGAGCCGCAGATGACCCGGTCCGGTGTGCTCACGTGTTTCGGGCGGGGTGGTCGCGAGCAGTTCGCGCACGCGCCGCAGCGACGTCCGCAGCTCCGGCACCCGCTGGGCCGCGGCCGTCAGCGGCAGGACGATTTCGAACAGAGCCAGCACCACCAGCGTCAACGCGGCGGTCACCGGGAGGCTCGCGCCGGCCAGCAGTGATACGGCGACGGTGGTCGCCAGCTGCACCAGCACACCCGTGGCGGTGAGCACCGACAGCCGGGCCGCGACACCGCGGGCCCGCTCGGCGATGCCGTCGATCACCGAGCCGGCGGCCGCCGTGGCGCGCGGTTCGGCGCCGTAGGCCACCAGTTCCCGGCGGCCGGTGACCAGCTCGACGGTGCGTTCGGCCAGCTCCTGCCGCGCGGGTGAGGTGCGAGCCTGGCTCGCGGCCGTGACCCGCACGACCAGCCACGGCAGCAGACCGCCTGCGACGAGCAACCCGGCCGCGAGCACGCCGGCGGCCGGGAGGCTCACGAACGCCGTGAGCACGGTCGCCGCGAGGCCGACCAGACCCGCCACCGCGGCGGGCAAGGCGAGGCGCAGCACGGCGTCCTGCACCGCGTCCACATCGGACACCAGGCGGGTGACGAGGTCGGCGCCGGAGTGCTCGGTCACGCGCCGCGGCACGAGCGCCGCGTAGACGCGGGCCCGCAGTGCGCCCAGGTAGCGCAGCACGACCTCGTGCCCGGCGAGCCGCTCGGCGTACCGCAACCCGCCGCGGGCCAGCGCGAACACCCGCACCGCCACGATCGCGACGGTCAACGCGGCGAGCGGCGGCTGTTCGGCCGCGCGCATCAGCAGCCAGGCCGCCGTGCCGGTCAGCGCCAGGCCGGAGACTTCGGCGCCGGCCGCGAGCAGTGCGGCTCGCAGCAGCCGGGTGATGTTCATCGAGCCTCCAGGGGAACGCGGCTGCTCGTGAGGGGGACGGCTCGGGTGGCCGCGGCGGTCGGGGTTGTGTGGCTGGGCGGTGTTGAGGTTGGGCAGCGCCGGCCTGGGTACCTTGGCGTGGGCGACGAGTCGTGCGGTCCGCAGCGGCCGGGCGGTGTTCATCTGGCCCCCAGGGGAACGCGGCCGCCCACGCGGGGGACGGCTCGGGTGGCCGCGACGACCGGGGCGGTATGGCCGGGCGGTAGTGCCTGGCTGCCGTGGAGATTGGACCGCAGCGCCGGCCTGGGTATCTGGGCGCCGGCCGCCGGCAGTGCGGCTCGTAGCACTCGGGTGATGTTCATCGCGTCTCCCGGGGGGATGCGGCCGCCCGGTGAGGGGATTGGCTCGGGTGGCTGCGACGACCAGGGTTGTGTGGCCGGGCGGTAGTGGCTGGTGGTGTTGAGGTCGGACAGCACCGGCCAGCAGACTTCGGCGCCGGCCGCGAGCGCTGCGGCCCGCAGCAACCAGGCGACGTTCATCGGACCCCCAGGGGAACGCGGCCGCCCACGAGGGGGACGGCTCGAGTGGCCGCGGCGACCAGCGCCGGGTGGTGGGCCACGAACAGGGCCGTGCGGCCGGACAGCAACGCCCGCGTGCCGTCGAGCACCGCCTGTTCGGTGACCCGGTCGAGCCGGGCGGTGGGTTCGTCGAGCAGCACGAGCCCGGCTTCCGCGCGGGCGAGTGCGCGGGCGAGGCCGAGGCGTTGGCGTTGTCCGGCCGACAGTCCCGCGCCCAGCTCGCCGATGCGGGTCGCGTAGCCCTCGGGTAGTTCGGTGATGACCTCGTCGAGGGCAGCGGCCCGGGAAGCGGCGACGACGTCAGCGTGGGAACCCAGCGCGATGTTCTCCGTGACCGTGCCGCTGAACAACGTCGGCCGTTGCGGCAGCCACGCCGTTTCCCGCAGCCAGGCCGCGTGGTCGAGCTCCCGCAGGTCCACGCCGTCCACGAGCACGCGGCCAGCCGACGGCTCGAGGAAACCGAGCAGCACGGCCAGCAACGTCGACTTCCCGGACCCGCTGGGCCCGGTGATCGCGACGTGCTCGCCGCGGCCTAGCACCAAGTCCACTTCGGACAGCGCCGCCGTCGACCCGTAGTGCACGGAAACTCCGCGGAACTCGATTTCCGGCGGCCCGGCCGGCCGGGTCACGGTGCCGGTGCGCCGAGTGCGCAGAGGTGTGGCGAGGGCTTCGCGCAACGCGGTGAGCCCCTCGGCCGCCGCGTGGAACTTCGCGCCCGCCGCGCGCAGCGGCAGGTATGCCTCGGGCGCGAGCACCAGCACGAGCATCGCCGTGTGCGCGGGGAGCGAACCGTCGAGCAACCGGAATCCGATGGGCACGGCGATGAGCGCGATCGACAGCGTGGCCACCAGCTCCAGCACCAGCGACGACAGGAACGCCACCCGCAGCGTGCCGAGCGTGGCGTCGGCGTGGGCGTCGGCCATCAGGCGCACGTGCTGCGCCTGCGCGCGGGCGCGGCCGAAGAGCTTCAACGTCGGCAGGCCGCGCACGGCGTCGAGGAAATGCCCGCCGAGGCGGGTCAGCAGCGCCCACTGCCGTTGCGTGCGCGCCCGCGCGCGACCACCGACGAGCGCGGCGAACACCGGGATCAACGGCAGCGTCGCCACCACGATCAACGCCGAGGTGAGCTCGGCCGAGAACAGCCGCACCACCACGGCCACCGGCACCAGCACCGAGGCCACCAGCGCCGGCAGGTACCCGGTGAGGTACGCCGTGGTCGCGTCGACACCGTGGGTGACCTGGGTGGCGACCACACCCGCGTCGGCGGTCGACCCGAGCAGCCGGTGCCGGAGCCCGGCCTGCGCTCCCGCGGCGAACCGTCCCGTGACCACCCCCAGGGCGAGCGCGAGCAGCACCCGCAGGGCCACGGCGACGACCAGCGCGAACCCGACGCCACCGCCGGTGAGCAGCGTCGCGAGGCCTTCGGCCTGCACGAGGACGACACCGGCGCCCACCGCACCGAACACCCCGAGCACGACCAGGTACCGGCGCAAGCCGGGCAACGACGGCATTTCGGTTCCCCCTCTAGAAGTGCAGCAGCGACCGGCGGTCGACGGGACCGCGGTTCGCGCGCCAGGTCAGCCACTGCACGACGATCAGCACCACGAGCACGGGCACCGCGAACCAGACCAGCAGCGCGGCCGTTTCCGGCGCCGTGGCGGCCTCGGAGACGGTCAGCGCGTACGCCGGGTCCGAAGTGGACACCAGGACCGTCGGGAACCGCAGCACGCCCACGAGCAGGGCCGGGGTCGCCGACAGGAGCATCGCGGCGGGCAGCGCGAGGCGGTACCGCTTGGCCTGCAGTCCGAAGAGGACGATGGCGAACGCGGCGAACGCCACCGCCGTGACCACGATCGCGAGCCAGGACGCTCCCGAAACGGTGAGCAGACCCCACGCCGTGGCCACCACGAGGAAGGTGCCCACCGGAGCCGTGAACGACCGGGCGAACCGCGCCGCGCGGCCGGTCAGGTCCGCCGGCCCGCGAACCGTGAGGAACACCGCGCCCTGCAGCCCGAACAACGCGACGAACCCGAGCCCCCACAACACGGCGTACGGGTCGAAGAGGGAGAGCACGTCGTCGACCGGGTTGCCGCGCGCGTCCATCGGCAGGCCACGCACGAGGTTGCCGAGGAACAGCCCCCACGAGACCGTCGTCACGAGCGCGCCCGCCGTGATGCCGACCGTCCACGGACCGCGCCGCGCTTCGGGCCGGCGGCTGCGCAGCTGCACCGCCGCCGTGAACGTGACGAGCCCGAGCAGCAGCGTCACCACCAGCACATACGCGCCGGCGAACACGTGGCCCTCCAGGTGCGGGAACACACCGAACAACAGCCCGACGGCGGCGATCAACCACACCTCGTTGGCGAGGAAAAACGGCCCGAGCGCACCGAGCACCCGTCGCTGCTGGGGTTCGTCACGGCCGAAGCCCGGCAGCAGGAACCCGACGCCGTAGTCGTAGCCCGCGAGCGCGAAGTAGCCGCCGAGCAGCAGGCCGAGCACACACCACCAGATCGTCACCATGATCAGACTCCGCTCAGGACGGGGAGTTCGGGCTCGGCCGGCTGCTCTTCGGGCTCCGGCCCGCGCCGCGCGATGCGCGACAGCAGCACCCAGTCGGCCACGGCGAGCGCCGCGAACAGCACACCGAACGCGATGAAGGAGAACAAGACCTGGCCGCCGGGCACGTCGGCGACCGCGTCGGCCGTGCGCAGCTGGCCCCAGATCAGCCACGGCTGACGGCCCAGCTCACGCACCAGCCAGCCGCAGATCGCCGCGGCGAACGGCAGCACGATCGCGGGCACCATCAGGTAGTGCAGGAACCGCGCGCGCATCAGCCAGCCGCGCAGCAGCAGGATCGTGCCGACGAGCGAGCACAGCAGCGCGACGAACCCGATGCCGATCATCGCCGCCAGCGGCACGCCGACAGCGCTCTCGCCGAGCTTGTCCGGCTGGTAGGTCGCCAGCTCGCCGAACTGCTCGAAGCCCTGGTTGACCGTGACGATGCTGCCGATCAGCGCGGTCACCACGCCGATCCGCATCGAGCGGGAGAAGAAGTCGACCTCGCCGGTGCGCTTGAGGAAGTGGTACGCGCTCACGCCGGTCACGAAGAAGCCACCGGTCATCAGCGCGGCGCCGGCCACATGCGGCAGCGAAGCCACGAGCGCGGGGTTGGTGAACAGCGCGCCGAAGTCGTCGAGGCGCAGCTGCCCGCCCTGCAGGTGGCTGCCGACCGGGTCCTGCAGGAACGAGTTGGCGACCATGATGAACAGCGCCGAGGCATACGCGGTGAGCGTGACCAGCCAGATCATCGTCAGGTGCAGCCACTTGTTCATCCGGCCCCAGCCGAAGATCCACAGGCCCAGGAATGTGGACTCGAGGAAGAACGCGACCAGTGTCTCGATCGCGAGTGGTGCGCCGAATACGTCACCGGCGAATGCGGAGAGCCCGGTCCAGGTGAGCCCGAACTGGAATTCCATCACGATTCCGGTCACGATACCCAGCGCGTAATTGATCACGTAGAGCCGGCCCCAGAACCGGGTCATGCGGGTCAGCTGCGGGGTGCCGCTGAGGGTCGCGCGGGTCTGCATGACCGCCACCACGGTCACCAAGCCCAGTGTGAGCAGCACGAACAGGAAGTGGAACGACGTCGTGGTCGCGAACTGGAGTCTTGCGATGGGTAGTGGGTCCATGGCGAGCGAGTGTATAGGTAGCGCGCCTACATGTAGTAGAGAAATCTATGAGATCAGGGTCATCTCAGGGTTTTTCCCGGGCGCGTGCCCGAGGTCGGGGGATTACGCTTCGGGTGTCGGTATGGGTAGACTGCTTACCTATGAAGGCGGACACGTTGCGCGGGCACCTCGACGCGCTGCTGCTGGCTGTGCTCGACGGCCGGAAGCTGCACGGCTACGCGATCATCGAGGCGCTCTCGCTGCGCAGCGACGGTGCGCTCGACCTGCCGACGGGCACGGTGTACCCGGCGCTGCGCAGGCTCGAGCGGGCCGGTTACCTGGCCAGCGAGTGGGACGTGGTGTCGGGGCGCAAGCGCCGCACCTACCGGCTCACCCGGTCCGGGCAGCAGGCGCTCTCCGCCGAGCGGGCCGAGTGGCAGGAGTTCACCACGGTGATCGGCGGCGTGCTGAGGGCGGAGGCATGACGGCGGGGGAGGTGCGCGTGAATCTGATCGAGGGTTATCTGGCGGACCTGGATCGGCGGCTGGTCGGCTGCCGGTCGACGGCCTGCACGACGCGGCCGACGCGTACCGCGAGGGCGGCTGGCCGGCCGACGAAGCCGAGCGCCGCGCGGTGGCCGACTTCGGCGGGGTCGACGTGATCGCCGGCGACTACCAGGCCGAGCTGTCGATGCACAGCGGCGTGCGCACGCTCTGGAAGCTCGTGCTCGGCGTGCCCGCGATGCAGCTTTCGTGGGACTTCGCCCGGATCCTCACCTTCGGCGACTGGACGAAGCTGTCGACCCCGACGCCCGAGTGGTACCGCTGGGCCACGCACTTCTCGCACGGCGCGGTGTTCGTGGTCCCCGCCGTCGGGCTCGTCGCGCTGGTCTGCGCGCGCTGGCTGAGCCGCCGCGTCGACGGCGTTCGCCTCGCGCGCACGTGCGGCTTCTTCATCGCCGCGGCCGTCGGCGTGAACCTCGCCTCGGTGCTCACGCTGGTGGTCGCGACGGGGTTCGTGGACGTGTCGAGGCTGTTCCTCTCCGTCCCGTGTGTGTTGCTGATGGTGGCCTACGTACTGCTGTCGGTGCGTCTCGTCGTGCTCGCGCGACGGTCGTGGGGCCGGTGTGCCACGATCGTGGCGTGACGACCGCGCTGATCTACCTCGTAGTCATGCTGCTGGTGGCCGCCGTGGTGTTCCTGCTCGCCGCCGTGGTGTTCGGCCGGGGCGAGGAGCTGGCCCCGCTGCCGCCGGGCAGCTCGCCCACGCGCCTGCCCGCCGAGGACATCACCGGTGAGGACGTGCGTCACGTGCGCTACCAGCTCGTGCTGCGCGGCTACAAGATGTCCGAAGTGGACTGGGTGATGCGCCGGCTCGGCGTGGAGCTCGACGAGCTGCGCGGTCGCGTCGCGGAGCTCGAGGCCGCCGCGCCGGAGCCGAGGCCCGCCGGTGAGCAGTGACCTGATCCTGTCCGTCGAGGTCGAGGCCCCGGCGGGCACGACCTGGCTGGCGCTCACCGACTGGCCACGCCAGCAGGAGTGGGTGCTGGGCACCACCGTGCGCGTGCTCGAGGGCAACGGGCGCAGCGTCGGCTCGAAGATCGCGGCCACCACGGGGATCGCCGGGGTCGGGTTCACCGACACCATGGAGATCACGGCGTGGGAGCCGCCGCTGCGGGTCACCGTGCGCCACCTCGGCAGCCTCGTGCGCGGAACCGCGGCGTTCCAGGTCGTGGCCAACGGGCCGGACCGCTCCACGTTCGTCTGGGCCGAGCACCTCGACCTGCCGTTCGGTCTGCTCGGACGCGTCGGCTGGCCCGCGGTGCGCCCCGCGTTCTCGCTGGGCCTGCGGCACTCGCTGAAGCAGTTCGCGAAGTTCGCGAAGGACTACTCGGTCGGTGAGCGGTGACGGGCCTGCTGGGCTCCGACGGCGTCTCCCGCTGCTCCTGGGGCAACTCGACGCCGGACTACGCGGCCTACCACGACGAGGAGTGGGGCACCCCGCTGCACGGCGAGGCCGCGCTGTACGAGCGGCTGTGCCTCGAGTCGTTCCAGTCGGGACTGTCGTGGATCACGATCCTGCGCAAGCGGGAGAACTTCCGCGCGGCGTTCCGCAAGTTCCAGCCGGCGAAGGTGGCGCGCTTCGGCGAGGCCGACATCGAGCGGCTGATGGCCGATGCCGGAATCGTGCGCAACCGCGCGAAGATCCTGGCGGCCATCACCAACGCGCGGGCGATCGAGGACCTGGACCAGCCACTGGACGAGCTGCTGTGGTCGTTCGCGCCGGTCAAGCACCAGCGCCCGAAGACGATGGCCGACGTGCCGGCCGTGACGGACGAGTCGAAGGCCATGGCGAAGGACCTGAAGAAGCGCGGGTTCGCGTTCCTCGGACCCACGACGTGCTACGCGTTGATGCAGGCGACCGGCATGGTCGACGACCACGTGAAGGACTGCTTCCGCGCGAAGTGAGCTCGCCGGAAGCAGCCCCACGCGGCTACTTGCCCTGGAACGTCGGCTTGCGCTTGCCGACGAAGGCCTCCACGGCCTCGGTGTGGTCGGCCGTGGCGCCGAGCGCGGTCTGGGCCTCGTCCTCGGCGACCAGTGCTTCGTCCAGAGAGGACTGCGCGGAGACGGCGAGCACCTGCTTGATCTTCGCGTACGCCACCGTCGGGCCCGCGGCGAGCTTCGCGGCCACGGCGTGGGCACGCGCGGCGAGCTCCTCGTCGGGCACGACCTCGCCGACCAGGCCGATGCGCTGCGCCTCGCCCGCGTCGACCGCGCGGGCCAGCAGCATCAGCTCGGCGGCGCGACCGAGGCCGATGAGCCGCTGCAACGTCCACGACGCGCCCGAGTCGGGACCGAGCCCGACGTTCGCGAACGCCATCAGGAACGACGACGACTCGGCGGCGATCCGCAGGTCGCTCGCGTAGGCGAAGGCCGCGCCCGCGCCCGCGGCGGTGCCGTTGACCGCGGCGATCACCGGCTTCGGCATGTCCACGATGGCCTTGACGATCGGGTTGTAGTGGTCGCTCACGGTGTGCAGCGGGGCCGGGTCGTTCGCCTGCAGGAGGCCGACGTGCTCCTTCAGGTCCTGGCCCGCGCAGAACGCCTTGCCCGCGCCGGTGAGCACGATCGCGCGGACGTCCGCGTCCTCGGCCGCCGCGCGAAGCTCCGCGAGCAGCCGTTCCTTGAGCTCGACGGTCAGCGAGTTGTACGCCTCCGGCCGGTTCAGGGTCAGGGTGCGCACGCCGTCGGCGTCGGCGGTCAGGAGGACGTCGGGTGTGGTCACTGTGGTGCTCCTCTTGGCGTAATCGTGGGTCCTCAGGGGAGTCTTTCAGCCCCGCGTGGCGCATACCAGCACCGATACGGCGGCAAATGATCGGTCCGCGTTCGCGCCCGGCCGCTGATGAGGGACAATGGGGGTCAAGACCCGGCTGGCATGGGAGTGCGCGACCCGGGCGCGCCGGTTGAGACGGAGGGAGCACGCTATGGCGGCCATGAAGCCCCGGACCGGAGATGGTCCCCTCGAAGTGACCAAGGAGGGGCGGGGCCTCGTGATGCGGGTGCCACTGGAAGGTGGCGGCCGGCTCGTCGTCGAGCTCTCCGCGGAAGAAGCGAAGGACCTCGGCGCAGCACTTCAGGAGGTCACCGGCTGATTCCGGCTCCCCTCCCCATTCCGTCGTCGCACCCCGGTCTCCTCCTGGAGGCCGGGGTCGCGGTTCATCTGCGCCCGAAGGTTGCTCACTGTGCGTAACTCGCTACCGCCTGTTCCGACCAAACTGCCCGAGATCGAGGTCGCCGACGCGTTCCGGCGCGGGGCTCCGCACGTGGTGCTGGCGCTCGCGTCGGCCGAGGTGGAGCTCGGCGGCGTGACGGCAACCGGCAAGGCGGGCGACGTGCAGGAAGTGCCCGCCGACGGCGCCGTGCGCTGGGTCGCCGGCCTCGGCGAGGGCCGGCCGCGCGACTTCCGGCGAGCCGGCGCGGCGCTGGTGCGCGCGGTGTCCTCGGTGGACCAGCCCGCGCGCACGGTCCAGGTGGCCCTGCCCGACGACGTGACCGCCGAGCACGTCGGCGAGCTCGCGATGGGCCTGTACCTCGGCGGCTACCGGTTCGTGGTGACCACAGAGGACCCGAAGCCCGCGGTGCAGACCGTTCGCCTGGTGTCCGCGAACGGCATTTCGGCTTACTCGGACGAAGTCGCCCGCGTCCGCGAACTGGCGGCCGCTGCCGCGCTCACGCGCGACCTGGCCAACGCCCCGTCGAACATCAAGAACCCGTCGTGGCTCGCCAACACCGCCGCGAAGGTCGTCGGCTCGGGCGCCGTGACGGTGACCATTCGCGACGAGGCCTGGCTCGCGGCCCACGGCTTCGGCGGCGTCCTCGCCGTCGGCGGCGGCTCGGCCTCCCCGCCCCGCCTCATCGAGCTCGAGTACCGACCCCGCGGCGCGAAAACCCACCTGCTGTTCGTCGGCAAGGGCATCACGTTCGACACCGGCGGCCTGTCGATCAAACCCGCCGACGGCATGCACCTCATGCGCACCGACATGGCCGGCGGCGCCGCCGTGATCGCCTCCGTGCGCGCCATCGCCGCGTTGGGCTTGCCCGTACGCGTCACCGCCTTGGTCCCCGCCGCCGAGAACCACGTCTCCGGTGGTTCGTACCGCCCGGGCGACATCGTCCGCCACTACGGCGGCCGCACCACCGAGGTGGGCAACACGGACGCCGAGGGCCGCATGGTCATGGCCGACGCCCTGGCCTACGGAATCTCCCAGTACAAACCCGACGCCGTCATCGACGCCGCAACCTTGACCGGCGCCATGAAGGTCTCCCTCGGCCTGCGCACCGGCGGCCTCTTCTCCACCGACGACGCCCTCGCCCAGCGCGTCATCGACGCCGGCACCCGCGCCGGCGAATCCTGGTGGCGCATGCCCCTGGTCGACGACTACGCCCCCGGCATCGAAGGTGAACTCGGCGACGTCCGCCAGGCCCCTGGCGGCCCCGGCGGCATCATGGCAGCGCTGTTCCTCCGCGAATTCACCGCAGGCCTGCCCTGGGCCCACCTGGACATCGCCGGCCCCGCCCGCGCCGACAAAACCTACGACGACATAGTCCCCGGCGCCTCGGGCTTCGCCGCCAGGACCCTGGTGGAACTGGCCGCCTCGTACACTTCCTGACCCCCCCTCGCGGCTTCTTCACCACATCGCCCCCATGTGGCATTTCGTTGCGTTCAACGACGGAATGCCACATTGGCGCACCCAACGCTCCCCATCGAGGCAACGCCACACCGCGGTGCTCACCCCACCCCGCACCACGGCAAGGTGGCACGACTGCGCCAACGCAAGGGACCGCCCGTTCCCAACGCGATTGACTTCCTTTCTCAACGCAAGGGACCACCACTCCGCCAACGCGGTGACTTCCCCTTTCCAAGGAACAGGGCCACCCTTCCCCGCCCGAGCGACTTCCCCTTCCCAACGCAAGTGATTGCCACCTGACCAACGCAAGTGACTACCACCAGACCAACGCAAGTGATTGCCACCCGACCAACGCAAGTGATTGCCACCCGACCAACGCAAGTGATTGCCACCTGGCCAACGCAAGCGATTGCCACCTGATCAACGCAACGTGATTACCGCCCGACCTCGCAACGGGCCGTACCAACGCAAGTCCGCATGAACCCATGCCCTCCCCGGCACCCCGATCCGAAGCCTCCTTGCGGCCGCCGAGCCGTTGTCAAGGCACGCTTTCCCGCCTTGACAACGGCTCAGCGGCCGTCGACACAATCCAGCTTCGGGGTGCACGCCCAACGCAAGCCGCCCCGCGAGGCCAACAACACCGAAACAAACCGCAAGCCGTCCCGCGAGGCCAACAACACCGAAACAAACCGCAAGCCGCCCTGCGAGGACCAAACACCCGACCCGCACCTCGCCCTGCGAGGACCAAACACCCGACCCGCACCTCGCCCTGCGAGGACCAAACACCCGACCCGCAACTCGCCCCGCGAGAATCACAACACCCCCCAACACAAACCTCAAAACCCAACCCCACTCCCCAAAACAAACTCCCTGAACCTCCCCACCGCTCCACTCCCACCCTCCCCCTTCCTCCAAACCAACCCAATCTCCCTCCCCACCCCAGGCTCAATCCCCACCTCCACAACCCCCACCGGCGCCCCAGGCTCGAACTCCGGCAACAACGCCACCCCCAATCCAGCCGCAACCAACCCCCGAACCGTGTCCGACTCCTGCCCCTCGAACGCGACCTTCGGCGAAAACCCAGCCTCCGCACACAACTCATCCGTAATCGACCGCAGCCCGTACCCGGGCTCCAACATCACGAACTCCTCCTCCTCCAACTCGGAAACCCGCACGGACGAACGACCAGCCAACCGATGCCCAGCCGGCACCGACAACAAAATCGGCTGCGATACCAACACCGCCGTCTCAAACACCGCCTCCGAAGGAACCGGTGCCAACAACGCCAAATCCAGCTCCCCGGCCCCCAGCCGATCCACCATCTCCTGCCGCGACCCCTGCACCAACGTGAACCGCGCGCCCGGCACCCGCTCCCGATACCCCCGTAGCAACGCCGGCACCAACGACCTCCCCAGCAGGTGCAAGAACCCCAGCACCACCCGCCCACTCGACGGCTCGATCTCCTCCCGAGCCGACCGCGCTCCGGCATCCACGAACCCCAGCGCCCGCTCAGCCGACTCCGCCAACACCTCCGCCGCCCGGGTCAGCCGGATCCCCCGCCCGTCCGGCACCGTCAACGGCGCGCCCAGGGCCTCCCCGAGCGCCGCCAACCTTCGGCTCACGGTCGGCTGCGGCACCCCCAGCAACTCGGCCGTGCGTGTGACATTCCTCGTGCTCCGCAGGGTCGCGAGAAGCAGCAGATGGGGCGCGAGCTGGGAAGTCAGCGGTTCATACGGCACAGCATGAATTATCGCGCACAACCGTATTGGACGTATTGGTTAGCCATCCTTAGCTTCGACAGCTGTGACCACCACAGCCAGCACCACCACCCGGGTCAAGGTCGCCGTCACCGCAGCCGGCTTCACCTCGTTCGCCCTGCTCTACGCGCCGCAAGCCGTGCTGCCGCAGCTCGCGCAGCAGTACCACCTCGACCCCGGCGGGGCGTCGCTGGCGGTGAGCGTGGCGACGGGCGCGCTGGCGATCTCCGTCCTGCCGATCGCGGCGCTGTCCGAAGTGGTGGGCCGGCGGCGGGTGATCATCGCGTCGGTGGTCATCTCCGCGGTCCTGGGCCTGCTGCTGCCGCTCGTGCCGTCGTACTCGCTGATGCTGGTGCTGCGCGCGGTGCAGGGCGTGGCGATCGCGGGGTTCCCGGGCGTGGCCACGGCGTACCTCGTCGAACGGCTCGGCAAGGTCGGCGTCGCGGCCGCGGTGGGAGCGATGATCGCCGGCAACTCCATCGGCGGCATGACCGGGCGGCTCGCGACGGGCTTCACCGCGAGCCCGTTCGGCTGGCGCGGCGCGCTCTACGTGGTGGCCGGGATCTCGCTGGTCTGCGCGGTCGTCACCGTGGTGGCCCTGCCGCGCGGGCGGGAGCACCGCGAAGACCGCCAGACCCTGCGTGACGTCGGTGTCGGCCTGCTGCACGCCGTGCGCAAGCCGGTGCTGCTGGCGCAGTACGCCGTCGCGCTGCTGGCCATGGGCTCGTTCGTCGCGCTGTACAACGCGGCCGGCTTCCGGCTCACCGGCGAGCTGCACCTCTCGCCGGCCATCGCGTCACTCGTGTTCCTCGCCTACGCGCTGGGCTCGGTCTCGTCGGCGACCGCCAACCGGCTGGCCACGCGGCTCGGCCGGCGCCGGGCGATCGTGGCGGTGCTGCTGCTCATGGCCGTCGGCGCGGTGCTCACCATCCCGGACTCTCCGGCGATGGTCGCCGTGGGTTTCGTGGTGCTGACCTGCTCGTTCTTCGCCGCGCACGCGATCGCGAACGGCTGGGCCGCCGCGGAGGCGCCCGAGAACGCGCGCGGCCAGACCGGCGGCTTCTACACGCTCATGTACTACCTCGGCAGCAGCGTCGGTGGGGCCGTCGGTGCCGTCATCTACGGTGCGGCGGGCTGGGCCTGGCTCGTCGTCGCCGTGTGTGCGTGGCTGGTGCTCGCCGCGGCCGCCGTCGGGGTCGGCACCACGGTCCGGGCGCGCGGCACCAGCGCGCTGGCCCACACCTGAGACCTCAGCCGACCGCCGCGACCAGCAGTCCGCCGCCTACCGGCAACAGCGCAGGGACCAGGCGTTCGTCCTCCCGCATGGCCCGGGCGACCTCGCGCAGGGCGAGCGTCTCGGGGTCGCGGCGCGACGGGTCGGCGACGCGGCCGCCGGCCAGCACGTTGTGGAAGGCGATGATCCCGCCGCGGCGAAGCAGCGAGACGCCCTTCTCGTAGTAGCTCGGGAACTCGATGCGGGTCGCGTCGACGAACACCAGGTCGTAGCCGCCGGGGGTGAGCCGGGGGAGCACGTCGAGGGCGCGGCCGACGATCAGCCGCGTGCGGCCGGGCGGGATGCCGGCTTCGCGGAACGTCGTGCGCGCCGCGCGCTGGTACTCCGGCTCGAGGTCGATCGACGTCAGCACACCGTCGGGGGCCATCCCGCGCAGCAGGTGCAGGCCGCTCACGCCGACGCCCGTGCCGACCTCCACCACGGCCCGCGCGCCCAGCGTCGCGGCGAGGAAACGCAAGGTCGCGCCCGCCCCCGAGGCCAGCGGGGCGCAGCCCAGGTCGGCCGCGCGCGCCCGCGCCGCGGCCAGTACGTCGTCGTCGGGAAGGTACCCGTCGACGTACTCGGCGCCGACCGGCTCGGCCGCCGAGGCCGCATGCGTCCCGGAACTCACGCGCGAAGGTTAGCGTTGCTTGTCGATAAATCAGCGAAGGCTCCCTGGTAAGCCCGCCGAAATAACTTCTCAGCCTGCTCTCAGTCACGTCTCACCAGAACCATAAGGAGACCCGACAAACTCGGGTTTCGACCGCGCGGGAACACCGTGCCCGAGAGCCGCGTTGGCTAGGCAGAAGAGGAGACTCGCAGATGGAGGTGCCTGCTCCCCTGATGCAGAACGCCGAACAGTCGGATCCCGAGCCGGTGACCGTGGACTCGGGCGAGGCCACCTGGACGCCCCCGTCCTGGGACGAGATCGTGCGCGAACACGCCGACCGCGTCTACCGCCTGGCCTACCGCCTCACCGGTAACGCGCACGACGCCGAGGACCTCACGCAGGAGACGTTCATCCGCGTGTTCCGGTCGCTGGCGTCGTACAAGCCCGGCACGTTCGAGGGCTGGCTGCACCGCATCACCACCAACTTGTTCCTCGACATGGCGCGCCGCCGCTCGCGCGTGCGCATGGAGGGGCTGCCCGACGACACCGACCGCATCGTCGGCGACGACCCGAGTCCCGAGCAGGTCTACACCGACACGCACCTCGACCCCGACCTGCAGGAGGCGCTCGACGAGCTGCCCCCGGAGTTCCGGGCCGCCGTGGTGCTCTGTGACGTCGAAGGGCTCTCGTACGAGGAGATCGGCACCACACTGGGTGTCAAGCTCGGCACCGTCCGCAGCCGCATCCACCGCGGCCGGCAGGCGCTGCGCGCGTCGCTGGAGCGCCGCCGTGCGCTTCGGGGCGAGGTTGCGAAGGTGTCGGTATGACCGCTGCGCGAGGGTGGGGTCTCCCCGAGTCGCACCTGCTTCCCGACGTCGTGGTCGCCCTGGTCGACGGCGAGCTTTCGCTCGGCGCCCAGGACCGCGCGTCGGCCCACGTCGCCCGCTGCCCGCTGTGCGCGTCGGAGGTGGCTGCCCAGCGCCAGGCCGTCGCGGCCGTGAAGGGTGCGGGGGAGCCGTCGATGTCGGCCGGGTTCCTCGCGAGCCTGCGGTCGATCCCGGACCACACCGAGCTGCCCGGCACCCCCGACAACCTGGCGGTGACCGCCGACGGCCAGCTCGTCGCCATCCAGCGCCCCGATCGCGTCGCCGGGCTGCGCGACGCGGGAGTCCTCGGGGGTACCGCCCCATTGGGATCATCCACGCCGCTCGGGCACTCACCCCACGTACTCGGCGGCGGACGCTTCACCCTCACTCGTAAGCGCGCGGCCCAGGGCGCCGGCGTGGTCGTCTCGGGCCTGGTCCTGAGCGCACTGGCGCTCGTCGGCACCACCGCCGACAGCGGCGAGGGCGTCACCGACCCCGGCGGCGTCCCCCAGCCGAACGCCAACCTGCTGCCCGCGCAGATGGCCGTACCCCAGCAGCCGGTCCTGCCGCCCACCTCGTCGACCACCCCCACCGCGACCCAGGTGGTCGACCGGCTGGCGCCTGTTCCGGCCCGCTGAGCCACCCGCACCGCCGCTCGAGAGGGAGGTGGCGGTGCGGGGCACTGTCTTCGGCCGTGCCCGGTTCGCCTCGAGGAACGGCGGACCAACAGCCATTTCACCGTCGTCTCGGCAGACTCGGACGTCGAGGCTTGGGTATCGTCACGCCCAGCCACCTGATCTCAGCCCCGGGGAATGATGACCGACCAGCCGAACGCGAACTCCGCCCAGCCGCCCGCCGCGGGTGGCGGTGACGATCGGCTGGGGCCCCGGCCGCTCGATCGCCCCGCCGTGGATCCGGCGCAGGAAGCGGTGTTCGGGCGGCCGCGGGGGGTCGACGGGGCGTTCGACAAGCTCTACACACCCGCCACCAACGGCAGTCGCAACCTGGATCTGGTGCCGCCGACGCCCGAGTCGCTCGCGGAGGCGTTCCGGCGGCCGCCGGGGGCCGAAGGGGTGGTGCTGGAGCGGCCGCGCGAGGCCACCGGCGACCAGCCGGCGCCCGAGCATCCGCTGTGGACGGACGGGCGCGACCCGTGGCGCGATCCCGCCGCCGGGGCGGTGCTGGCGGGGCCGGCGATGCCCGCCGACGACGAGGAGAAGCCGAAGAAGCGACCGTCCGGGGCGTTGCTGAGCTTGCCCGAGGTGCTGTTCGGGCGTCGGGTGCAGCCGCGGGCGCTGGCGTTGCTCGGGGTGGTCGCGCTGCTCGTGGGCGCGGTCGGGGGGCTCGTCGGCTGGTGGATCGCCGACACGGGCTCGGCGCTCACCGGCAGCGCCACGATCTCCGAGGCCGAAGCGTCGAAGGAACGCCCGCCGGGGTCGATTTCGGACATCGCCAAGCGCGTGTCGCCCGCGGTCGTGTCGCTCGAGGTGTTCAAGCCGGGCGCCGACTCGGGGGAGCAGGGCTCGGGCGTGATGATCGACCCGCAGGGCTACGTCCTCACCAACGAGCACGTGGTCACCACCGCGGTCGCCGACCCGACCGTGAAGATCACCGCGATCTTCAACGACGGCACGCGCACCGAGGCCAAGATCGTCGGCTCCGACCAGAAGACCGACCTCGCCGTGGTGAAGGTCAACGTGACCAACCCCGTGGTGATGCAGATCGGCAAGTCGGCCGATCTTCAGGTGGGCGACGCCGTGATCGCCGTCGGTTCGCCGCTGGCGCTGCAGAACTCGGTGACCTCGGGCATCGTCAGCGCGCTCAACCGGCCGATCACGGCCGGTGGCGACGGTGGCGCACCGCCCGTCACGTACGAGGCGATCCAGACCGACGCCGCCATCAACCACGGCAACTCCGGTGGCGCGCTCGTCGACTCCACGGGCGCGCTGGTGGGCATCAACTCCTCCATCCGCTCGTCGAGCGCCGACGGCGGCAGCATCGGCATCGGCTTCGCCATTCCCAGCGACTACGCGATGAAGATCGCCAAGGCGCTCATCAAGGACGGCAAGGTCGTGCACGCCGACATCGGCATCAACTCGTCCTCGACGGTCGCCGGCTCGTCCACGATGGGCGCGCAGGTGAAGAACGTGGAGCCGAACGGTCCCGCCGCCGCGGCCGGCATCAAGGAGGGCGACGTGATCACGAAGGTCGGCGACCGCCTGGTGCGTGATTCCGCCGAGCTGACCGTGGCCGTGCGCAACCACGACGTCGGTGAGGTCGTGCCGGTCCAGCTCGCACGCGCCGGTGCCGTGCTCGTGGTCGACGTGACTCTCGGGTCCGACTGAAGTCACATCCTCTTAAGCCCAGCTTCGGCGTTCGGGCCTGCCGGAACGCGGGGCGGCCCGGGTACTCTGAGCGGGGAAGTTCCGAGCGGAGGTTGAGCGGGTGTTCGACAGTGTCGGGTGGGGCGAGATTCTCGTGCTCATCGTCGCGGGGCTCTTCATCCTCGGCCCGGAGCGGCTTCCGGAAGCGGCGTCGTGGCTGGCGAAGAGCGTGCGCAAGGTCCGCGAGTTCGCCAACGGCGCGCGAAACCAGCTGCGCGAGGAGATGGGGCCGGAGTTCGACCAGCTCCGCAAGCCGCTGGAGGACCTGCGTGGGCTGCGCAACTTCGACCCCAAGCGGGTCGTCACGCAGCACTTGTTCGACGGTGACTCGGATCCGTTGGGGCTCAACGGTTTCAACGCGAACGGCACCAACGGTTCGAACGGGTCCAACGGATCTCACGCCGTGAAGCCGCAGAGCGCCGCGACGCAGGCCGAGCCGCTCAAGCCCGGCGAGCGTCCGCCGGTCGACCCCGACGCCACCTGATCTCCCGACGCACACCGTCGACTTGCGACGGCCGGGTCGGACGGTGGGCTCCGGGCGCGTTGCCGCCGGAGGTGGGCCCGTGCGTGGTTGAGTGAGCTTCCTGGGTAGCCTCGGACAATCCGCCCATACTGTGTCGATTGTTACTGATCCGACCACAGCCACGACCGAATGACTTCGCGGCAACGGTTACGTGCCGTGAGGGGGTCGGCCTACTTTTGGTCGAATCAGTAACGAACCTGGAGGTCTCTGACATGTCACGCCGTGCGGGTGCCCTCACCGCGTTGATCGCCGCCGCGGGTGTCCTGGCGGCCGGGTGCACCGCGGACGACGAGCCGAGCACCGCCCCACCGGCCACCTTCACCTCGGTGCCCGCGCCCGCGTCCACGGGCGGCCCGTCGAACCCGCCCGCCTCCACGGCCGTCGCCACGCAGGCCGACGTGAAGCGCGGTGCCGACACCGGCGTGCCCGGCATCGACGTGCTTGTGACCATCACCTGGACCGCGGGCAAGGTCACGCCGCCGGCCGGCACCGTCGACGTGCAGGTGGGCCAGAAGGTCCGCGTGCACGTTTCCAGCGACCAGCGCGTGGACGTCAACGTCGAAGGCCACCCCGAGGCCGCCGTCACCGTCGACCCGGACGACGCCGGGGACCTCGACTGGACCGTCACGCAGCTCGGCGACACCGCGGTGACGCTGGGTGCCGACAAAACCCTGCTGACGACGGTGCAGGCCGTCTAGCCGAAGCCCGGCTCAGCGGCCGGCGGGGGTGACGTTCAGCATCATCCCCGCCAGGCCCCGGGCCCGGACGGTGAGCTTCTTCGCCGCTTCCTTGAGCACCAGCGACGCCGGCGCGTCCGGCTCGGCCAGCACGATCGGCGTGCCCGCGTCGCCCTGCTCGCGCAGGCGCGGGTCGAGCGGCACCTGGCCCAGCAGAGGCACGGTCGAGCCCACGGAGTTCGACAGCGAGTCGGCCACCGCCTGGCCACCGCCGGAGCCGAAGATCTCCATCCGCTCGCCCGAAGGAGTCTCGAGCCACGACATGTTCTCGATGACCCCGGCCACGCGCTGGCGCGTCTGCATCGCGATCGCGCCCGCGCGCTCGGCCACCTCGGCGGCGGCCTGCTGCGGCGTGGTCACCACGAGGATCTCGGCGTTGGGGATCAGCTGCGCCACCGAGATGGCGATGTCGCCGGTGCCCGGCGGCAGGTCCAGCAGGAGGATGTCGAGGTCGCCCCAGAACACGTCGGCGAGGAACTGCTGCAGCGCGCGGTGCAGCATCGGGCCCCGCCACACGACCGGCGCGTTGCCCGGCGTGAACATGCCGATCGAGATCACCTTCACGCCGTGCGACTGCGGCGGCATGATCATCGTCTCGACCTTGGTCGGCTTCTCGCGCGCGCCCAGCATGCGGGGGATCGAGTGGCCGTAGATGTCGGCGTCGACAACACCGACGGACAGGCCGCGCTCGGCCATCGCGACGGCCAGGTTCACGGTGACCGACGACTTGCCGACCCCGCCCTTGCCCGAAGCCACGCAGTACACGCGGGTCATCGACCCCGGCTGCGCGAACGGGATCACCGGCTCGGCGGAGTCGCCGCGCAGCGACTTGCGCAGCTCGGTGCGCTGCTCGTCGCTCATCACGTCGAGCTCCACCCGCACGTCGGCGACGCCGGGGAGCTTCTTCACGGCCTTGGTGGTGTCCTCGGTCAGTGTCGCCTTGAGCGGGCAGCCGGCCACGGTGAGGTAGATGCCGACGGCGACCACACCGTCTTCACCGACCACGACGTCCTTCACCATGCCGAGGTCGGTGATCGGCTTTTTGATTTCGGGGTCGTACACGTCCTTCAGCGCGGTGCGGACGTCGTCGACGCTGGGGAGCTGCTGTGTACTCGTCACCAGACCCATGTTACGTACCGGTCGGCACGTCCGATTTCGCCGCCTGCTTCGCCTTGCGTGATTTCGGTCGTACGGCGAGGTCGTCGCGCAGCCGGTCGAGCTCGCTGCGCAGGTAGTCGCGGGTGGCGACCTCGCCGACGGCGAGCCGCAGCGCCGCCAGCTCACGCGCCAGGTACTCGGTGTCGGCCTTCGTCTGCGCGGCCCGCGTGCGGTCCTCTTCCAGCGACACGCGGTCGCGGTCGTCCTGCCGGTTCTGCGCCAGCAGGATCAGCGGCGCGGCGTACGCGGCCTGCGTGGAGAAGGCCAGGTTGAGCAGGATGAACGGGTACGGGTCCCAGCGCAGCGACACCGCCGCCAGGTTCAGCACGATCCAGACGATGACGATGAGCGTCTGCCAGAACAGGTACTTGCCGGTGCCGAGGAACCGCGCGATGCGCTCGGTGAAGCGGCCGAAGGTGTCCGGGTCGATGTTGAGCCGGAAGCGGGCCTGGCTGCGCGGCTGGTCGAGCCTGCGGCCCGAGGAGAGTTCGGGCACGTCAGGCCTCCTGAGGGTGGGCGTCCCGGTGGACTTCGGCGGGCACGTCGGCGACGTCGTGCAGGCCGGTTTCGCGCCAGTCGTCGGGCAGCAGGTGGTCGAGGACGTCGTCGACGGTCACGGCGCCCAGCAGGTGCTCCTCGGCGTCGACCACGGGGCCGCACGCCAGGTTGTACGCGGCGAAGTAGCGCGTGACCTCGGCCAGCGAGGCTTCGGGCCGCAGCGCGGTGAGGTCGGTGTCCACGGCGCTGGCCACGAGCTCGGCGGGTGGCTCGCGCAGCAGCCGCTGGAAGTGCACCACACCCACGAACCGGCCGGTCGGCGTCGCCGTGGGCGGGCGGCACACGAAGACCATGCTGGCCAGCGCGGCGGGCAGGTCGGCGTTGCGGATGTGCGCGAGCGCCTCGGCCACGGTCGAGTCGGGGGTGAGCACCACCGGTTCCGGCGTCATCAGGCCGCCCGCGGTGTCGGACGAGTAGGCCAGCAGCCGCTTGACCGGCGCCGACTCCTCGGGCTGCATCAGCGCCAGCAGCCGGCTCTGCTCGGCGGGCGCGAGCTCCGCGAGCAGGTCGGCGGCGTCGTCGGGGCTCATCGCCTCGAGGATGTCGGCCGCACGCTCCTCCGAGAGGTAGGCCAGCAGCTCCTTCTGGTCGTCGTCGGGCAGTTCTTCGATCATGTCGGCCAGGCGCTCGTCGTCCATGGCGTCGGCGACCTCGTGGCGGCGCTTGAGCGGCAGGTCGCGCACGGTGGCCGCGATGTCGACGGCGCGCATCGTGTCGAACAGCATCAGCAGCTGGCCGGCGCCCTGGGGCTGCCCGGTCAGGTCGGTCAGGCCCAGCCCGGCGACCTCGTCCCACGCCAGCACGTGCATGGCCGTGCGGCGGCGCCCGAGCGCGAGGCGGGTCTGGCGTTCGCGGATGGCGAGCTTGGCCAGCACCCAGTCGCGCGTGCGGGTGGGCTCCATCGCGGCGTCGACCACCGTCACGCGCGTGTCGGTGCCGGCCAGCGACGCGTGCGCGTCGAGCAGCTGCCCGCACACGAGGACCTCGTTGGGGCGCTGGGTGAAGTGGCGCATGTTGACCGAACCGGTGGCCAGCGTCACAGCGGTGGGCTCGATCGTGGTCACGCGCAGCATCGGCACGAAAACCCGCCGCCGCGTCGCGAGCTCGACCACGAGGCCGAGGATGCGGGGCGGCTGCTGGTCGAGTCGCAGGCCCGCGACCACGTCGCGGACCTTGCCGATCGACTCGCCGTCGGGCCCGAACACCGGCAGACCCGCCAGCCGAGCGACGAAAACCCTGTTCACAGCGGCCATGGAGCAGACACTATCTGTTGGCGGGTTCGCGCGCCCGCGTCGCGGATCCGTGTCTTGCCAGCGTGCTCTCAGCTAAGGACTTGAGGGCCCACGAGGTCAAAACGGGCAGGGCGGCCCAGGACGGCTGCTCGTCGCCGAGATCGGCGAACTCGCGCAGATCCGACTCGAACCACAGCCGGTTCTGCACCGCGCGCACCAGCGTCCACGCACGCACCCGGTCGGCGTCGAGCCGGTGGCGGTCAGCTTTGGTCCACTGTGGACTCATCAAATCGGTTCCACAGCAAGGAGAACACACCGTACTCGAGGTCGCCGGCAATCGGCTTGGGGTCGATCACGAGCCACGGTTCGCGCTGTCCGGCGAGCACGTTCTCGTAGTGCAGGTCCTCGTTCACGCGCCGCTCCAGCTGCTGCACACCTTCGTCGGGCGCGGCTTCGAGCAGCAGCACCGCACCGCGACCGGCCCATGTGGACAGTGCCAATGAATCGTCGCGGCTTTCTTCGTGCGGCCAGCCGAGTTTGAGCACGACGGGCGTGCCGTCGGCGCGGCGTGCGGGTTGCACGACCCCGACGAACCCCTGCAGCGCCGGGCCTTCGAACACGAGGTTCCACGCGCGGGCGAAGCGGTCGGCCAGGTCCGGCAACGCCGCCAGCCACGGAACGCTTTCGGGTCCGAGAACACGAGGCGCACGCGCGGCGAACGGCGGCGGGATCACGAGTCGGGTCACGTCCTCGATCGTGCCGGTCACGTCGAGTCATTTCTTTGGGCGCAATCCGCGCGTACAGTGAAATTCCAGGGGTTCTGCGATCCCGGGGAGTAGCCATGATCGTTGAAATTCTCAGTGCCGTGGTCGTCGCCGGCGGGGTTTGGTTCGCGTCGGGCGTGCGGGTCGTGAAGCAGTTCGAACGCGGGCTGGTGTTCCGCTTCGGCCGCGTGCGGCCCGAGGTGCGTGGCCCGGGCGTGACGCTGCTGGTGCCGGTGGTCGACCGCATGCACAAGGTGAACATGCAGATCGTCACCATGCCGGTGCCCGGCCAGGACGGCATCACGCGCGACAACGTGACCGTTCGCGTCGACGCCGTCGTGTACTTCAAGGTCGTCGACCCGGTGCTGGCCGCGGTCAACGTGCAGGACTACCGCGCGGCCGTCGGGCAGGTCGCCCAGACGTCGCTGCGGTCCATCATCGGCAAGAGCGACCTCGACGACCTGCTGTCCAACCGCGAACGGCTCAACCAGGGCCTCGAGCTCATGATCGACAGCCCCGCCATCGACTGGGGCATCCACATCGACCGCGTCGAGATCAAGGACGTGGCTCTGCCGGAGTCCATGAAGCGCTCCATGTCCCGCCAAGCCGAGGCCGAACGCGAACGCCGCGCCCGCGTGATCTCGGCCGACGGCGAACTCCAGGCCTCGGAAAAGCTCGCCCAGGCCGCGGCCGCGATGAGCGACCACCCGGGCGCCCTGCAGCTGCGCCTGCTGGAGACGGTGGTGCAAGTCTCGGCGGAAAAGAACTCGACATTGGTGCTGCCGTTCCCGGTGGAACTGCTGCGGTTCCTCGACGCGAACACGCAGAAGGCGAAGAAGGAGTCTTCGCAGGAAGCGGTTCCGCCGGAGACGCCGGCGATCGAGAAGCCCGAGACGAATGGGTTTGCCGGGCCGCCGCAGCCGCGCCATGAAGGTGACGCTCTGGCTGAGTGAGGTGCGCGGCCCGTCTTGTCGCGACGGGCCGCGCTGGAGTGCTTCGGGTCAGTTGTCGAGGTAGCCGTTCGTGCCGAGGGCCACGATGGTGACGATGAAGCCCACGTACAGGGCCACGATCACGTAGCCGATCACCACGGCCGCCAGTGCCATGCCGCGGCCGCCGGCTTCGCCGCGGTTGGCCTTCGCGAGGGCGATGTGGCCCATGATGATGCCGGGGACGGCGACGAGGCACGTGATGAGGCCGAGCAGGGAGCAGACGAGGGCGCCGATGGCCAGGCCGGTGTTCTGGTCCGTGTTGTAGTTGTGCGGCTGGCCGTAGGGGTACGGCGCGTAGGGCTGTCCGTAGGGCGCGGCGACCGGGGCCGCGCCGGGGTAGGACGCGGTGGGGCCCGGGTACGGCTGGCCCGGGTAGGCCGGCGCGGCGTAGGCGGCGGCGAACTCGCCGGAAGGCTGGCTGCCCGGTGTGGCGAAGCCGGAGGGCTCGCTGGGGGGCGCGTACGGCGACGGGGTTTCACCGGAGGCCGCGTAGGGCGAGGCTGTCCCGCCCGGAGCGGCGTAGGCCGACGGGACCTCGCCGGTGGCGCCCGGAGCTGCGTACGGCGCGGCGGTGCTGCCGGGAGCGGCGAAGGGCGTCGAGGGTGCGCCGTAGGGCGAGGGAGCCTCACCCGCCGGAGCCGTGCTGCCCGGCGCCGTGAACGAAGCCGAACCCGAGTCCGGACCACCGAACCCACTGCTGTCCGGCGACGTGAACGTCGTCGAGTCGGCGGAGGGTGGGTCGTACGGGGCCGGGTCGGCGGATGCGGGTGGGTCGTACGGAGCCGGGTCCGCGGTGGCGGGTGGGTCGTAGGCCGTGGTGGTGTCGGGCCGGTCCTGCGGCTCGGACGGGTTGGTCATGGGTTCCCCCTCGGTTCTGGTGGTCGCCCACCGCGTGCCTCCTCAGCCGAAGGCGCCGTACTTGTCGAGCTCGTGCAGGACGAGCGGGATCATGATCCCCCACACCGCCAGCGCGAGGTAGCCGATCACGAACCCGGCCACCGCCAGCGCGCCGCCGGTCGCGCGGCCGTGGCGGGAGCGGTAGTGGGCGACGTGCCCCATCACGATCCCCGCTATCGCGGCCGGCCCGCACACGATGAAGCCCGCGATCGAGCACACCAGCGACCCGATCGCCAGCCCCGCACCGGGCGGCGGCCCCTGCGGCGGGTACGGCTGGTGTTCGAACGACGGGTGTTCGTAACCTTCACTCATCACGCTCCTTCCCCACCACAGGTTGTCCGGAACCGCACTTTAACGGGGCCGTGTGAGCACGCACCCCGCAGACCGGCGTCCCCCGCGGAATCACCCAGGACGCGTTCGGCGAGTACCCGACTTCACACCGAGGTCAACAAAACCACTCGTACCCTGAACTGGTGGAACCGGACACCGAGCTGACGCGCGCCGCCCAGTCCGGTGACGTGCCGGCGCTCGGCCTGCTGCTCGCCCGCCACGAGGCCGGCATGCGCGGCGTAGCCCTCGCGATCCTCGGCCACACCCCCGAGGCCGACGACGCCGTGCAGGACGCGGCCGTGGTGGCGCTGCGGCGCATCGGCGACGTCCGTGACCCGGCGGCGGTCGGTGCGTGGCTGAAGATGGTGGTGCGCAACGCCTGCCGGGCCCGCCTTCGGTCCACACGGGACATTCCCGTCGCCGATGGCTGGGACCTCACCGCGTCGGCGTCGGCCACGCCCGAGCAACTCCTCGACGACCACGCGCTGCGCGACTGGGTGTGGCAGGCGATCGAACAGCTGACACCACCCGTGCGGCTCGTGATGATCCTGCGGCACTTTTCCCGAGGCGTCACCTCGTACGAGCAGATCGCCCGGGTGCTCGGCATCCCGGTCGGCACGGTGCGCAGCCGCCTCAGCCAGGGCCGCGCGAAGCTCGCCGAAGCCCTGCGCGCCACGGCGGCCACGGCCCACGCCGACGCCGGTGCGCTCGCCGCCGGCAGCCGCCTAGATGCCCTCGACACCCTCGCCGCCGCCGAGCGCGGCGAGTTCACCCGGGTCCTGGCCGACCGGTGGGCGAAGGACGTGGTCCTCACCGCCGGTGACGTGAGCGGTGTCGGCTGGGACTTCCTCGCCCGCGGCATGGAAGGCGACCTCGCCGCGGGCGTGCGCCAGCGGCCGGTGCACGTCGTCGCGAGCCGCGAGGTCGTGGTGTGGGAGATGGACCTGCTCAACCCACCCGACAAACCCACGCACTGCCCACCCGGGGTCGCCTGGGTGATGTCGCTCGACGCCGGCCGCGTCACCGATCTCAGGCTGCACCACGCCCCTCGATGACCCATGACCGCCGTCACAGCGAACGGATCGAACCAACCGCGGCGCTCACGCATCGTGCGGGTGTCCAGACCCCGTATCGAGACGGAGCACCCCGTGACCGACCACCTTTCCCCCGGCACCCACACCGTCGAGCTCGACGGCCTCCGGCAGCGCTACCACGTGCACGGCACCGGTCCCGTGCTGCTCGCCCACTCGGGCGGCCCCGGCATCGACTGGGCGTACCTGCGCATGCCGGTCGTGGAGGAGCAGTTCACCGTCGTCTACCCCGAGCCCCTCGGCACAGGCGGTTCCGGCCTCCTCCCCACCCACCCCGACGGCTACACGCGCGACCGCTACGTGCGCGCAATCCTCGCGCTGCTCGACCACCTCGGCCTCGACCGGACGCTGTTCCTCGGCCACTCCCACGGCGGGTTCGTGGCCCAGCGCCTCGCGCTGACGCACCCCGAGCGCGTGTCCGGCGTCGTGCTCTACGACAGCGCGCCGGTGGTCGGAGCCGAACACGGCGAGGAGCTGATGCGCCAACTCGAGGCCTACGCGCAGCGCTCGGCCGGCGACCCGGGCCTGCCCGCCGTGCTCGCCGCCTTCGGCTCGATCGGCTCGATCGGCTCGGACGAGGACATGACCCGGGCCGTGCGGGGAGTCCTGCCCGCGTACTTCGCCGACTTCCGCGGCCGCGTCGCCGAGTTCGGCCCGCTGCAGAGCGAGGTGAGCGGCGGGTACATCTCCGGCCGCGACGCCGACGGCACACCCGAGCTGTTCGACGATCGCCCGGTGCTGCACACGATCGGGGTGCCCACCCTGGTGATCGTCGGCCGCTACGACGTGATCTGCGGGGTCCGCTGGGGCCGCGAGCTGCACGACGGGATCCCGGGCTCGCAGCTGGTGGTCCTGGAGCACAGCGGCCACTTCGGCCACCTCGAGGAACCGGCGTTGTTCGCCGACGCCGTGCTCGGTTTCGCGAAGGGGCTGGACCACTGATGCACGGAAAGTGAACAGCTTTCACCGATACGCGGTTCGCACGGTTCGCCGGTTCTTGACAAGATGGACCCCTCGGACCGGACGAGTACGCAGGTGATGATGGTGAGCAGTCCCTTTGGTGGTGGACGGCCGACCGGGCCGCCGCGGCTCCCGACGCCGCCGTCGGGCTGGCCGATCGGGTCGTACGGCACTTACCAGGAAGCCCAGCGCGCGGTGGACTTCCTGGCGGAGAGCGAGTTCGCGGTCACCGACGTGACGATCGTCGGCGTGGACCTGATGCTCGTGGAGCGCGTGATCGGCAGGCTCACGTGGGGGCGGGTGCTGGGCGCGGGCGCGATGTCCGGCGCGTGGTTCGGCTTGTTCGCCGGGCTGCTGCTGGGCCTGTTCGTGAACCAGGGCTTCGCCTTGCAACTGCTCACCGGGCTCGTGCTGGGTGTCCTTTCCGGTCTGCTGTTCGCCGCCATCGGCTATCGCGCGGCCCGTGGACGCCGTGACTTCTCGTCGGCGAGCCAATTGGTGGCCGGTCGTTACGACGTGCTGTGCCAGCCGCGTTCGGCCGAACAGGGGCGGGAACTGCTCTCGAAGCTCGCGTTGAAGCCGCCGCCCGCCACGGCCTGAGCGCGCGTTCTTTGCCGTTGCGGCAGGAGGCTCGGGTCGAATTCGGGTTGTGCTCTTCGTGAATTCGTGCTTGGTCACCCGAATGGCAGCACATCCGGTCCACAGTTCACCCTGGTAAATACGGCGTTTCACGCTGCACGGGCCTGAATCGTTACCGATACTGCTTGCGGGGTGTGATCGCCCGGCATAGGTTGTCCGACACCAGTCGGGCGGCCGCGTCCTCCAGCGCGACCGGCCGAGCACTAGCACGTCGGGGTGCTGGCGCGACTCGCCTCATCGCGTCGTGATGCCTGGGGGCGTCACGGTAACCGGCGTGCGCGGGTGAGGAGGCTTTTGTTCGATGGGGAAGAAGAGGCTACGGGGACGCTCGCCCGCCCGGAGGGGCGCGCTGCTGGCCACCGGATTGGTGGCCACGGGTCTGCTCGCCGCGTGCGGCACGGACTCCGGACCGATGAAGATCAACGTGTACTACGCGCCCGAGGACAATTTCCAGACCGTTGTCGACAACTGCAACAAAGCCGCGGGCGGGCGCTACGAAATCGTCTACAACAAACTCCAGCGCGGCGCCGACGACCAGCGAATCCAGATGGCCCGCCGCCTCGCCGCGGGTGACACGTCGATGGACGTGCTCGGGCTCGACGTCACGTGGGTCTCGGAGTTCGCCGAGGCCGGCTGGGCCGAGGAGTGGACTGGGCAGAACAAGGCCGCCGCGTCCGACGGCGTGCTGCAGGGCCCGCTGGAGACGGCCACCTACGAGGGAAAGCTCTACGCCGCACCGAAGAACACCAATGTGCAGCTGCTCTGGTACGACGACCGCATCACCCCGAACCCGCCGAAGACGTGGGACGAGATGATGCAGATGTCGCAGCAGCTGAAAACCGAGAAAAAGCCGTACAGCATCGTGTTCACCGGCGCCCAGTACGAAGGCCTGGTCGTCGTCTACAACACGCTGGTGGAATCGTTCGGCGGCCACATCCTGTCCGACGACGGCAAGTCCGTGGTGATGGACCAGGGCGCGGTCGACGCGCTGGCGCTGCTCAAGCACGTCACGTCGTCGGGCATCACCGATCCGTCGCTGACCAACCAGAAGGAGGACGACGTCCGCCAGACGTTCCAGCGCGGCAACGCCGCGTTCGAGCTCAACTGGCCCTTCGTCTACGCCTCCTACGCCGAGGAGAAGCCGCAGGACCTGGCGCACTTCAAGTGGGCGGTGTACCCCGAGGCGAAGGCCGGCCTGCCGGCGAAGACGACCATCGGTGGTTACGACCTCGCGGTGAGCACGTACTCGCAGCACAAGCCCCAGGCGTTCGAAGCCGCGTTGTGCTTGCGCAGCGCGGAGAACCAGAAGTTCTCGGCCATCAACGACGGGGTGCCGCCGACCATCGAATCGGTGTACCACAACGACGTTCCGCTCGACCCGTCGAAGCCGGCGTCGAACGACAACCCGAACATGGCCATCAAGTACCCGATGCGCGACACCATCCTCGACGCGCTGAAGACCGCCGCGGTGCGCCCGCTTTCCCCGGCGTACCAGAACGCGTCCACGGTGATGTCGAAGATCCTGTCGCCGCCTTCGGAGATCAACCCGCCCGTGACGGCTCAGCAGCTGCGGGAACAACTCAATGACGCGCTCCAGTCGAAGGGAGTGATCCCGTGACCGTCCAGGACCCCTCAACCGGCACCGTCGACCCGACGGGCACGCCGGTTGCCCACGAGGCCACGAGCCACCGCAAGGCGAAGCCCGTTCTGAGCGAGGGGAAGAAGGCCGAACGGCGGCTGGGGCTGTGGCTCTGCGCGCCGGCCTTCCTCGTGATGATCGCGGTGACGGGGTACCCGATCGTCTACTCGATCTGGCTCTCGCTGCAGCGCTACGACCTGAGGTTTCCCGACCAGCAGGAGTTCGTCGGGTTCGCCAACTACGGCGCCGTGCTGACCAGCTCCTACTGGTGGACCGCGTTCGGCACCACGATGTTCCTCACCGTGGTGTCGGTGGCGATCGAGTTCGCACTCGGCATGGCGCTCGCGCTGATCATGCACCGCACGCTCGTGGGCCGCGGTCTCGTGCGCACCGTCGCGCTGATCCCGTACGGCATCGTCACGGTCGTGGCGGCGTTCTCGTGGTACTTCGCGTGGACGCCGGAAACCGGCTACCTCGCCAACGCCCTCGGCGAAGGCGCGGCGCCGCTCACCCAGCAGTGGCCGTCGCTGTTCCTCATCATCCTCGCGGAGGTGTGGAAGACCACGCCGTTCATGGCGCTGCTGCTGATGGCCGGCCTCGCGCTCGTGCCGGAGGACCTGCTCAAGGCCGCGGCGATGGACGGTGCCAGCGCGTGGCAGCGGTTCACCAAGGTGATGCTGCCGGTGATGAAACCCGCGATCCTCGTCGCGCTGCTGTTCCGCACGCTCGACGCGTTCCGCATCTTCGACAACATCTACGTGCTCACCAACGGCGCGCAGGACACCGGATCGGTGTCGATGATCACCTACGACAACCTCGTCAAGGGCCTCAACCTCGGCATCGGGTCCACGATGGCCGTGCTGATCTTCATCACGGTGGCGATCATCGCGTTCCTCTTCATCAAGGTGTTCGGCACTGCCGCACCCGGTACGGACGACGGGGGTAAACGCTGATGGCCATCGGTGGTGCGGTCACGACCGGCCGCAAAGTGACCTGGGGTGTCATCGACATCCTCGTGGTGGCGTTCGCGCTGATCCCCGTGCTGTGGATCATCTCGCTGTCGTTCAAGACGAAGGACACGCTCAACGACGGCAGCTTCTGGCCGCAGCAGTGGACGCTCAAGAACTACGCCGACATCTTCCAGACGTCGGAGTTCCTGCGGGCGCTGGTGAACTCCATCGGCATCGCGGTGATCTCCACGGTGATCGCGGTGGTGCTGGGCACGATGGCGGCCTACGCCATCGCGCGCCTGGACTTCCCGGGCAAGCAGCTGCTCGTGGGGCTGTCGCTGCTGATCGCGATGTTCCCGCAGGTCTCGCTCGTCACGCCGCTGTTCAACATCGAGCGCAACCTCGGTCTGTTCGACACGTGGCCGGGCCTGATCCTGCCCTACATCACGTTCGCCCTGCCGCTTTCGATCTACACGCTCTCGGCGTTCTTCCGGGAGATCCCGTGGGAGCTCGAAAAGGCGGCGAAGATGGACGGCGCCACGCCGGCCCAGGCCTTCCGGAAGGTGATCGCGCCGCTGGCCGCGCCGGGCGTGTTCACCACCGCGATCCTGGTGTTCATCTTCTGCTGGAACGACTTCCTGTTCGCCATCTCGCTCACGTCCACCACGGCGTCGCGCACGGTGCCGGCCGCGTTGTCGTTCTTCACCGGGTCTTCGCAGTTCGAGGACCCGACGGGTCAGGTGAGCGCGGCCGCGGTCGTGATCACCATCCCGATCATCCTGTTCGTGTTGTTCTTCCAGCGTCGCATCGTGGCGGGGCTGACGTCCGGTGCGGTGAAGGGCTGAGCCATGGCTGAAATCGTCCTCGACAAGGTTTCGAAGCGTTACCCCGACGGTGCGCTCGCGGTGTCCGAAGTGGACATCACGATCGCGGACGGCGAGTTCATCATCCTCGTGGGCCCGTCCGGCTGCGGGAAGTCGACCACGCTCAACATGGTGGCGGGGCTGGAGGACATCTCTTCCGGTGAGCTGCGCATCGACGGGCAGCGAGTGAACGAGCGGGCACCGAAGGACCGCGACATCGCGATGGTGTTCCAGTCCTACGCGCTCTACCCGCACATGAGCGTGCGCGAGAACATGGCCTTCCCGTTGCGGCTGGCCAAGGTGCCCGACGCGACGGTGAAGGCGAAGGTGGAGGAAGCGGCAAAAATCCTCGACCTCACCGCGCACCTGGACCGCAAGCCGTCGAACCTCTCCGGCGGCCAGCGCCAGCGCGTGGCGATGGGCCGCGCGATCGTGCGCAACCCCAAGGCGTTCCTGATGGACGAACCACTGTCCAACCTGGACGCCAAGCTGCGTGGCCAGATGCGCACGTCGGTGTCGAAGATCCAGAAGCAGCTGGGCACGACCACGCTGTACGTGACGCACGACCAGACCGAGGCCATGACGCTGGGCGACCGCGTGGTGGTGCTGCGGGCCGGGTACGTGCAGCAGATCGGCTCGCCGCAGTTCCTCTACGACAACCCGGCGAACCTGTTCGTGGCCGGGTTCATCGGCTCGCCGTCGATGAACTTCGTGCCGGCGACGCTGGAGAACGGCGAACTGCACAGCCCGCTGGGCACCACGCCGCTCACCGACCGCGTCCGCCGGATGGCGGAGGCCGCCAACGCGCCGCGGGAGGTGATCGCGGGCGTCCGGCCCGAGAACTTCGAGGACGCGTCGCTCGTCGACGCAGCCCAGCGCGGTGGTGGATCCACCTTCACCGCGCACATCGACGTGTTGGAGTCGATGGGGTCGGAGAAGTTCGCGCACTTCACGGTGGAAGGCGAGGTGGCCACGTCGGCCGAGCTCGCCGAGCTGGCCGCCGACAGCGGTTCCGCCGACGTGCCGGGCGCCGCGTCGCTCATCGTGGCCCGGCTTTCGGCCGAGTCGCGGGCGGCGGAGAACTCGGACCTGGAGATCTGGTTCGACGCCGACAAGGTCAAGCTGTTCGACCCGAGCAACGGCCGGAACCTGACCTACGAGGAGTGAGTTGCCGCGCGGAAGGCCCCTTCTGTTCACGCGGAAGGGGCCTTCGTCGTGCTCAGGGGATCTTGGCGAAGACCAGCGCGGCGACCTGGCTCGCCGCAGGGCAGGCCGCCGTGCCACTCGAGCCCGTCGTGTCCACGACGCTCACCACGGCCTGCTCACCGCGGCCCGGCGTGTCAGGGGAGGGCTGCGTGGTGGTGAGCCGGCAGAACGCGCCGTCGGTGTTCTGCCGCGCCGTGCGGCCGCCGAGCGTTTCGCTCGCGCCGGCCGGGGCTTGTTTCTGCACCGAGAACTCGACGCTCACCGTGCCGCGGATGCACGAGTGACCGGACAGCCCGGCCGACGGCTGTGTGCCGGCGCCACTGATCGCGTCGAGTTCGTGGACGTCGAGCAGCGCGCACGGGTCGACGCGGCCCCACGACCGGTCGGGGAACTGGTGGTGGCGCACCCGGCCGCCGGTCGCGGCGGCGAGCGCGCCGCCCACCACGGCGTCGGCGTCGGCGCAGCGGGCGTCCGCCGCGCCCGGGCCCTCGGCGTCGGACACGGTGACGCCGAGACGGATGCCGTCGGCGAACGTCACCGCCCGCGAGCACGTCTTGTCGGGCGTGAACCCGGACTGCTGCACGGCGACGCCGTCGGGCAGCGGACCCGAGTACTGGTACGGCTTCACGTTCGGATCGGGCTCGGCGGCCAGCGCTCCGACGCTCACCGTGTGCGGCCGCCCGCTCCGCACGTAGTCGGCGCGGCAGTCGGTGAACGACGAGTCGGGGTCGTCGGCCGTCGCGCCGCGCAGGCGGGACACGTCGAGCAGGCTGCAGTAGTCCAGCGTGGTGAAGTCACCCAGCGCGGCCACCGCCGTCAACGGTGACGGGGCTTGCGTGGCGGCGGGCGCCGGCGCGGCCGCCGAGGAACAGGCGGCGAGCACGAGGGCACCGCCGAGCGCGACGACAACGGGTCCGAATGGGGAACGCACGGGGTGCAGTATCACCACGAATCGCGCGAAAAATCAGCCCTGACAGGGAAATCACATGCGGTGTTCGCCCGTCAACGCAGGTCAACCGGGTGCGGTAGCGCATCGGCGGGTGCGCGACCCCGGTCGTGGCGCAGGCCCTTAGGGGGCCGAATCGTCCCGGGGAGCGATGTGGTGGGCCCCGCGGAACTGGTGTCCTGGAGTCACGAACCCAACGGGAGGGACCCACGATGACCGCACCTGTCACGCAGCGGCTGAGCCGCCCGCGCCACGACCGCGTGATCGGCGGTGTGTGCGCCGGGCTGGCCCGCCGGTTCGGCACCACGCCGGGCAAGGTGCGCGTGCTCGCGCTGCTGTCCTGCCTGCTGCCGGGGCCGCAGTTCGTCGCCTACCTGATCCTGTGGGCCGTCATGCCGACCGACTGACCGGGCTTTGCCGTGAAGGACTCCTCGTGCGGCGAGGGGTCCTTCACGCGTTTTCGGTTCGGCTGTGCCGGGGCTGGCGCCACGCGCACATGGCCTGGTCGATCTCTTCCTGGTCCAGGCCGGGCTGGGGCAGGTCGGTCGTGCGGCCGGGTTCGGCGCGCAGGCCGTCGAGCAGCAGCGCGAGGTAACGCCGCCAGAGACCGGGCTCCACGATGTGGGTGTACTCGACCACGGATCCGATCATCTGGTGCAGCAGCGGCAGATCGGTCGGCACGACGTCGGGCCGCAGCTGCCCGGAGGCCTGCGCGCGCTCGACGATCTGCGTGATGAGCGGCACCATCCGGGCCTTCACCTCGGCCACGTTCTCGTGGCCGAACGCCTTCGACAGCAGGATCTCGCGCAGGCCGCGGTCGGCCGAGTGCAGCTCGACCGTGCGCCACACGAAGTGCGTGAAGCCGTCCCAGGCGTCTTCGGCCTGCAGTGCCTCCTCCGCTAGGTCGGCGACCTCACTGAGCTGCTCCACGAACATGGCCTCGACCAGGTGTTCCTTGCTCGGGAAGCGCCGGTAGACCGTGCCGACGCCGAGGCCGGCGTGGTGGGCGACGTCGTCGAGCGTGGCTTCCAGGCCACGCTTGCCGAACACGGCGCGGGCGGATTCGAGGATGCGCCGGCGGTTGAGCTCGGCATCGCGCCGCAGCGGCCGCGCCGGTGCGGTGTCCGGAGTCATGACGCCCAGGTTACCAAAAGAAGTCGAGGCACCATCTCCGGTTTTTGTGTACCTTGGGCCAAGTAAGGGGAGGTATCTACTCCACATAGCGTCTTGATCACTATCCGTGAGGAAAATCCACATGCCTGACTCGACGGCCACGCTCGAACGTCCGGGGGAGGACGCGCCGAGCCACGCCGAAAACCCGCACCACTCCAGACGCTGGGCCATCCTCGTGATGATCGGCCTGGCGCAGCTGATGGTGGTGCTCGACGCCACCGTCGTGAACATCGCGCTGCCCTCGGCTCAGGTCGACCTCGGCTTCTCCAACGACGCCCGCCAGTGGGTGGTCACCGCGTACGCGCTGGCGTTCGGCAGCCTGCTGCTGCTCGGTGGGCGGCTCGCGGACCTGTTCGGCCGCAAGAACGCCTTCCTCGTCGGCCTCGCGGGCTTCGCCGCGGTGTCGGCGATCGGCGGCGCGGCGAGCAGCATCGAGATGCTGCTGATCGCCCGCGCGGCCCAGGGTGTGTTCGGTGCGCTGCTCGCGCCGGCCGCGCTGTCGCTGCTCACCACCACGTTCACCGACCCGAAGGAACGCGGCCGCGCGTTCGGGGTGTTCGGCGCGATCGGCGGTGGTGGCGCGGCCATCGGCCTGCTGCTGGGCGGCGTGCTCACCGAGTACCTCGACTGGCGCTGGTGCATGTTCGTGAACATCGTGTTCGCGGTGATCGCCTTCGCCGGCGGCGCGCTGCTGCTGCGCCGCCACGAGGCCGACGGTCCGCGTCCGAAGCTCGACCTGCCGGGCACGATCAGCGCTTCGGCCGGCCTGTTCGCCCTCGTCTACGGCTTCTCCAACGCCGAGCACGACTCGTGGGGCTCGGTCTCGGTGTGGGGTTTCCTCGCGGCCGGTGTGGTGCTGCTGGTGACGTTCGTGGTGCTGCAGCAGCGGGTGCGGCACCCGTTGCTGCCGCTGCGCGTGCTGCTGGACCGGGACCGCGGTGGTTCCTACCTCGCGATGTTCCTGTTGGCGATCGGGATGTTCGCGATCTTCCTGTTCCTGACCTTTTACGTGCAGCTCAACCTGAAGTTCACGCCCATCCAGAGCGGCTTCGGCTTCCTGCCGATGGTCGCGACGCTCATGGTGGCCGCCACCGCCGCCACGAGCGTGCTGTTGCCGCGCTTCGGCCCCAAGCCGCTGGTGCCCACGGGCATGCTCATCGCGGCCGGCGGCCTGCTGTGGCTGAGCGCGATCGATCTGCACAGCACCTACGCCGGGGGTGTGCTCGGCCCGCTCATGGTGATGGGCCTGGGCATCGGCCTGTCGATGGCGCCGTCGATGAGCGTCGCGACCTTCGGTGTCGAACTGCACGACGCAGGCGTGGCGTCGGCCACGGTCAACACCATGCAACAGGTCGGCGGCTCGATCGGCACGGCGCTGCTGAGCACCCTCGCGGGCAACGCGGCCACCTCGTACCTGGCGGGGCGTGCCGCCACGCCGCAGCTGGCCGCTGAAGCTGCGGTGCACAGTTACACGACGGCGTTTACTTGGGCTGCGGTCATTTTCGCGGCCGGTGCGGTGATCACGGGGCTGCTGCTGCGCCCTGGTGCACCTCGCGGAGCGGCTGTGGTGCCCGCCGTACACGTGTAGTTGTTCGATCGGGCCCCTGCCCAGCTTTCCACCGGCTGATTCGTATTTCTGAAATGAATGTGCTGCAAGGTGCTCCGAGCCGTCCATCAGGCCCGGGGCACCATACGGCAAGTTGCAGTGTCGGACTGTATTCGCGGAAAGCGTGTTCGCAACGGCAGCGTTCGCCCGAACTGGCAAGGGAGAGCTCAACGCCGGCCGTTGCAAGATCCACGGTTACCGTTCTTGGCGAGGGCGGGGTCCGGACTGGCCAAGCGATGTGGTGTGGCAACGAGCGATCCTTTTTCAACGCGCGTAACCGCCACCGTAGTGGCGCCGACTCATCGGACATGACGGACCCGGCGAAAATCTTCTTCCGCGATCCGAGCTACGACGGCCAGTTCGCGCGCACGCTCAACGCCGCGGTCGTGCACGCGGCCGACCTCGGCGAGGCGTTCGCGACCGCGCGCGCCCTGAAGCCCACCGGCGGCGGGTGGTACGACGCCTGGTCGGCCACGGCCGACCGTGCCCGCGTGGCGGCCGACTCGGCGCTGGCCGCGGGCGACCGCGTGAGCGCTCGGCACGCGTTCCTGCGCGCCAGTGAGTACTTCCGCCAGGCCTACTTCTTCCTGCGGTCCGATGTGGACGATCCCCGGCTGCAGGCGGCGTACCGCGGCCACGTGGAGGCGTTCGCGGCGGCCGTGAAACTCCTCGAACACCCAGCCGAAGCGGTGCGGATCCCCTATGAGGACACGACTCTGCACGGGTACCTCTTCGCGCCGTCTGCACCGGCCACGCCCCGGCCCACCATCGTGCTGCCGTGCGGCTACGATTCCACGGCCGAGTCCGGCTGGCTCGACGTGCCCGGCGCCATCGACCGCGGCTACAACGTGCTCGTGTTCGATGGCCCCGGCCAGGGCGAGACCCTCTACACCCAGCACCGCTACCTCCGCCCCGACTTCGAAAACGTCCTCACCCCGGTCCTCGACTGGCTCCTCGCCCGGCCAGAGGTCGACCCCGCGAAAGTTGTGCTCATCGGGCGCTCGTTCGCCGGCTACCTCGCCCCGCGTGCCGCCACCGTGGAGCACCGGATCGCCGCGCTGGTCTGCGATCCCGCACAACCGGACCTCGGCGCGCGGGTGCCGTCGGGCCCGCTGGGGCTGGCCGCCGTGCCGGTGGTCCGCACGCAGATGCGCCGCAACGCCGACCGCGCCGAGTTCTTCCACGCCCGCATGGCCGCCCACGGCCTGGACTCCGTCCGCGCGTACTTCGCCGAACTGCGCCGCTACACCATGCTGGCCGACGCCCCCGCCATCACCTGCCCGACCCTCCTGATCGACTCCGAACACGACTTCACCCCCGGCGGCGCCCCCACCCTGCGCGACGCCCTCACCACGCCTGCGCAGGTCGTGACCCTCACCGCCGCAGAGGGCGCCGACGGCCACTGCGCCGGCCTCGGCCAGCAGGTGTGGACGGGGGTCGTCCACTCGTGGCTGAGCCGCACGCTTTCGGCCTCGGTTGTGGGCTGAAACCTTTCGCGCGCTGTGGATCACTCCTGCTGGTGCTTCTGGCAAGAGGCTTTTTGTCTCACCGAGCGAGGTCAGAACACCGTCCACTCCAGACGATCACTTGTCAGTTGAAAAGCGTTCCCATGCCGACTGCCGTGTCACGCCCAGGGCGTCGCCGATGCGGGACCAGGCGATGCCGCGTGAGCGGAGGAGGTCGACTTGCGCCTGGATGCGGGCGTCGGCCTGGGCGCTCACCATGGCCATGCGCGGGATGCTCTGCAGGATCTCCTCGTCGGATTTCCGGTCCCACAGTGTGACTTCCGGGGTGGCCGGCTCGTGCTGCCCGGCGAGGATCTCGCCGCAAAGGGTTACGCAGCCGTCGCAGATGTAGACGCCGGCGCCGGAGATGAGTTTGCCGACCTCGGCCGCGGGTTTGAGGCAGAAGGAGCAGTAGCTGTCGTCGGTCATCGGAGTTCCCCCTCGCCGAGCAGACGTGTCAGGACTGCCCTGACGATAGCGGTGTCAGGGCAGTCCTGACAAGAGGTCAGTGTGAGCGCAACGCCTCGATCACGTCGTCGTCCCAGCGGTGGGTGCGGATGAGCCGGTAGCGCTCGGCGGCGACCCAGATGTAGGCCTCCGCGTCGGTGCGGTCGCCGATCAGGTCGGCCTGGCGCAGCATGTCGGTGACCGGCGTGAACTCCTCGTCGAACCAGCGCTGGGCGAGCGTCGCGCGGTCGGTGAAGCGGCCTTCGTCCTGCATCAGGCGGAAGCCCCACGCCTCGACGTGCTCGCCGAGCTTCGCGTAGTCCCACGGGTCGGACATGACCACCGACGCCCGCGCGTGGCCGGTCAGCGGCACGCGCTCCAGGAACAGCCGCCGGTAGTCCTTCACGATCAGGTCGCCGCGGTAGCGGATGCCGTTCGGGTTGAGCTTGGTGCGCACCACGGTGACCTGTGCCTCTATTGTGGACAGACCCTGCGCGTGGGCGACGGAAACCCGGTGGTGGCCGTCGATGATGAAGTGCAGCTCGCCCACGCGGTACACCTCGATGGGCGGAATGGCCTCGCCGCGCCGTGACGCCAGCGCCAGCCGCTCCCACCGCTCGCGCACGCGCCCGGACGTCGGGCGGAAGCGGCGGTCGAAGTCGCGGCTGCGGTCCACTGTGCCCACGATCGAGTCCAAAGTGATCACCCGTAGGCCGATGCGCGTCTCGCCCGCGAAGCCGAGCGCGTCGACGACCTCGTGGAACGGCAGCATGATGTTCACGTCGTCTGGTTCGCGACGCAACCAAGTGGACAGTCGCGAAAGGACCTGGCGACGGCGGGCGCGCAGGAAGTCGTGCTCGGCGTCGGCGCGCGGGAAACCCGTGGGTCTGGTCATCGCGGGAACTCCATGATCCGGTGGCCCACCACGTTGCGCACGCGGGTGGTGCCGACCACGCGGTCGGGCACCGGTTCGCCGTGCGGGTGGATGTGGCCGTGCAGCAGCCAATGCGGCCGCAGCGTGGCGATCGTGCGGTGCAGGCCGGCGAAACCGCGGTGCGCTGGGTCGTCGCGGTCCCCGAGGTGCAGCGGCGGGGAGTGGGTGAGCAGCACGTCGATCTCACGCCCGTCGCGGCGGCGGCGCCACCTCGCGCGCCACTCCAGCCCGCGGGCCCGGCGCGACTGCTGGGCTTGCGTCCACTGGTTCGGGCCCTCGTTGTGGCGGATCGACCCGCCGAGCCCGGCGAACCGGAGCCCGGCGACGTCGACCACGCGCCCGTCGGCGTTGATCCCCCCGGCGGGGCCGGGCCATTCCGTCGGGAAACCGTCCTTCATGGACAGTCCCCCGTAGCGCGTGTAGCCGCTCAGGTCGGGATCGTGGTTGCCGGGCACGAACACGCACGGTACGTCGAGCGCGCCGGCGAGGAACTCCAGGTAGTCGTACGGCAGGTCGCCGGCGCCGACCACGAGGTCGACGTCGAGGGAGCGGACTGCACCGGTCCACAGCCGCTCGTCGACCTCGTCGGCCACCACCAGCGCTTTCGGCATGAGCCCAGGGTAAGCCTCACTTCATGCCGTGCGAGAACCCCGGGTTGAGGCTGATCACGGTGATGATGCCGAGGATCCAGACGATTCCCAGGGCCAGGGCCCAGAACTTGAGGTTGGTCAGCAGACGGGGCATGGGAGTACTCCTGTAGCGCTACCGGGTGAACGGGGACCGTGTGGTGGCCTAGAGCCAACCGTTCTTCCGGAATATTCGGTACAGGAGCAGACAGATCGCGAAGATCACCGTGACCGCGATCGGATAGCCGAACTTCCAGTGCAGTTCGGGCATGTAGTCGAAGTTCATGCCGTAGATCCCCGCGCCCATCGTGGGCACGGTGATGATCGCCGCCCACGCGGTGATCTTGCGCATGTCGGTGTTCTGCTGCAGCGAGATCTTCGCGACGGTGGCGTCGACCAGGGTGCTCAGCAGCTCGTCGAACGCGGCCACGCGCTCGGACACGGTCACGAGGTGGTCGGCGACGTCGCGGAAATACGAGCGCACCTCGTCGGGCACCAGCCGCGTGTACCCCTCGGCCAGGCGCGAGACGGGCGTGGCGAGCGGCAGCACGGCGCGGCGCAGCTCGAGCACTTCCCGCTTCATCAGGTAGATCTGCTCGGCACTGACGAGGGACCGCGGCGCGAACACCTGTGCCTCGATCTCGTCGATGTCGGACTCGATGCGGCTCGACACCTCGAGGTAGTGGTCCACCACGTGGTCGGCGATGGCGTGGACCACGGCGGCCGGGCCGAGGCCGAGGCGCTCGGGGTCGTCGTCGAGGTCGCGGCGCAGGCGGGCCAGGCCGGAATGGTTGCCGTGGCGCACGGTGATCACGAAGTCGCGGCCGAGGAACACCATGAGCTCGCCCGTCTCGACGATCTCGTTGGCCGTGGTCGGCGACTCGTGCTCCACGTAGCGGACGGTCTTGAGCACCAGGAAGAGCGTGTCGTCGTAACGCTCGAGCTTCGGGCGCTGGTGGGCTTCCAGCGCGTCTTCCACGGCGAGCTCGTGCAGCCCGAACGTGTCGGCGATGCCCTGGATCTGCTCTTCGTCCGGTTCGTGCAGTCCGATCCAGACGAATCCCGCGTGGCGCTTGCGCACCTCTTTGATGGCGTCGGAGTGCGTCCAGCGGCCGGGCAGGCGCGAACCGTCCACGTACACCGCGCAGTCGACGACATAAGCCGACAGGGGCACGGGAATCGGCCGCTCGAGCATCGGCTTGGTGCGGCCGGCGCCGCGGCCGCGAAGGCCTCCGAGCGAAGGGATGGCAGGCATGGGATCTCCTGGGCTGGCGTCGTGTGTGGAGCGCGAAAACGACGGCCAGGCGGACTTCAGCGTCCGTCCGGCATCACCGGCGTTCCCTGTTCGCCGGACCTACCAGGAGAGAAATCGGCCGGCCGGCTGGGTGGGAACGCTGGGACTACTAGGGAGCGGACTATCGCCACTACTCATAAGGCGTTCCTCACCTCCTTCGGGCCGACGCGATCGTGAGGGGGCTCGCGTTGACGCACGAACACCAATGGTCGAGGGTACTCCTCACCACCGGTGAGTGTCGCAAGTGGCTCTGGCGGCGTTACCCGGCCGGGAGTCGTTTCTAGGAGGAGCACGGGTGGCCATCGCCCTGGAAGAGATCAAGCAGCGGCTGCGCAGGTTCGCCGAGGTCGAGGCGCGCGGAGTTTCGCCGCTGTACGACCACCTCGCCACGCAGTCGGCCGAGGACGACGACGTGGCGGGTCTGCTGACCGACGCCCGCGGCGGCGAGGCCCGCGCCACGCTGCTCCTGGCCACCGCGCACCGCCTGGTCCAGGCCGACCCGATCCACCCGCTCTCGCGTTACTACCCGTCACTGGGTGGTTTCGACGGCGTCGACAACCAGACCTGGCCCCTGTTCCGGACCTTCCTCCTGGAGCGCGCGGACAAGGCCCGCCGGATCATTTCGACGCGCTACACGCAGACCAACGAGGTCCGCCGCGCGTCGCTCGTGTACCCCGCCATCGCGGCCGCGGCGAAGGAAGCGGGCGGCAAGATCGCCCTGCTGGAGGTCGGCTGCAGCGCCGGCCTGCTGCTGGGTCTGGACCGGTTCTCCTACCGCTACCAGTGCGACGGCGGCGAACAGCTGCTCGCCGGCCCCGCCAAGGCCGCCATCGGCCTGCACTGCGCCCTGGACCTCGCGCCCGGCGCCGTGCTGCCGAAGCTGCCGAAGAAAGTGGCCATCGGCGCCCGCGCCGGCCTCGACCGCGCCCCCGTCGACCTCTCCGACGAGGACGAACTGGCGTGGCTGGAGGCCTGCGTGTGGGCCGACCAGCCCGACCGCATCCGGCTGCTGCGCACCGCCGCCGCGGAACAGCAGAAGCACCGCCCGCCCCTCATCACCGGTGACGGCGTGGCCGACCTCGCCTCGGCCGCCGCGACGCTCCCCGCGGACCTGCCCCTGGTCGTCCTGACGAGCCACGCCCTGGGCTACTTCGGCGACCGCCGGGCGGACTTCGTGGCGGCGCTGGGCGAGCTGGCCGGTTCGCGGCCGCTGTGGTGGGTCACCGAGGGGTTCTACGAGGCCGGGCTGCAGCTCGTGCTGCCGGACCGCACGGACCTGGCCACGACCTCGGAGCCGGGCTCGGCGGATACCGCCCTGCTCGGGCTGGTGACGTGGTCTTCGGGGGAACCGTCGGCGCGTGTTCTGGCGAGGACCTCGCCGCACGGGCAGCGGATGACTTGGCTGCCTGCTTGACGAGGTGGCCAGGACAGGCCCCACCCTCCCGAGGGGGCCGTCCCCGGGTCCAGTCTATCGGCCGCGACCGACAAAATCCCTGGTCAAAGCGTCAGGGGATGGAGTTGTCCACAGCCGTTCGGGTGGGATTTCCGCGTCGAAGGACGGCGTGATCCGGCCGCCGACTGCACGCTGTGTAACTTGTGTCACAGTCACCCCACCAGTCACACCGACCACCCCGCGCCCGTGCACCTTCCTTTGCACCCGCATTGATGCGGAAATGCGCAACCCCGCATTTCCCGTGCTCATCCGGCCCGGACCGAGCCGATAACACCATTCACCCACTCGCGAAATCCCCGGATATTCGCGCAAGCAATCGTGCACCGTCGGAAATGCACCGACCGCAATCAGGCTCGCGGCAACGCACCCCAGTCACGCAGGGTCACGAAAAGAAGGTCCACCAAGCGTCCCGAGGTGTTCAGTTCCACCAGTTCGGCCGAGTCGACCCAGCGGGCGTCGGCGGCGTCGTCGCCGGGGGTGAGGGTTCCGGGGGTCGCCGTGCACTCGTAGTCCCGGATGTCGTAGGGGCCGCGGGCGACCATGCCGACGAATGTGTGCGGTGTCACGTCGAGTCCGGTCTCTTCGCGCAGCTCGCGGACCACGGCTTCGGTGTCCGTTTCGCCCTTTTCGACGCGGCCGCCCGGGAGGGACCACAGGCCGGCGCCCGGGTCGTGACCACGCTGGATGAGCAGCAGTCTGCCCTGGTCGTCGAACACGATGCCGCCCACGCAGGGCACTCGTGTGCCGTTTTCCGTCGACCCCATGGTGTCAACCCCGAATTCATCACGCTGTACACGGAGAGTAGCCATACGGTACACTTCGGACGGCCTGCTGACCCATGCGCGGGACTTTCCTGCCGCGTGGGTGGTTGGTGCGGTACAACGTAGAAAGTCAGTTTTCCGGTGCCACGTTTAGAGACGGGATTGATCGCTGTGAACGCGAAGAAGCTTGCGGGTCTCGTGGGTATCGCGTTGGTGCTGTTCTTCGTGATCGCTCAGCCGAACCAGGCGGCGGGTCTCGTCGGCAACATCGTCGACTTCCTGCGCAGCTCGGCCGAATCGGTGGTCTCGTTCGTCAGCAACGTGTTCAACGGCTAGGCGGGGGATAACCTCGAGACATGTTCGCGCCACGCGACCCTGACGAGTACCTGCTCGACACCGAGCGGCGGGTCATCCGCATCCGCCGCCATTGGGCAGTGCTGCTCTGGGACACGTTCGAGGCGGCGGCGCTGCTCGCCGTCTGTGTGCTGGTCTCGTACCTGCTGCCACCGTCGTTGTGGGTGGTGCAGAACATCCTCTGGTACGTCGCGCTGCTGGTCGTCCTGCGGTTCGCGTACGCGGTGGTGCAGTGGTGGGTCGAGCGGCTCGTCGTCACGGACAAGCGGTTCGTGCTGACGAAGGGCGTCATCACCACGAAGGTGCTGATGATGCCCATCACGAAGGTCACCGACCTCACCTACGAGCGGCCCGGCTGGGGCCGGGTGCTCGGCTACGGCACGATGGTCGTCGAGTCAGCAGGTCAGATCCAGGCGCTGAACCGCATCGACTACCTGCCGCGCCCCGAGGAGTTCTACGACACGATCTCGGAGCTCGTGTTCGGCGACAAGCAGAAGCAGGCCGAGCGGTTCTCCATGATCAAGGCGCAGCGCGCGGCTCGGGGCAAGAAGCCGGTCGGCTGACCTGCGGGTACCGGCGTCGCTGTGACGCAGCGCATCGTCGACAATGGACCCGATGCGCATCGACCTGCACGCCCATTCCACGGCCTCCGACGGCACCGACAGCCCTTCCGGGCTCGTCGACGCTGCCGTCCGGGCCGGCCTCGACGTGGTCGCGATCACCGACCACGACACCACCGCCGGATGGGGCCCGGCGGCGGAGGCCGTCCCGCCGGGGCTGACCCTCGTTCCCGGCGCCGAGCTGTCCACGGTGTCCGTCGACCCGGAAACGGGCTGGCGGATCAGCGTGCACCTGCTCGCGTACCTCTTCGACCCGACCGCGCCCGCGCTCGTCGCCGAGCAGTCGCGCCTGCGGGCCGAGCGCCGCACGCGGCTGCGCGCGATGGCCGCCCGCATGGCCGCCGACGGCCTGCCGATCGACGCCGACGAGATCATGGGCCTGCTGCCCGAGGACTCGCCCGCCGGCCGCCCGCACCTCGCGCAGGCTCTTGTGCGCGCGGGCCTGGTGACGAGCGTCGACCAGGCCTTCGCGGAGTACCTCGGCAGCGGCCGCGGCTACTACGTGCCGCGCCACGACACGCCCGTCGAGGAGGCGATCGACATGATCGCCGCGGCGGGTGGCGTCACGGTGATCGCGCACCCCTTCGCCTACAGCCGCGGCGCGACGATCAGCGAGGACACCCTGCGCGACCTCGCCCGGCGCGGCCTCACCGGCGTCGAGGTGGACCACCCCAACCACGAGCCGCCCACGCGCGTGCGCACGCGTGAGCTGGCCGACGAGCTGGGGCTCGTGCGCACCGGGTCGAGCGACTACCACGGCACGAACAAGACGATCGGGCTCGGCCAGGAGACGACCGACCCCGGCCAGCTCGAGGAGCTCGTCGCGCGCGCCACCGGGTCGCAGATCGTGAAGGGCTGAGATGGGCCTCGCCCAGTTCTTCGACGCGAAGCTGTTCCTCAGCGCCACCATCACGTTGGTCGTCATCATGGACCCGCCCGGCACGGTGCCGGTGTTCCTGAGCCTGGTCGGCCGCAAGCCCATGGCCACGCGCGTGAAGGCGGCGCGCCAGGCCGTGCTGGTGTCGCTGCTGGTGATTTCGCTGTTCGCCGTTGCCGGGCAGGCGATCCTCGCGTACCTCGGCATCGGTATCCCCGCGCTCCAGGGCGCCGGCGGTCTGCTGCTCCTGCTGATCGCGTTGCAACTGCTCACCGGCAAGGGCGGCAACGAACCCGAAGCGGCCGACGACGTCAACGTCGCCCTCGTGCCCCTCGGCACCCCGCTGCTGGCCGGTCCGGGCGCCATCGCGGCGACGATCGTGTTCGTCCGCCAGGCCGACGGTCACCTCGGCGCGTACATCGCGCTCGGCCTCGCGATCCTGGCCGTGCACTTCGTGATCTACACGTGCATGCGCTTCTCGGGCGTGGTGATCCGGCTGATCAAGGAAAGCGGCATCACGCTGCTGGCGAAGATCGCGGGCCTGCTGCTGGCCGCGATCGCGGTGGAGCTCGTGGCGAACTCGGTGAAGGGGTTCATCGCCGGGAACTTCTAGTCCCCCGCGCCGGAAAGTGTCGGTGGTGGTGCGTAGCGTGGGCGCCGGAACCGAACGGGGGTCGTGTGAAGGAACAGCTGGGCTTCGATTTCGGCGTGGAGCAGCCGGTGCGGCTCACGAAGGTGTCGCCGGCGCGGTTGAGCACGTTCGAGGACTGCCCGCGCCGCTACCGGTTGGGCTACCTGCAGCGGCCCACGCCGCTGCGCACGGGCCCGTGGGCGCACAGCACGCTGGGCGCGGTGGTGCACAACGCGTTGCGGGCGTTGTTCGACCTGCCCGCGGCCAAGCGCACCGCGCAACGGGCGATGGCGCTCGTGGGTGAGCACTGGAAGGACGCGGGGTTCGAGGACGCCGCGCAGGCCGCGCGCTACCGGGCGCGGGCGAAGGGCTGGGTCGGGGAGTACGTGGAGGACCACGACGTCACCGAAGACCCGGTCGGGCTCGAACGCTGGGTGTCCGCGCCGGTCAGTCTCGACGGTGGCCGGCCCACGATGATCATCGAGGGCCGCACCGACCGCATCGACCAGCGCGGGGGCGAACTGGTGATCGTGGACTACAAAACGGGCCGGCGCGCGCCGGACGAGTACGAGGCCCGGGCGTCGCAGGCGCTGGCGATGTACGCGGTGGCTTCGTCGCGCACGCTGCGCATGCCGTGCACGAAGGTCGAGCTGCACCACCTGCCCACCGGCACGGTCGCCGCGGCCACCCACACGACCGAGTCCCTGCAGCGCCACCTCCAGCGCGCCTCGGAAACCGCGAACGACCTCCGCCTCGCCACGGACACCCTCGACGCGGGCGCCGACGGCGACACCCTCTTCCCCGCCCGCCCCGACCGCCGCTGCTCCTGGTGCGACTTCCGCCCCAGCTGCGCCGAAGGCCAGCAAGCCGGCCCGGCGGCGCAGCCGTGGGATCTGCTGGCGCCCTGAGCTCTCTTCGACGACTGGACTTGGGTTTATGGCCTCACCTGATACCGATGAACTGACTCCGGCGCCGCTCACGGACACTTGCCCCGACGCGGCTCATGCCCCGCAGGCGGATGGCGCCTTGGCCTCGGAGACACCGCTCACCGCGGACTCCCAGACTGAGGAGTCTGCCGCAGTGGAACGGCAACCTGACACCGATGCGAGCGACGCCGCCCTCGATGCGCAGGCGGACGGTCTCGAACCGGAAGGCCCCGTACCGGCGAAGGGCGGCGAGGAGAGCGCTGAACTCGCTTCTGTGACGGACGAGCCGGTCGCCGTCACCACGGAGGCGCAGCGGGATGAAACCCCGGCGCCGGTGAACCACGACAGCGTTCCAACCGCTGCGCCGCAGAGGATCGAAGCACCGGCGACGGGGAAGCCTCGCGGCCGCTGGTGGCGAGGCTTCACCGGCTCGGTGGCCGCAGGGCTCGCCGTGCTGGCGGTCGGGGTCCTCGGGGTCGAGGTCGTCTGCCTGGTCACCGGTGCGCCGGGGCCGAGCGTGCTGCTGCTCGTGGGCCACCCCGTCGCGGCGGTGGTGGCGCTGGCGCTGCAGCGGGTCGCGGACCGGCGGTACGGCCGGGTTGCCGCGCTGGCGGGCCTGGGAGTCTTGCTGGTCACGTTCGTGGCGCTCACCGTGTTCTGGTGGGCGTGACGCTGTCCGACGCCGAGGCCGCCGAGCTGTACGACGTCCTCAACCGCTGGGGCGATTTCCCCGCGGACGCCTTCTACGAAGCCCTCGTCGACAACGTCCCGACGGTCCTCGACGTCGGGTGCGGCACCGGCGGGATGCTGCACCACACCCGCGAGCGAGGCCACCGAGGCCGGCTCGCCGGCGTTGATCCCGAAGCCGCGGCGCTGGTCCGGGCGCGACGCCGCACGGACGTGGAGTGGCGGAACGGAACAGCCGCCGAGCTCGGCTTCGAGGCGGAGTTCGAGCTCGCCACGATGACCGGTCACGCGTTCCAGTGCCTCGTCACCGACCGGCAGTTGCGCCTGTCGCTCCACCCCACCCGGCGAGCGCTGCGGCCCGGTGGGCGGTTCGCGTTCGAGACGCGCCACCCGGGCGCAAAGGCTTGGGAGGACTGGACTCCTGCCCACGCGGTCACCGTCTCGCAGCCGCGCGAGCTGCGCCTGTGGCACGAGGTCGAGGCGCTTGCCGGTGATGTCGTCACGTTCACCGAGCCCGCGGCCCAAGTCGACGGCACTGTGCTGCGCGTCGACCGCGCTGCCTAACGCAGTGCCGCCACCACAGTGCCACGCTGCTCAAGCAACACCGGTCCCAGCGCCGTGAGCCGCACGACGCCTGTGTACGCGCCGCGGTCGACGCCCACCGTGCGGATGGTCGAGCCGTCGGATTCGTTGAGCACCGCCAGGCCGCCCGGGATGGGGACGACCAGTTGGCGCGCGAAGGTGATGCCGGGGCCGCGGGTCCCCGAGAGGGTCCAGCGGGGGGCGAGGGTGTCGCGGGACAGGGCAACGGTCTTGGTGCCCGTGAACCAGTAGACGCCGCCGTCGGTGCGGGTGGTTTGTTCGGTGCCGCCCGCGGGGTCGGCGGCCAGGTCGGACGCCGGGAGGTCCATGGGGTAGGCGGAGCGCTCGGTGCCGTCCGCGCCGTAGATGACCAGGAGTTTCTGGTCGGGCAGCAGGACGGCCGTGTTGTCGCCCGACATGGCGATCACGCGGGCGCGCGAGCCGGCCAGCACGGTGCTGAAGACGACCTGCGGTTCGTCCTCGTGCTCGGCCGTGGACTTGTAGACGGTGAGGCGGTCGTGCGGGTCGCCGGGGCAACGCTCGATCACGCCGACCTTGTCGGCGCCCGCCGCGACGGTGCCGTAGGTGCAGCCGGTGCGGGGCTGCTTGTTCGGGTTGACCATGAACGGCACCTGGCCGTATTCCATGCTCTTCACGAGGTCGTCGCGCCAGGTGTCGAGCAGGTGCTTGCCCGTGGTGGTCACGTGGCTGCCGTCACTGACGAGCTGGGTGCCGAGTTCGGCGTCGCCGTTGCGCTGGGCCGTGATCTGGCCCGTGGTGGGGTCGAGCTGCGTGACCTCGCTGCAGCCCATTGCCTTGTGGTACACCGCGTTCACGCGGCCCCAGGCAGTGTCCACAGTGCACAGTTGGAGGTTCTCGCGCGTGTAGTGCCAGCGGATCTTGCCCGTGAGCGGATCGCGGCCGGCAACCTCGCCGCCGTCGGCGGTGGTCACGTTGTCGCCCTCGCCGATCGGCACGGGCGTGGCCGCGCTGGGCGCCTGCCACAGCTGCGACATCGAGCCAGGCACGGCCGTGGGGGCCGGCGGCAACGTCGGCGCACCGGCGGCGAGTGCGCGGCTGGTGTGCAGGTTGTCGCTGTTCAACGCGACCACCAGCGCCACCACGACCACCACCACGGCGATCGACGCCGCGATCACCCGGTCCCGTCCGCGGTTCCACGGCGAACGCCGCACGCGAACGGGCGGCCCCGCCGCAGCAGGACTCTGCGACGGGGGCAACACGTCTTCGGTGCCGTACGGGCGGCGGGAAACCACCCCGGGGTCAGGCGGGCCCGCCGAACCGACCTCTGCGGGCGATTCGGGCGCACTGTCCCCGTGGTCGCTCACGTCCCTGACTCCCGCCGTCGGCTCCGCTGGTCCCCTCAGTCTGCCGACGCAGGTGTATCAGACGTCGCGGAGGGGCGGCGACGACGGCGCCGACGTGCCGGACGCTCACCCGTTTCACCGGTTTCTCCCGAAACCGAGGCCGACGCGGTGGCCGCGCCGGCGGGACCGGTCGACTCACCACCGCCGCCACCACGGGTGCGGCGACGCGTGCGCGTGCGCTCTTCCCCGGCCGGCGCGGCGTCCCCGGAAGCAGCAGCCGCGGCATCCGCCTTCTCGACCGCCTCGGCGGCCTTCGCCCCGCCACGGGTGCGCTTGCGCGGAGCCCGCGTGCGCTTGCGCGGCGCGTCGTCCGAGCCGGCACCAGCAGCACCCCGGCCACCACGGCCACGGCGCTTGCCACCCAGGTCCTCTTCCTCCTCCGCGGCCAGCCCGGCGCGGGTCCGCTTCGAGAGCGGGAGCCGGCCGGTGGTGCCCTCCGGGATGCCGAGGTCGCTGAACAGGTGCGGCGACGACGAGTACGTCTCGACCGGCTCCGGCTTGTCCAGACCGAGCGTGTCGGAGATCAGCTTCCACCGCGGGATCTCGTCCCAGTCGACGAGCGTGACCGCGACACCCGTGCGCCCCGCGCGGCCGGTGCGGCCGATGCGGTGGACGTAGGTCTTCTCGTCCTCGGGGCACTGGTAGTTGATGACGTGGGTGACGTCGTCGATGTCGATGCCGCGCGCGGCGACATCGGTGGCCACCAGCACGTCGACTTTGCCCGAGCGGAACGCGCGCAGCGCCTGCTCGCGCGCGCCCTGGCCCAGGTCACCGTGGACGGCGGCCGCGGCGAACCCGCGCTCCACCAGGTCGTCGGCCACCTTCTGCGCGGTGCGCTTGGTGCGGCTGAAGATCATCGTGAGCCCGCGGCCCTCGGCCTGCAGGATCCGGGCGATGACCTCCGGCTTGTCCATCGAGTGCGCGCGGTAGACGAACTGCGTGGTGCGCTCGTGGACGGCGCCGGCGTCGTTCTCCTCGGCACGGATGTGGGTGGGCTGACGCAGGAACGTGCGCGCCAGCGTGATGATCGGGCCCGGCATCGTGGCGGAGAACAGCATGGTCTGCCGCTCCTCCGGCACCATCCGCAGGATGCGCTCGATGTCGGGCAGGAAGCCCAGGTCGAGCATCTCGTCGGCCTCGTCGAGCACGAGCCCGCGAACCTTGCCCAGCACCAGGTGCTGCTGCTCGGCCAGGTCGAGCAAGCGGCCCGGGGTGCCGATCACGACGTCGACGCCCTTGCGCAGCGCCTCGATCTGCGGCTCGTACGGCCGCCCGCCGTAAATGGCCAGCGTGCGGATGCCGAGGTGCTTGCCGGCGCCCTTGAGGTCGTTGGCGACCTGGATGCACAGCTCGCGGGTCGGGACCACGACCAGCACCTGCGGGGTGCCGTCGCCGGGCACCTGCACGCGGTGCAGCAGCGGGACGCCGAAGCCCAGCGTCTTGCCCATGCCGGTGCGGGCCTGGCCGATGAGGTCGTCGCCCGCCATGGCCAGCGGCAGCGTGAGTGCCTGGATGGCGAACGTGCGCTCGATGCCGACCTCGCCCAGGGCCTTCACGATCTCCGGCTTCACGCCGAACGACGCGAACGTGGGCGCCTCCGGCTCGACCTCGACGCCCGCCTGCAGCGGGTGCGACGTGTCGAGCGCGGCCGGTCCGGTCTCGCTGTGTTCCAGCGCGACGGCGGTGGCCTGCGTGGGGGTGGTGGTTTCTTCGGTTGTGGACTGTTCTGCGGTCAGGGTGATCGCCTCTCTCGTGACCAGCGCGCACAGGCCGGTTGTCACTCGACACTCGACCGGGGGTTCTGACGGGCACCGTTGACGGCGCCGCAGCCGCCCTCCCGGGAATGCCGCTGGAGGCGTGCACGCACAATTGCGGCGAACCCCGGCAGCCCTGGTGGCGCCGGTCGTCCGCCTGTTTCCCGCAGCCAGAAGACGTGCGGAAGCCTTGTCAATCTTTCCGCAGTGTACCTGGTCAGGAGTTTTTCAACAGTACCGGGCGAGACGGCGCGGCGTGGGATCGGTCTCTTCACGGCGTCGACCACGGGTTCGGCGATACCCTCGTCGCCGTGACCGACCCGAAAGAGATCAGCGAAGGCGTCGTCGACCTGCTCGGCGTGATCGCCTATCTCGAGCTTTCCGCGTTCGACCGCATGGCCGAGGACGCCCGCAGCGCGCCCACGCTGGCCGGTCGCGCCGCGCTCGCCTCGATGGCGGCGGCCGAGATCGGGCACTTCGACCTCCTGTCGGCACACCTGTCCGCCCACGGCGTCGCGGTCGACCACGCCATGGGCCCGTTCGTGGCCCAGGTCGACGCCTGGCACGCCTCCACGCGGCCCAAGTCGTGGCTGGAATCGCTGGTCAAGGCCTACGTCGGCGACGGCCTCGCGGCGGACCTGTACCGCGAGATCGCGAGCTGGCTCGACGCCGAGACCAAGGACCTCGTGCTGACCGTGCTCGCCGACACGGGGCATTCGGCGTTCGCCGAGCGCGAAGTCGCCGCGGGCATCAAGGCCGATCCGAAGACGCGCGACAAGCTCGCGCTGTGGGGGCGGCGGCTGCTGGGCGAAGCGCTGACGCAGGCCCAGTACGTGGTCGCCGAACGCGATGGCCTGGCCGAACTCATCGTCAGCGGCTCCGGTGACCTGTCGGGAATCGCCGGCTTGTTCCGGCGGTTGCAGCAGGGGCACACGAAGCGCATGCAGGCGCTCGGTCTGGGCTGAAGTGCCGGTTCACCACGCGGTGGCGCGACACCGCAGCGCCGCGGTTGGGCTAGCCTTGCCAGGCGTAACGACAACGAATTTCCTGCGGAGGTCCCACGTGGAGGTCAAGATCGGCATCAAGGACACGCCGCGCGAGCTGGTGGTGTCCAGTGGCCAGACCGCCGACGAGGTGGAGAAGCTGGTCGCCGAGGCGCTGACGGCCGGTGACGGGCTCTTCCGCCTCAACGACGAGAAGGGCCGCAAGTACATCGTCCCGTCCGACCGCATCGCGTACGTCGAGATCGCCCCCTCGGACGTCCGCAAGGTCGGTTTCGGCGTCGGCGACTGACGCTCGCCGGTTCTGGTTCTGACGGCGAAGCCGCTCCGGGTTCAGGCCCGGGGCGGCTTTTTCGTGCGGTCGGGAGCCGGCCGGGTGGTTGCTTCACCGCATCGGTGCGCAACGTTTGGTGTGTCGTCGCGGGGCTTTCTACGTTCGGGCTCGAATCCGGAGCCGGAAGGGGCGCCGGCGGGCAAACAGGGAGTCCAGCGGAGATGACGACGGTCGAACCCGCGACGGAAGCGGTCGGGGACCTGGTGCGGGTGACGCTTTCGGCCCACAAGTCGATGTTCCTCGCGACGGCGGGCAGCGCGGGCCCGTGGGCCGGGGGCGTGTACTTCGCCGAGAGCGACCCGTTCACCTCGGCCTGGTGATCGAACGCTCCGGCCGCACCCTCGCCGCGATCCGCGAGAACCCGCTGGTGTCGGTGGTCGTGTCGACGGGCTCGCCGATGCAGCCGTTCCTCCAGGCTCAGGCGGAGGCCGAGATCGTGACCGGCGAGGTCGCCTCGGCCGTGCGCACGGCGCTGGTGGCGAAGGTGCCGGAGGTGCAGCCGTTCCTGGCGATTCCGGTGGAGACGGTTCGGCTGCACGGTCGGCAGTGGCGGGCCACGGATGTGGTGAACGGGTGGCTGCCGGGGCGGGAGTTGCCGGGGCCGCGTGGCGGGGAGTGATGTGAGTGCGGAGGCCGCCTCTTCTGGATGGGAGGGGCGGCCTTCGCGTGTCTTGGGGGCGGCTGGTTCACGCCGGGGTGATTTCCGCGGGGCCGCCGGGCCGGCATGGGGGCTTCCGTGAGGCCGGGGTGGTGTTCGTGAGGCCGCCTTTCCGGCTGGAGGCGTTTTGTGTCCGGCGCTCGGTTCTCGCGGAGGGTGGCTTTCGCGCGCGGCCGGGTTCGCGCGGGGTGGATTCCCTGAGGCCGCCTTTCGTTTGTCTGGCGCGGGTTCTTGTTGCGGCTTTCGCCCGTGAGGCGCCGGATCGTGCCGGATTTCGGGCCTTCCGGCGGCTGTGGATCTCACCCGATTGGTTGTGGATAAGTGGCGCTGACCAGCGGTGATCCGCCGAAATTGTCGGGGGTGGCCGGTAGACTGAGCATGGGACGTCCCCCCTGGGAGGGCGGGGGCGTTTCTTCCGGCGGGGTGGGGGCACAAGGCGGTCAGGCTGTTGCCGCTTCGGCTTCTTCCAGGGTGGTCGGCACCGTGAACGGCGGGGTGGACGTGCCCATGAGCCGGTAGCGGCCCCACGGGTCCGGGTCCGACAGTTCGCCCGCGGCGGTGCGATCGCCGATCGTCACGGTGCACGCGGTTTTGCGGCCGCTCGCCGCCGACGCCAGGGTTGGGTCGGGGGAGACGCGGCCGTACCAGTGGTAGTAGCCGTCGATGGGTTGGAAGTAGCCGCGCAGGTCGAGGTGGACCTGCAACACCGTGCCGTCGATGGTGAGGGTGGCGGGGCCGGTGTAGCCGTCTTCGTCGGTCATGCGGAGTCCTCCCGGAAAAGGGGTCAGCCGGCGTCGGTGTCAGCGGTGGCGGAGGCAGGGGCGGAGCCGGACGGATCGGATTTGGTGCGGCCCAGCTGCACGACCTTGTTCTCCTCCAAGGGCAGGTTCGGGTCGATGACCACGCCGTGCTGGCGGGTCAGGCCGTCGATGGCCGCCCAGATGATCTGGGTGAGGTACTCGACCACGGAGTCGCGGCTCATGGAGCGGCGGTCGAGCCACCATTCGCCCGTGCTCTGGACCATGCCGACGATGCCGTGGGCCCACGGTTCCGCCGCGCCGGAGTCCATGGAGAACATGCGCATGTAGTCGCCGAGCAGGGCGGTGAGCGCGGTGGCGATCACTTCCTTGTCCTCGGCCACGACGTCGGAGTCGCTCACCACCTTCTCGTGCAGGCCGCCGCGGGCCAGCAGGCGGTAGAGGTTCGGGTGTTCCTCGATGACCGAGAAGAACGCGTCCAGCGCCATGCGGATGCGGGGCACCGGGGCGAGTTCGGCGTTGATCGCGGGAATGAGGCGCTCGAAGAGGATCTCCGTGCCGCGCCGGCCGAGGGCCACGTAGAGGTCGGCCTTGTCCTCGAAGTGCCGGTACAGCACGGGTTTCGTGACACCGGCCTCGGCCGCGACGTCCTCCATGCCCAGGTCCGGACCATGGCTGTCGAGCGCCCGCAGCGCGGCCTCCACGAACTCCGCCCGCCGCGCGATGCGGTGCTTGCGCCACCGGTCGCGCCGGGCATCGCCGGTCGCGGCCTCACCCGGCGCCGGGTGCTTGCTGGAGCGCTTGACACGTTCGATCACCCGAGTCATGCTACCAAAGGTAACTGTTACCTCAAGTTACATCTATACCGAGAAGGGGCGAGCGATGACGCGGACGCTCAAGGAGACCGACCGGGAGAAGACCGCCGAACGGCTGCTGAAGTCCTCGGCGAACAAGTTCTACGACCCCGACGTCGACATCGACTGGGACGCCCCGCTCGTCGACGGGAAGAACTACATCCTCCCGGAGCGCTCGTCGCTCTACGGCACGAAACTCTGGGACACCCTCAGCCCCGAGCAGCGCATCGAGCTCGGCAAGCACGAGGTCGCGAGTGTCGCCACGACCGGGCTGTGGTTCGAGATCCTCCTGATGCAGATGCTGCTCAAGGAGGTCTACGACGAGGACCCCACCAGCTCCCACGCGCAGTTCGCCCTCACCGAGATCGCCGACGAGTGCCGCCACTCCACGATGTTCGCGCGCATGGCCGCGCGCATCGGCTGCCCCGCCTACGGCCCGGTGCCGGCGCTGCGCCAGTTCGCGAAGCTCATGCCCACCATTTCCTACGGCCCCGCCCGCTACGGAGCGATCCTCGTGGCCGAGGAGGTGCTCGACCGCCTGCAGCGCGAGCAGATGGTGGACGAGAACGTGCAGCCGCTGGTGCGCATGGTCAACCGCATCCACGTACTCGAAGAAGCGCGGCACGTGACCTTCGCGCGCGAAGAGGTCACGCGAGGAATGGCCAAACTGGGCAAGCACGAGATCGCTTTCCAGCAGTTCATCATCGCGTTGATCTCGTACTTCGTCACGCGCGCGTTCATCAACCCCAACGTCTACAAGGCGGTGGGCATCCGCCCGCGCGACGGTGTCGAAGCGGCGCTGAACAACCCGCACTGGCAGGCGACGATCGCGTGGGCCGGGGAGAAGATCATGCCGTTCCTGCGGGAGTCGGGCCTCGTCGGCTTGCCGGGCCGCTACTTCTGGAAGAAGTCGTTCCTGCTGCCGGAGGGCAAGTGACCACGCTCGAACGGCTCCGGAATCCATCGCGGGAGCACCGGTTCGTGACCGGTGACGGAGTCGCGCTGCACGTCGAGCCGTCCGGCCCCGCCGACGCGCCGGCGACGCTCGTGCTGGTGCACGGCTGGACGCAGGACCACCGCACGTGGGACGGCGTCGTGCGCCGCCTCGGACCGGCCACGCGGGTCCTGCGCTACGACCTGCGTGGCCACGGGGGATCGTCGCCGGCTCGACGGGGGGCGGCGACGATCCCCAGACTCGCCGACGACCTGGCCGAGCTGATCGCCGACCGCGTGCCGCGCGGGCCGATCGTGCTCGCGGGGCACTCGATGGGCGGCATGACGGTCATGGCGCTGGCCGAACGGCATCCCGACCTGGTGAAAGCGCGTGTGAGCGGGGTGGCGTTCGTGGCCACGTCGTCGGGGCAGATGGACCGGATCACGCTCGGGCTGCCGGGACTGGCCGGATCGATGTCGGCGCGGTTCGAGCGGCGGCTGGCCAAGGCGCTGTCTCACCGCAAGGGTGAGCGGCTGCCGTTGCGCCCGGCGATGGTGCGCTCCGGCGCGCGGTTCCTGGTGTTCGGCGACAAACCGGCGCGCGGGGACGTGAACAGCGTTGTCGACCAGCTGTTGTGCGCGCACCCGGCTAGCCTGGGCGAGTTCCAGGACGCGATTTCCGTGCACGACTGCCGCGTGGCGTTGCGCGCGCTGCGGACCGTGCCCGCGGTGGTGCTGGCGGGCGAGAAGGACCGGCTGTGCCCCTTGCCGCACGCGAAGGTGATCGCCGACGAGCTGCCCGACGCCGAGTTCGTGCGCTACCCGGGCGCGGGCCACATGCTGCCGCAGGAACGCGCGGCGGAGGTCGCCGCACGGATCAGCACGCTCCTGCCGCGCTAGACCACCTGCGCGGCAAGGGATTCCAGCTGTGCGACAGTCGCGGGCACATCCTCGTACACGGGGGTGTGCCCCGTGTCCACTGTGGACAAAAAAGCGTTCGGGAGACGGTCGACGAGGTACTGGGCGTCCGCCACCGACCGGGCCCGGTCGTGCACGCCGTGCAGCACCCGCGCCGGGCAGCGGATCGACGCGAGCTGCTCGGTCAGGTCGAGATCGCGCTGGCTCGTGAGCACCTCCAGCGCCGCCGCCTGCGGCACTCGGGCGGCGTAGGCGAGCAGCTCGGCGCGCACTTCCGCGGGCAATGGCGAAGCGAACGACCGGTCCAGCACCGCCGCGTGCAGCTCGGGTCCCCACGCCTGCGAAACGGCCGTGAGGATCCCGTCGACGTCACCGTGGCCGCGCATGTGCGCGCCGGTGTTCGCGAGCAGCAGCCCGGCCACCAGTTCGGGGTGCTCGGCAGCCAGCCGCAACGCGATGCACCCGCCCGTCGAGTGCCCCACGAGCAGCACCGGCCCGGAAAGCCGTGCTGCGATCCGCGAGGCCACGTCCTCGATCCGCCACGGTCCGGGCGCCGACATCCAGTCGACCGCGTGCACCACCCCGGGCCACGCGCGCGCGAGCGGACCGAAGACCGCCGGGCTGCACAGTGTGCCGGGGACGGCCACGACGAGCGGGGCCAATCGCGTCAGCCGTCCTTGAGCGGGAAGCCACCGCCGATGCCGCGCCACGCGAGGTTGGCCGTGAGCGCCACGGCCTCCTCCCGGGACATCGCCTGGTTGTGCTGGAGCCAGTAGCGCGCCGAGACCTGCGACATGCCGACCAGTCCCACGGCGAGCAGCCGCGCCTTGTGGTCATCGAGCCCGGCGTCGGCCGTGATGGTCTCGGTGATCGCCTCGACACTCGCCGAAGTCGCGCGGTCCACGGCCTCCTGCACGGCCGGTTCGCCGCGCAGGTCGCTCTCGAAGACCATCCGGAACGCGCCGGCGTCTTCGCTGACGAAGTCGAAGAAGGCGCCGACCGTGGCCGGCACGCGCTGGCGGTTGTCGCTCGTGGAGTCGAGCGCGCCCTTGACCCGGCTCACCAGGTCGTCGACGTGGCTTTCCAGCAGCGCGATGTAGAGGTCGAGCTTGCCGGGGAAGTGCTGGTACAAAACGGGCTTGCTGACGCCCGCCTCCTCGGCGATCTCGTCCATGGCCGCGGCGTGGTAGCCGTTTTCGGCGAAGACGCGTTGCGCGGCCGTCAGCAGCTGGGCTCGGCGTTCGGTCCTGGGCAGCCGGACACCGCGTTGCTGCAGTCGCGCCATTTCCGTCATTCTTCCTCCCGTCCACGGCTTCGCCGGGCAGTAGCACCACCGCGTGAAGCGGGTTTGAGATTACTCGCGGGTACGCCCGAAACGCCAAGTGTCGGGCATCCTGGGGTGGTGACCACATCCACGACGCGCCCGGCGACCGCGACGGCGGTGCGTCCGCCCGTGACCCACGTGCCGCTGTCGCCGGCGCCGCTGCCCGCGCTCGAGCCGGTGCTGCCGCCCTGGCCCGGCGTGGTCGAGGAGGTCGGCGGGGTCTCGCTCAACGTCCGCCGCACTCCCGGACCCGACGGTACCGTTGCCGTCTACGTCCACGGCCTCGGCGGGTCGTCCAGCAACTGGACCGACCTCGCCGCACTGCTCGCGCCCACCGCGAGCGGCCGCGCGATCGACCTGCCGGGCTTCGGTTTTTCCGAGCCCACAGCCGGGTTCGACTTCGGCCTCGACGAGCACGCCGACGTGGTCGCGCGCTACATCGAGGGCCTCGGCGCGGGTCCGGTGCACCTGGTCGGCAACTCGATGGGCGGCGCGATCGTGCTGCTCGTGGCCGCCGCGCGCCCCGAACTGGTGCGCACCCTCACGCTCATCTCGCCCGCCATGCCCGACCGCCGGCCGGACCCGCGACGGCTGTCGGACCCGATGATGGCGCTGGCCTACCTGCCGGTGGTCGGCGCGCGAGTGCGGCGCCGGCTGGCCGCGATGACGGCCCGCGAACGCGCGGCGCAGGTCATCAACCTCTGCTTCTACGAGCCGGCGAAGTTTCCGGAGCAACGGCTCGACGAGCTCACCGAGGAACACGGCGCCCGCGCCGCGCTGGCGTGGGCCGCGCCCGCGCTCGCGCGCAGCACGTTCGGGATCTTCCGGCGCTGGAGCTCGGTGGGTGAGGCGTCGCTGTGGTCGGTGGCGGCGCGGGTGAGCATTCCCACACTCGTTGTCTGGGGCCTGCACGACCGGGTGATCTCGGTGCGGCGCGCGCCCCGCACCGCGCGGCTGCTCCGGCACGCGCGGCTTCTGGTCCTTCCCCGGACCGGCCACGTGGCTCAGATGGAACGCCCGAATGTCGTAGCGAGAGCGGTTCTGGGCCTGTGGGAGGCCGTGGAGAAGGGCACCTGGTAGGCCGAACGAGTGACAGATGATCTCTCGGTCATCAGCCGGTCGCCGAGAGCATCACGGTTCGGATATGGCACCCTGAGGCGGTGGACCGGCCGAAGGACGCACGAGGAGACGACCGGCGAGCCTCGTACTCCGGTTCAGCCAGGCGTGCGACGTCGGCCTCGTCGAAGAACTCATCAGCCGGCTCATCGAGGACTTCCTCGAGGAGCACGGACAATTCACCGCTCACCGACACGGGCTCGCCCCGCGTCGGTCAGTTCCGTCCGTCGAAGCCGCCCGCCCAGCGCGTGGGCGAGGACCGTTACCGCCCCGGCACCCGCCGCACGAGCGGTGAGCCGCTGAAGGCGTCGTGGCAGCCGAAGGGCGAGGACGAGAAGCCCCCGGCGCGCCGGCCGGCCGCGAAGAAGCGCGGTGTCGGCGGGTTCGTGAAGACCTACGGCTGGCGCGTGTACGCCCTGCCGATCCTCGTCGTGATCACCGTGCTGGTCGTGGTGAACACGGCTACCAGCCCGGCCGAGCCGGGGTCGAGCGCGGCCTCGGGCAGCGGCGCGCCGGCGGCGGGCGACGCGGGCGCGGGCGCGATCGACGGCGGCCAGGCCATCCCGGAGAACCCCGCAAAACCGGTGGACGTGAACGTGCCGACGGCCGAGCTGCCGACGGGCGGGCCCTACACCGAGAGCGGCAAGGGCACCTGGCACGTCGTGCCGGGTTCCGGCCCGGTCGTCGGGAAGGGCGGCAAGCTCTACACCTACACGGTCGACGTCGAGGACGGCATCGACCCGTCGAGCTACGCCGGCGACGACAGCTTCGCCACGGCGGTGCAGGGCATCCTGTCCGATCCGCGCAGCTGGACGTGGAACGGCGAGATCCGGCTGCAGCGCGTGGACGCGAGCTTCCCCGACCCGAGCTTCCACGTGAGCCTCACCACGCCGAACACCACGCACCGCGCCGACGCGTGCGGGTTCCAGATCAAGTTCGAGGCCTCTTGCTACCGCCGCAGCATGGACCGCGTGCTCATCAACCTCGCCCGCTGGGTGCGGGGCGCGAAGGTCTACGGCGCCGACATGACGGGCTACCGGCAGTACGCCATCAACCACGAGGTGGGCCACGCGCTGGGCAACGTCCACGTCGGCTGCCCCGGAAACGGCCGGCCCGCGCCCGTGATGATGCAGCAGTCGTTCGGCGTCGCCGACGACTACGTGGCGATGCTGAACAACATCCCCGGCGGCGACAAGGGCAAGGTCGCGTCCGACCACCACGTGTGCGTGCCCAACGCCTGGCCGAACCCGACGCCGCCCGGCCAGTAACCGCTCAGCAAACACTCCGGTACAAAACAACCCCCGTCCCACGATCCGGACGCCGGGAAGCCCACCTTGCCTGATGGCGTTGTGGATACTGGGATTGACTACGCGATCCACGCGAGTATGGAGGACCCGATGTCAGACACGGCACTGCCGCCGCTCGTCGAGCCGGCTGCGGAGCTCACGAAGGAAGAGGTGGCCCGGTACAGCCGCCACCTCATCATCCCGGACGTCGGGGTGACCGGGCAGAAGCGACTCAAGAACGCGAAGGTCCTGGTCATCGGTGCCGGCGGCCTCGGCAGCCCCGCGCTGCTCTACCTGGCCGCGGCGGGCGTCGGCACGCTCGGCATCATCGACTTCGACGTGGTCGACGAGTCGAACCTGCAGCGCCAGGTCATCCACGGCCAGTCCGACATCGGCAAGCTCAAGGCCGCGTCGGCGCAGGAGTCGATCGCCGAGATCAACCCGCTGGTCAAGGTCAACCTGCACGTCGAGCGGCTGGAATCGTCGAACGCGCTGGAGATCTTCCGCGACTACGACCTGATCCTCGACGGCACCGACAACTTCGCCACGCGCTACCTGGTCAACGACGCCGCCGTGCTGCTGGGCAAGCCGTACGTGTGGGGTTCGATCTTCCGCTTCGAAGGCCAGGTCAGCGTCTTCTGGGAAGACGCGCCGAACGGCAAGGGCCTGAACTACCGCGACCTCTACCCCGAGCCGCCGCCTCCCGGCATGGTTCCCTCCTGCGCCGAGGGCGGCGTGCTGGGCGTGCTGTGCGCGTCGATCGGCTCGATCATGGTCACCGAGGCGATCAAGCTCATCACCGGCATCGGTGAGCCCCTGCTCGGGCGGCTCATCAGCTACGACGCGCTGGAGATGAAGTACCGCGAGGTCAAGATCCGCAAGGACCCCCAGACCCCGAAGATCACCGAGCTGATCGACTACGAGGCGTTCTGCGGTGTCGTGTCCGACGAGGCCGCGCAGGCCGCTTCGGGCAGCACGATCACGCCGGCGGAGCTCAAGGCCAAGTTCGACAACGGCGAAGACTTCGCCCTCATCGACGTCCGCGAGCCCGGCGAGTACGAGATCGTGAACATCAAGGGCGCCACGCTGATCCCGAAGGACCGCATCCTCTCGGGCGAGGCGCTGGCCGAGCTGCCGCAGGACAAGCCGATCGTGCTGCACTGCAAGTCGGGCGCGCGCTCGGCGGAGGCGCTGGCCGCACTGCACGCGGCCGGGTTCAAGGACGCCACGCACCTCGGTGGCGGCATCCTGTCCTGGGCGAAGCAGATCGACCCGAGCCTGCCCACCTACTGACGGTTCCGGTTCAGGAAGGCCTTCCCGGTTCGACCGGGGAGGCCTTCCCGGCGTTTCGGGCCCGGTGCCCGAAATATGAAAGCGTTCCGTGACCAGCGCGTCTTCTCGAACGTGGCGCGGGTCGGCGGGTACCTTCGGATCTCGTGCGGTCCACTCTCGAACGGCCACCCGAGCGGGTGTGCGCGGCCTTCGGCGGCGACGTCGACGGCGTTTCGGCGCTGCCGGATTCCACGGCCTGGCGCTGCGGCGACCTCGTGCTGAAGCCGGTCACCGACCGCTCGCGCACGCTGTGGACGGCCCGCGCGCTGGAGCACGCCGAGGACCCGGGGCTGCGGATCGCGAAGCCGGTGCGCGCGAGTGACGGGCGCTGGATCGTCGGCGACTGGTCGGCGTGGCGGTACGTCTCGGGTTCGGCCGAGAACCAGGTGGACGGCGCCATGCTCGCCGCTGTGAAGCTGCACCGCGCCACGGCCGACCTGCCGCGGCCCGATTTCCTGTCCGCGCGCGACGACCTCGACGCGGTGGCCGACCGCATCGCGTGGGAAGAGCTCGACCGCCCGCTCGACGAGGCGAAGGGCGGCCGCTGGTTCGAGGTGCTCGCGCCCTCGCGCCGGCCGATCAAGCTGCCGCTGCAGGTCGCGCACGGCGAGCTGCTGGCGGGCGTGCTCTTCGACGGCGACGCGGCGCCCGGCATCGTCGACTTCGTGCCGTACTACCGGCCGGGCGAATGGGGTGCGGCGATCGTCGCCGTGGACGCCATGGCGTGGGGTGGGGCGAGTGGTGAGCTGCTCGACCGCTGGGCGCACCTGCCGGAGTGGCCGCAGCTGCTTCTTCGCGCGATGTTGTTCCGGTTGGCCGCCAACGCGTTGAACCCGCGCTCGACGGGTGCCGCGCTCGACGGCCTGCGCGCGGCGGCGCGTGAGGTCAGCGCGATCCTCTAGTCCGCGGGATTCTCACCGCCGAGTTCTCACTGCCGAGGCGTGGGAAGTGGCGAGTGATGTCAACTGGCTGAAACATTCCAGCGTTTCCAGGTAACACGGCGTGCTTAGCGTCGGGGCCATCGCCGACCCCGAGGAGCGCCCGTGCCGCACGTCGACACGCACTGCCCCTACTGCGCGCTGCAGTGCGGCATGCGCTTGGAGGGCACTCGCGTCACTCCGCGCGAGTTCCCGGTCAACGCCGGCGGCCTGTGCCAGAAGGGGTGGACGTCGGGGGAGCTGCTGCACTCGGGTCCGCGGCTGACCACGCCGCTCGTGCGGCGCAACGGGGAGCTCGTGCCGGCGAGCTGGGCCGAGGCGCTGGACCTCGTGGCGGCGAAGCTTCGGGAACTGCGCCGGCAGCACGGTCCCGATGCCGTCGCGGTGTTCGGCGGCGGTGGGCTCACCAACGAAAAGGCTTACCTGCTCGGGAAGTTCGCGCGAGTCGCGCTGGGGACCTCGCAGATCGACTACAACGGCCGGTTCTGCATGTCCTCGGCCGCCGCGGCGGGGCTGAAGGCGTTCGGGGTCGATCGTGGGCTGCCGTTCCCCGTCACGGATCTCGCGGGCGCCGACGTGGTGCTGCTGGCCGGCGCGAACCCGGCCGAGACGATGCCGCCGTTCGTGCAGCACCTGCGCGATGCGGAGCTGATCGTGATCGACCCGCGCCGCACGCCGACGGCCGAGCTCGCGGCCCTGCACCTCGCGCCCGCGCCGGGCACGGATCTCGCGCTGGCGCTAGGGATCCTGCACGCCGTGGTCGCCGAGGGGTATCTCGAAAAGTCCTTTGTGGACCTTCGAACGGCCGGGTTCGAGGACGTGTGGCGGATCGCCGCCGGCTGGTGGCCGGAGCGGGCCGAGCGGGTGACCGGCGTGGCGGCCGCCGACCAGCGCCGGGCCGCCGCGATGCTGGGCGAGGCGCACCGCGCGTACGTGCTCACCGCCCGGGGCACCGAGCAGCACGCGACGGGCACGGCGAACGTCAGCGGCTGGATCAACCTCGCGCTGGCGCTGGGGTTGCCGGGCCGCGAAGGCGCGGGGTTCGGATGCCTCACCGGACAGGGCAACGGACAGGGCGGGCGTGAACACGGGCAGAAGGCCGACCAGCTGCCGGGCTACCGCAAGATCGACGATCCGGCGGCCCGGGCCCACGTCGCCGAGGTCTGGGGCGTGGCGCCGGAAAGCCTGCCGGGGCCGGGGCGGTCGGCGACCGAGCTGCTCGACGCGCTGGGGAGCGACGGTGGACCGAAGGCGTTGCTCGTGTTCGGCAGCAACGTCGTGGTGTCGGCGCCGCGGTCACAGCGCGTCCAAGAGCGACTGTCCGCTTTGGACCTCCTGGTGGTCGCCGACTTCGTGCTCTCGGAGACGGCCGAGCGGGCCGACGTCGTGCTGCCCGTGACGCAGTGGGCGGAGGAGGACGGCACGCTCACCAACCTCGAAGGCCGTGTACTGCTGCGCCGCAAGGCCGTGGACGCGCCGCCGGGCGTGCGGTCCGACCTCGAGGTGCTCAACGGTCTCGCCACCCGGCTCGGTCAGCCCGCCGAGCGGTTCCCCACCGACGCCCAGGCCGCGTTCGTGGAGCTGCGCGCGGCGTCGAAGGGCGGCCCGGCCGACTACTCCGGGGTCACCTACGACCGGCTGCGTGCCGGTGAGGCCCTGCACTGGCCGGTTCCCGGTGCGGACCACGCCGGGACCCCGCGGCTGTTCCTCGACCGCTTCGCGCACCCGGACGGCCGTGCGCGGTTCGTCGCGGTGGATCACACCGGGCCAGCCGAACTGACCGACGCGGAGTTTCCGTTGCAGGCCACGACGGGCCGGGTGTTGCAGCACTACCAGTCGGGCGCGCAGACCCGCCGGATCGCGGAGCTGGTGGCCGTGGTGCCGGAGGTGTTCGTGGAGGTGCACCCCGACACCGCCGCCCGCGCGGGCCTCGCCGAGGGCGAGCGGGCGCTGGTGCGGTCACGGCGCGGGGAGACGATCGCGCGGGTGCGGTGCGTGGGTTCACTGCGGCCCGACCTGGTGTTCCTGCCGTTCCACTTTCCTGGTGCGGGACGCGCGAACCTGCTCACCAACCCCGCACTGGATCCGGTGAGCCGCATGCCGGAGTTCAAGGTGTGCGCGGTGGCACTGTCGAAAGTGGACTCGTGAGCGCCCGGCACGTCGTCGTGGCCGGCTACGGCATGGCCGGGGCCCGGCTGGCCGACGAGATCCGGCGCCGGGACCCCGCGGCCGAGCGGGTGCGGCTGACGATTGTCGGCGCCGAGCAGCACCCCGCGTACAACCGGGTGCTGCTCTCGTCCGTGCTCGCGGGCGGGATGACCGCGGCCACGGTCCGGCTGCACGACGACGAGTGGGCCGCTCGCGCGAACGTCGACCTGCGCCTGGGCACAACCGTGACCGGCCTCGATCGTGGGAGCCGACGGGTGACGACCACCGGCGGGGCGCTCAGCTACGACGCGCTCGTGCTCGCCACTGGTGCCACGCCGTGGCTGCCGCCCGTCGAGGGCCTCGAGCCGGGGCCGGGGGTGGCGCTGTTCCGGACCCTCGACGACTGCACGCGGATTCTCGACGCCGCCCGGCCCGGCGCGCCCGTCGTGGTGCTCGGCGGCGGGCTGCTCGGACTCGAGGCCGCGCGGGGCCTGGCGGGCCGCGGGGCGAACGTGACCGTGGTGCACCCGCACGGCCACCCGATGGAACGCCACCTCGACACCGGCGCCGGCCGCGTGCTCGCGCGGCGGCTCACCGACCTCGGCGTGAGCTTCCGCTTCGACGCCACGGCCGCGCGCCACCTGCCCGGTGACGGCGTGAAGCTCGACGACGGCGGTTTCGTTCCGGCCGATCTCGTGGTGGTCGCCGCGGGCGTGCGCCCGGACACCGCGCTCGCCGAGGCCGCCGGGCTCGCCGTGGACCGCGGTGTGCTCGTCGACGACCTGCTGCGCACCAGTGACGGCCGCATTCACGCCCTAGGCGACTGCGCGCGGCACGCGCACGCGCCGGCCGGGCTCGTCCAGCCCGCGTGGGACCAGGCGGCGGTGCTCGCCGACCTCCTCACCGGCGCCGACACGGCGGCGCGCTACCGCGGCACGACCGTGGTCACGCGGCTGAAGGCCCGGGGCGTCGACCTCACCGCGTTCGGCGAAACCCACCCGGGCGACGGCGCCGAAGTGCTCACCGTCGACGACCCCGCCGGCGGTCGCTACGGCAAGCTCGTGATCCGCGACAACCGCGTGACCGGCGCGATCCTGCTCGGTCTGCCCGACGCCGCGGCCACCGTCACGCAGCTGCACGACCGCGGGATCCCGCTGCCCGAAGACCGGCTCGCCGTGCTGCTCGGTCGCGCGCTGGCCGCGGGTGCGCCCGCGGCGGCGAGCCCCGCCGACCTGCCGGCGTCGGCGCTGATCTGCCGGTGCAACGCCGTGACCAAGAGCCGGCTCGTCGACGCGTGGCGCGGTGGCGCCACCGACGTCGCCGCGCTCGCCCGCACCACCCGCGCCACCACCGGCTGCGGCGGCTGCCACGACACCGTGTCCGCTGTCGCCGGATGGCTGGCGGCCCAATGACCGACGCTGAGGAGGACGCCGTGAAATCCCGTTGGATCGAGCGCTGGGCACCCGAGGACGAGACGTTCTGGGAGACGACCGGGCAGCGGATCGCCCGGCGAAACCTGTGGTTCTCCGTGTTCGCCGAGCACATCGGCTTCTCGGTCTGGACACTGTGGTCGGTCGTCGTGCTGTTCATGGGCCCCGAGTACGGGTTCTCGGCGGCGGACAAGTTCCTGCTGGTGTCCACGCCGACGCTCGTGGGCGCGATCATGCGGCTGCCCTACACGTTCGCCGTGGCGAAGTTCGGCGGTCGCAACTGGACGATCTTCAGCGCGGCGCTGCTGCTGGTGCCGACGGTGCTCACGGCGATCGTGCTGCACCCCGGCACTTCGCTGGGCACGTTCGTGCTGATGGCCGCGCTCGGCGGGGTCGGTGGCGGGAACTTCGCGTCGTCGATGACGAACATCAACACCTTCTACCCCGAGCGGCACAAGGGCTGGGCGCTCGGGCTCAACGCGGGTGGCGGCAACCTGGGCGTGGCCGTGATCCAGCTGGTCGGGCTGCTCGTGATCGGCACGGCCGGGGCGGCGGCGCCACGGCTGGTGTTGTTCGTCTACCTGCCGCTGATCGTGCTCGCCGCCCTCGGCGCGGCGTTGTTCATGGACAACCTGGCGACGGTTCGCGGTGACACGAAGGCCATGCGTGAGGTCGTCCGGTACGGCCACACGTGGGTGATGTCGCTGCTGTACGTCGGCACGTTCGGCTCGTTCATCGGGTACAGCTTCGCGTTCGGGCTGGTGCTGCAGAACCAGTTCGGCCGCACGCCGCTGCAGGCGGCGGCGGTGACGTTCCTCGGGCCGCTGCTGGGGTCGCTGGCGCGGCCACTGGGTGGCCGGCTGTCCGACCGGCTCGGCGGTGCCCGGGTCACGTTCGCCGTCTTCGGCGCGATGGCGCTGGCCACGGTGGTGCTGGTGCTGGCCTCGTCGGCGAAGTCGCTGGTGTTGTTCACGGTCGCGTTCATCGTCCTTTTCGTCCTCACCGGAATCGGCAACGGTTCGACGTACAAGATGATCCCGGCGCTGTTCCAGGTGAAGGCCCGCGCGGCCATCGACCTCGGCGGCGACGAGGCGGCGGAACTGCTCAAGGCCCGCCGCCTGTCGGGTGCGCTGATCGGGCTGGCGGGCGCGATCGGGGCGGTGGGCGGGTTGTTCATCAACCTCGCGTTCCGCCAGTCGTTCGCCGACGCGCACAGCGGGATCCCGGCGTTCGTCGGGTTCCTGGTGTTCTACGCGGTGTGCGTGGGGGTCACGTGGGCGGTGTACCTGCGCAAACCCGTGGTGCGGGCCCAGGTCGCGCTGGCCGGGGGAGAGGTCTGATGCGGACACTCGTGGTGGCCGGGCACGGCATGGTCGCGCACCGGCTCGTGGAGGCCTTGCGGGCGGCGGACACAGCCGGTGAGTGGCGGGTCGTGGTGCTGGCCGAGGAGAACCGGCCCGCGTACGACCGCGTCGCCTTGACGTCCTATGTCGACACCTGGGATCCGGCTGCGCTCGCCTTGCCGGGCGCGGACTACGCTCACGATCCGCTGGTTGACCTGCGTCTCGGCGAAGCCGTGGTGGCGGTCGACCGCGCGGCTCGCACGGTGACCACCGCGTCCGGGCACGAGCAGGCCTACGACGCCCTGGTTCTGGCCACCGGTTCGCGCCCGTTCGTGCCGCCGGTGCCGGGCCGGGACCTGCCGGGTGTCTTCGTGTACCGGACCATCGAGGACCTCGACGCCATCCGCGAAGCCGCGACGAAACCGGGCCGCGGGCGCCGGGCGGCGGTGGTGATCGGCGGTGGGCTCCTCGGCCTGGAAGCCGCGAAGGCGTTGCGGGACCTGGGGCTTTCGCCGCACGTGGTGGAGATGGCGCCACGGCTCATGCCGGTGCAGGTCGACGAAGGCGGCGGCGCGCTGTTGCGCCGGCTCGTGCAGCAGCTCGACGTGACCGTCCACACGGGAACCTCGACGGACGCGATCGAAGCCGACGGGTCGCGGCTGCTGGCCAAGCTCGGCAACGGCACCGAGCTCGACGTCGACCTCGTGGTGTTCTCCGCGGGGATCCGCCCGCGCGATGACCTGGGCCGGGAGGCCGGCCTGGCGGTCGGCGAACGCGGCGGTGTGCTCGTGGACGCCGGCTGCCGCACGAGTGACCCGGCGGTGTTCGCGATCGGCGAGTGCGCGGCCGTCGAAGGGACGGTGTACGGCATCGTCGCGCCGGGGTACGCGATGGCGGAGGTCGTGGCCGATCGGCTCACCGGGGGAGCGGCGACGTTCCCGGAACCGGACACGGCCACGAAGCTGAAGCTCATGGGTGTCGATGTCGCCAGTTTCGGCGACGCGCACGCTCGCACCGAGGGCGCGCTCGAAGTCGCGGTGAACGACGCCGTGGCCGGCACGTACAAGAAACTCGTGGTCACCGACGACGGCCGCACGCTGCTCGGCGGCGTGCTCGTCGGCGACGCGGCCGAATACCACACGCTGCGAGCACTGGTCGGCCGTCCGCTGCCCGCCGAACCGGGTGCGCTGCTCGCGCCGGCCGGGGGAGGCGCGGCCGTCGGCGTCGAGGCACTGCCGGACGAGGCGCAGATCTGTTCGTGCAACGGCGTGACCAAGGGCGCGCTGATGCGGGCGATCCACGAGGACGGCTGTGACTCGGTCGGCAAGCTCAAGGCGTGCACACGGGCGGGCACGTCGTGCGGCTCGTGTGTGCCGATGTTGACGAAGCTGCTCAACGTGTGCGGAGTCGAACAGTCGACGGCGCTGTGTGAACACTTCGCGCAGTCGCGTGCGGAGTTGTTCGAGATCGCACACGCCACGCACATCTCCACGTTCAGCGAGCTGATCAGCCGCTACGGCACCGGCACCGGTTGCGCGGTGTGCAAACCGGCCGTCGCGTCGATCCTGGCCACGCTGGGCAACGGCCACATCCTCGGCGGCGAACAGGCAACGCTGCAGGACACGAACGACAAGTTCCTCGCCAACCTGCAGCGCAACGGCAGCTACTCCGTGGTCCCGCGCATCCCCGGCGGTGAGATCACACCGGCGAAGCTCATGGTGATCGCCCAGGTCGCCCAGGACTTCGGGCTGTACACGAAAATCACCGGCGGCCAGCGGATCGACCTGCTCGGCGCCACGGTCGACCAGCTGCCGGAGATCTGGCGCCGGCTCGTCGACGCGGGGTTCGAGTCCGGGCACGCTTACGGAAAGTCACTGCGCACGGTGAAGTCGTGCGTGGGGTCGACGTGGTGCCGCTACGGCGTGCAGGACAGCGTCGGGCTAGCGATCGAGCTGGAACTGCGCTACCGCGGCTTGCGCTCGCCGCACAAGATCAAGGCCGGCGTGTCCGGCTGCGCGCGGGAATGCGCCGAGGCGCGCGGCAAGGACTTCGGCGTGATCGCGACCGAGAAGGGCTGGAACCTCTACCTCGGCGGCAACGGCGGCGCGAATCCACGCCACGCGCAGCTGTTCCTGTCCGAAGTGGACACCGAGACGTTGATCCGCACCATCGACCGCTTCCTGATGTTCTACATCCGCACCGCCGATCGGCTGCAGCGCACGGCACCGTGGCTGGAGGAGCTCGACGGCGGCCTGGAGCACCTGCGCGCGGTGATCGTGGACGACCGCCTCGGCATCTGCGAGGACCTCGACGCCGCCATGGCCAAGCACGTCGACGACTACGCCGACGAATGGCGCGGAGTGCTGGAGGACCCGGAAAAGCTCGCGCGGTTCAGCTCCTTCGTGAACGCCCCGGGCACCCCGGACCCGTCGATCTCGTTCCGCCCGGAACGCGCGCAACGCGTGCCGGTGCTGCTGGGTGTCCCGCGGCTCGGAAAACCGGAGGTACGGCGATGACCACGTCGATCGAGCGGACCTGGACGTCCGTGTGTTCAGCTTCGAGAGTGGGCGACGGCTCGGGTGTGGCGGCGCTGGTCGAGGGTGAGCAGGTGGCCGTGTTCCACGTCGGCTCTGCTTGGTTCGCCCTGTCCAATTGGGACCCGTGCAGTGGTGCGGCCGTGCTCTCGCGCGGGATCGTCGGTGACGCCGGTGGTGAGCCCGTGGTCGCGTCTCCGGTCTACAAGGAACGGTTCTCCCTGCGCACCGGACAGTGCCTCGACGCACCCGGGATCGCGGTGCCGGTCTACGGCGTGCGGGTGCGCGAGGGGATCGTCGAGGTGGGCTCCCCGTGACCGACGTGCTCCCGCTGGCCGGGTTCGTCGCCGGCATCACCGCGGCGCGCCGGGCCGAGGAGCTCGGCGCGCTGCTGGTGCGCAAGGGTGCGACCGTGCGCTACGGCCCGGCCATCCGGATCGTGCCGCTCGCCGACGACACCGAGCTGCACGCCGCCACTACGCGACTGCTGAAGTCCACAGTGGACGTCGTGGTGGCGACGACCGGAATCGGCTTCCGCGGCTGGGTCGAAGCCGCCGAGGGCTGGGGACTCGGCGAGACGCTGCTGGCCCACCTGTCCCGCGCCCGCCTCGTCGCCCGCGGCCCGAAGGCGACGGGTGCCCTGCGGGCCGCGGGACTGTCGGAGGACTACTCGCCGCCGTCGGAGAGCAACGCGGGCGTGCTGCAGCACCTGCTCGAATCCGGGGTGGCCGGGAGGACGATCGCGGTCCAGCTGCACGGCGAGCCCCTGCCGTTCTTCGCCGACGCCCTGCGCGCGGCGGGCGCGTCGGTGATCGAGATCCCGGTCTACCGCTGGGTCGGCCCGGCCGATCCCGGGCCGCTCGCCCGCCTCGTCGACGCCGTGCTCGACGGCACCGTCGACGCGCTGCCCTTCACCTCCGCGCCGGCCGCCGCGTCGACGGTCGCCCTGGCGCGGCGCACCGGCCGGCTGCCCGCGCTGGTAGAAGCCCTGACCACGCGCGTGGTCGTCGCCTGCGTCGGCCCCATCACGGCCGCGCCCCTTGCGGCGCTGGGCATTCCCACCGTCCAGCCCGCCCGCTCACGCCTCGGCGCGCTGGCCCGCACGGTCGCCGACGCTCTCCTGGCCCGCACCCCGCGCCTCACGGTCGCCGGCCACGCCCTCGAACTGCGCGGCCAGGCCGTGGTCCTCGACGGCGACTGGCACGACATCGCCCCCGCCCCCATGGCGGTGCTGCGGCTGCTCGCTCATTCCCCGGGCCGGGTGGTCTCGCGGCGTGAGCTCACCACGGCGCTGCCGGGCGGCGGTGAGGAGCACGCGGTGGAGACGGCGATCGGCCGCCTGCGCGTGGCTCTCGGCGGCCCGGCCGTGATCCAGACGGTGGTCAAGCGCGGCTACCGGCTGGCCGTCGAGCGGTGAAGTCGGGGAGCACCAGCGCACTGTGCTCGGGCCGGCCGGGACTGTCGGGCAAGGTCGTGAGCCGGCGCAGCGCGGCGTTGCGCGCGGCCAGCGCCTCGGCCGTGGCCGGGAACATCGTGGCGTTGCCTTCACTGACCAGCGCCTGGTTCGCCTCGACGAACGGCCGCGCGGTGTCCTCGTACGCCGTGAACGCCGCCGTGTGGTCGGAGTTCGACGAAAGCTCGCCGGCGAGCACGTACGCGCCGACCAACGCGGTGCTGCTCCCCTGACCGGTGAGGAACGACGGGGCGAACGCGGCGTCGCCGACGAGCGCGACGCGCCCCGAAGACCAGCGCGGCAGGTGGATCTGGCTGACGACGTCGAAGAACAGATCGTCGGACGTGCGCATCGCCTCGACCAGGCGGGGGATCAGCCAGCCGTCGGCGGCGAACACGTCGGTGACGAGCTCGCGCTGCGCTTCCGGGTTGCGGAAGGCGGCGAACGGCGCTTCGGGCCGTGCGAAGCTGAGGAAGCCGTGGATGTCCTCGCTCTCGCCGACCGCGTACAGCGCGGCGCCGCGGCCCGGCACCGTCCAGAGGACGCCTTCGCGGTGCAAGCCGAAGGTGTTGGGCAGCGTGAAGCCGGCGAAGCAGTAGCCGAGGTAGCGGTGGAACTGCTCCTCTGGGCCGAATTTCAGCGCGCGGACGCCCGAGTGCAGGCCGTCGGCGCCGACGACCAGGTCGAACCGGCGGTGCCGGCCGCTGCGTAAGGTCACGTCGACTCCGTCGTCGTGGTCGTCGAGCGCGGTGACCTGGTCGTCGAAGAGGAACTCGACGTCTTCGCGGATGGTGCTGTACAGCGCCTCGGCGAGGTCGCCGCGGCGCACTTCGAGGTCGAGGCCTTCGCCGCCGGCGATGGATTCCGGCTTCAGCACGGCGATCGTGGCGCCGTCGGCGTCGAGGAAGCTGATTCTGCGGGTGTCGACGTGCGCTTCGCGCAGCATCGGCATCAGCCCCATCCGCTCGACGACGCCGAGCGCCGTGCCGCGGATGTCGATGGGGTAGCCGCCGGCGCGCAGCGCGCTCGCCTTCTCGACGACCGTGACGGCGAAGCCGTAGTCACGCAGCCAGTAGGCCAGCGCGGGCCCGGCGATGCTGGCGCCGGAGATGAGAACGGAGGTCATGATGTCTCCTTGATAGCTAAGTTAGGTATGCTTTCCGCGGCCGCGATGAGCCCTCGCTCGACGCTGCCCATGCGGCAACTATATAACTAACTTAGGTATGCAAGAGGTGTGATGGCTGACACAGAAGGCGGCCTGGACCCGATGACGGTGCTGCCGCGCATGATGCAGCTGAGTACCGCCCTCAACCGCAGCCACCTCGCCGAGCGCGCGATGGAGCAGGCGGGCCTGGCTCTCGACCGGCCCGCGCTGAGCGTGATCATCACGCTGCAGATGGCCGGCAAGCCCCTGCGGGTCGGCGAGATCGCCACGCGCATGCAGGTCGTCGGCCCGCACGTGACCCGCCACCTGCACACGCTGGAGAAGGGCGGTCTCGTGCAGCGGGTCACCGACCCCGACGACCAGCGGGCCCGCCTCGTCGAGCTGACGCCGGAGGGCGAGGCCGCGGCCGGTCGCTACCTGCAGACGGTCATGAGCTGGTTCACCGAGGCGGTGGCCGAGTGGTCGATCGAGGACCAGCGGACGTTCGGCACGTTGCTGAACCGCTTCGTCGACGACCTGACCGCTCGGCTGTCCGAAGTGGACTGACTCAAGCCCAGGCGACGGAGAAGTCCGCGTAGCCACGAGCTTTCGCCACTCGGGCCGCTTCCTCTTCGACACCGTCCCGATCGGCGGCGCGCAGCGGGTCGAACGCCGTCACCGTGACGGCCAGGCGCTTGCCCGAACCACGTGTGCGCCACACGCCCATCAGCTCGCCGTCGACCAGCAAGGCGCCCGGGCTGCCCAGAATCTTCCACACTTCCTTCGCGCGGGCCTTGTCCGGCACGAGCACGGCCTTGTCCCGCGCCTGCGTGAACGGATCCAGCGGCGGCAGCAACCGAACCACCGACGGCGAAGGCGGGTTCTCCAGTGCCGAAACCTCCGACTCCGGCAGAAAGGCCCGCCGGCCCTCCACGCTGACCTCCGCCAAGTCCTCGGGCCACGCCGGCGCGAGAGCCGTCTTCGCCGTGCCGACGAAACCCGCCGCGTCGCCTTGGGTCGCCGGGCCGTTGAAGGTCAGGTAGCCGCGCACCACGCGTGACACGGCGGCCGGGTCCGGAGTGGTGCGCAGCCGGCCGCGGCCCTCCAGCGGGGCCAGCGTGGCCGGGGACTGGTCGGCTTCCAGGCGCACGCCGCCGTGCAGGGTCGCCAGGCGCATGAGCTGCTCCTGGATGTGCGTGGCGTTGCACGGCCGACACCAGCGCGAATACGCCTCGGGCAGCTCACGCGTGACGGCGGCGCTCACCGCGCCCTTCGTCATCGGTTGCTTCACGACCTTGCGGATGGCCCGCGCGGCGGTGAACAGCACCTCCGACGCCGGCACCCCCGTGGCGCCGATTTCCTTTTTCTGCCACAGCATCCGGGCCAGCGCGTCGGCGTCGTCGAGAGGAATCAGCGACGTCGTGAGCTCTCGCAGGTCCGCGCGGCGGTGGAAGTGCGGGGCACCGCGGTGCGACCACACGAGGACCACGCGCGAATCGTCCACCAGCGTCGTCGGCGTGACCTCGGCCGATGAGCGCGCGGCCAGGGCGAGCAGGGCGGTGTCGCGCATGCTGTCCTGCAGGCCGAGGTCGAACAGCGGCGAGGCCACCGGGTCCTTGATCTTCCGGTGCAGCCCGTGCCGCTCGACCCGGTACGCCAGCACCTGCTTGCGTGACACCTGGAGCACGGCGGCCTCCTTCAGCTCAGCGAGTGGTCGAAGGTGTACGACACCCTGTTGGACGCTGATTCGCCGATCGTGCCCTTCACCGTGCCCGAGCCGGTCAGGCCGGTGAGCTCGCCGGTCGCCGAACCGGGCACCACGTCGAACTTCGACCAGATGCCCTTCGGGTCGAACCCGCCTTCGTGGCGGACCACGAACGTGCCGCGGCGCCCGGCCACGGTGGCGTCGAAGCGCTCGAAGCTCGGCGAAGTGGTGCCGCCGCCGTCGTAACCTTCGCCCGCGTAGTACAGCAGGTAATCGCAGATCGACTCACCTTCGATCACGCCGGTGTACGCCATCGTGGCGTGCGCGTAGGCCACACGCGGCCCGCCTTCCTCGCCGCTCGCGAGGTGTTCGTCCCAGTTCTTCATGCTGAACGTGTTCATGTCGACCACTCAACCGCCCATACCTGTCAGCTAGTGTCAGGTTTTGGGCGCATACTCGGAAGATGCGTGCGTCCCGGCTGCTCACCGTGCTGCTCCTGCTGCAGAACCGCGGCCGGATGACGGCCGAGGAGCTGGCGGCGGAGCTGGAGGTCTCCGTGCGCACGGTGTACCGCGACATCGACGCGCTGTCGGCCTCCGGCGTGCCGGTGTACGCCGACCGCGGCCGCACCGGCGGCTACCAGCTTGTCGACGGTTACCGCACGCGGCTGACCGGGCTCACCGAAGAGGAAGCGCAGTCGTTGTCGCTGGCCGGGCTGCCCGTGGCCGCGGCGGAACTCGGGCTCGGCACGGTGCTGGCGGCGGCGCAGCTGAAGCTCTACGCCGCGCTGCCGAAGGAGCTGCGCAGCCGTGCCGGCCGCGTGGCCGAGCGGTTCTACCTCGACGTGCCCGGCTGGCACCGCGGCATCGAAAGCCTGCCGGTGCTCGCGGAGGTCGCCGAGGCCGTGTGGTCGGCCCACCGCGTGCGGATCCGCTACGAACGCTGGGGACAGCGTGAGGTCGAACGGGAGCTGGAGCCGCTCGGCCTGATCCTCAAAGCGGGCAACTGGTACCTCGCCGGCCGGTGCGAGGGGACCGATCGCACGTACCGGATCTCGCGGATCCGCGAGCTGACCAACCTGGGCGAGCGGTTCGAGCGGCCGGCCGACTTCGACCTGCCGCGCTACTGGCAGGAGTGGTCCGAGCAGTTCGAGCAGCGCATGTACCCGCGGCTCGCGACCGTGCGCCTGTCGCCGAGGGCGCAGGCGCTGCTGCCGTTCTACGCGGGCAGCGTCGGGGCGCGGGCGTTGCGCGAAGCTCTTGATGGCGGCGCGGAGCCCGATGCGGAAGGCTGGCTCACGATGCCGCTGCCGGTGGAGCCGGCGGAACCCGCGATCGGTGAGCTGCTGCGGTTCGGGCCGCACCTGGAGGTGCTCGAACCGGCGGACCTGCGGGCGCAGCTCGCGGAGGCGATCAGGGAGATGGGGGCGACGTATGGGTGAGCTCGACGGGGTGCGGATCGGCGTGACGGCCGAGCGCCGCGCCGACGACCTCATCTCCGCCCTGCTGCGCTACGGCGCGCAGGTGCGGCACGCACCGACGATCACGATCGTCCCGCTCGCCGAGGACCCGGAGCTGAGGCGCGCCACCGCAGCCGTGCTCGCCGCGCCCGTCGCCTTCACCGCCGTGACGACCGGCGCCGGCTTCCGCGGCTGGCTCGCCGCCGCCGACGGCTGGGGGCTGAAGGACGACCTGCTCGCCGCGGTCGGGTCGTCGCGGTTGTTCGCGCGCGGGCCGAAAGCCGTCGGCGCGGTGCGCGGGGCGGGGCTGCGTGAGGAGTACTCGGCGCCGAACGAAAGCAACGCCGAACTGTTCTCCGCCTTGGTTTCCGCGGGGGTGGCGAACGCGCGGGTCGCCGTTCAGCTGCACGGCGCGCCACTTCCGGAGTTCACCGGGCAGCTGGTCGGCGCCGAGGTCGTCGCGGTGCAGCCCTACCGCTGGCACTCACCCGAGGACACCGGCCCGGTCACCGCTCTCGCGCAGGACATCGTCGCGGGAGACGTCGACGCCCTCGTGTTCACGAGCGCCCCGGCCGCCACGAACTTCCTGACTCTGACCGCCGACACCGGTGCCCTCGACGTGGTCCGCTCGGGCCGGATCAAGACGTTCTGCGTGGGCCCGGTGACGGCGGCTCCGTTGGAAGCGCAGGGGATTCCGACGGTCCAGCCGGACCGGCAACGACTCGGTGCTCTGGTGAAGCTGGTGGTCTCGACACTGGGGAGGGCTTGATGGGTGAGTTCAGGGGTTCGTTCGGGGTGCCGCTGGAGGACGAGCGCACGCAGCTGGAGACGTTCATCGACGAGTACCGCGTGGGCATCGAGCGGACGCTCGACGGCCTCACCGAGGAGCAGGTGCGCCGGCGGCTCGTGCCTTCGGCGACGACGCTGCTCGGGCTGCTCAAACACGTCACGTGGATGCAGCGCGTGTGGTTCCAGGAGTGCGTCGGCGGCACGTCCCGCGCTCAGCTCGGGCTCGTGCGGAGCCCGGACGAGTCGTTTCAGCTGTCCGACAGCGACCCGGTCGACACCATCGCGTCCGTCACGGCGGCCTACCGGGACGCCTGCGCCACGGCCCGGGCGGCGGTCGCGGGCCTGGCGCTGGATGCCGTCGTGACCGGTCACCGGTCCGGGCCGCGCACGGTCCGCTGGGTGTACCTGCAGGTGCTGCGGGAACTGGCTCACCACTGCGGCCACGCGGACATCCTGCGCGAGCAGATCCTGGCCGGGGACTAGGAAGCCACAGCTCAGGAAACTGCCGCCACACGCTCGCGCCCGACCGCTTCCTCGCTGAGGCCATGGCGCCAGTAGCCGGTGAAGCAGACGGTGTCCTTGTCGAAGCCGCGCTCGCGCACGAGGTGGCGGCGGATGTGCTTCACCACGCCCGCCTCACCCGAAACCCAGGCGTACGGCGCACCGCCGGGCAGGCTCGCGGCGCGCACGGCGTCGAGCAGGGCTTCGCCGTGGGGCCGGGCGCCGCGCACGACCCAGTGCAGCTCGACGGCGCCGGCGGTGTCGAACGTCTGGCGTTCGGCGCGGTCCGGGATCTCGACGTAGATCGAGGCTCGCGCCGAGCTGGGCAGGTTCTCCACGATCGCGCCGATGGCGGGCAGCGCCGTCTCGTCGCCGATCAGCAGCTGCCACTCGGCGCTCTCCGGCACCTCGTACAGGCTGTGCGGACCCACGAACGCGACGCGGTCGCCCGCCGCGGCCCGCGCGGCCCACTCCGAGGCCGGGCCCAGGTTGTCGTCGTGCAGCACGAAGTCGATGTCCACCTCGCCGAGCTCTGGCCGGAACGCGCGCACGGTGTAGGTGCGCATCGGCGGCCGGACGCCGTCGGGCATCGCGAGGTAGGTCTTGTACCAGGACATGACGTCGCCGCCTGAGGGTACGGGCGGCAGCTGCGGCTCGTCCTGCCCGTCGAGGGGGAAGAACACCTTCAGGTAGGCGTCGGGGCCGAATCCTTCGGTCGCCGCGAGGGTGGCGCAGTCGAACGTGACCCTGGCCATGTGCGGGGTGACCCGCCGGACCGCGGTGACCCGGCCGCGGTGCGCAGTCAGCAATGCCATTAGGTAAACCTAACCTAAATGTCAGGGATCCCCAAGAGGCCTTCGGGTGCGTCCTCGTCCGGCAGCCCATCCGGACGCCAGCGGTACTCACGCAGGTTCACTTTCTGCCCATCGGCGAGCACGCCTTCCGCGCGCAGGCGCGCGAGCTGCTCGTGGGCCAGGTGCGGCGCCGGGGTTCCGTCGGCACGCAGGATCCGTTGCCACGGCAGGTCGTGCCCGTCCTCCGCGAGCACGCGCCCGACCAGCCTCGGTGACGGTGCGCCGCTGAGGGTCGCGATGTCACCGTAGGTCGCCACTGAGCCCGCGGGCACGTCGTTGATGACGGCCCGGATCCGCTCGTGCAGTTCGTCGTCCACCCGTGCACTGTGCCGCACCCCACCGACAGTTTCGACCGCCGGTGGGCCAACCGCGTGCCGGTGCGCCACCCGTGCGTGGCGGCGTGCTTCCATCACTGGTGTGAACGGGCGGAGAACGGCACAGGGACAGGCGCGGCTCGTGCGCCCGCCCCAGCCCGGCTCACCCACGTTCACCTGGGACGAAGGCGCGCGCCGGCTGCTGGCCGCGCCCCAGGGGTTCCTCCGCGTGCTCGGCGGCCCCGGCACGGGCAAGACGACCTTGCTCGCCACCGCGGCCGCGCGCCGGATCGCCGACGGCGCCGACCCGGAAAGTGTGCTCGTGCTCACCGCGTCGCGGCGCGCGGCCGACGCGCTGCGGGCCGACATCACGCGCCGGCTCACCGCCGATCCGGAGCAGTCTTCGCCGTTGCCGCGCACGGTGAGTGAGCCTCTCGTGCGCACGGTGCACTCGTACGCGTTCTCGCTGCTGCGCCTGGAAGCGCGCGCGGAAGAGCTGCCCGCGCCGCGGTTGCTGGCCGGTGCCGAGCAGGACGTGGTGGTGCGGGAGCTGCTGCAGGGCGACCTGGAGATCGGCGCGCCCGACTGGCCCGCGCAGCTGCGGCCGGCGTTGCTGGTGCCGGGCTTCGCCGAGGAGCTGCGCGACCTGCTGATGCGCGCGGCCGAGCGCGGGCTCGGGCCCGAGGACCTCCTGGAGCTGGGCCACCGCAAGGACCGCGAGGAGTGGGTGGCGGCCGGGCACTTCTGGGCGCAGTACGAGGAAGTCACCCAGCTGCAGGGCGCGGGCGGCAACGCGCTCGGCGTGCGCAGCGCACCGGCCCTCGACGCGGCCGAGCTGGTCACTTCGGCGCTGCTCGCCCTGGAGGACGACGAGGAGCTGCGCGACCGGGAGCGCGGCCGCGTGCGGCACCTGTTCGTCGACGACGCCCACCACCTCGACCCGTTGCAGATCCAGCTGATCCGCCAGATCGGCACCACAGCGGCCGAGTTCGTGCTGGCCGGAGACCCCGACCAGTCCGTGTTCTCCTTCCGCGGCGCCGATCCGCGGCTGTTCGCCGACGCCGACGTCGAGGGCGATCGCACGGTCTCGCTCACCACGTCGCACCGGCTCGCCCCGGCCGTGCGCGAGGCCGTGACGAGGCTGGGTGCGACGCTGCCGGGTGCCTCCCAGCACCGGAAGCTCCTTTCGCCCCCGGGAAAACGCGGCGGCAAGGTCCGCGTGCGCCTGATGCCGACACCCGCGGCCGAAGCGAGCTGGATCGCCGACCAGCTGCGGCGTGCGCACCTCGTCGACGGCGTGCCGTGGTCGGAGATGGCGGTGCTCGTGCGCTCGCCCGCGCGGGCCTTCCTGGTGCTGCAACGCGCGTTGCGGGCCGCCGGGGTGCCGATCGGCAGTGCCACCCAGGAACTGCCGCTGGCCAAGCACTCCGCCGTGCGGCCGCTGCTGGCGGTGCTGCGGATCGCGGCCGAGCCGGAGCTGCTCGACGTCGACCTCGCGGAGATGCTGCTGTCCTCGTCACTCGGTGGCGCCGACCCGCTCGCGTTGCGCCGCGTGCGCCGCGGGTTGCGCCGCCTCGAACTCGCCGGCGGTGGCCAGCGCGCCAGCGACGAGCTGCTCGTGGAAGCACTGCGCGGCGGCGACATCCTGGCCGGGCTCGCCGACGCCGAGGCGACGCCGGTGCGCCGCGTCGGCAAGCTGCTGAGCGTCACGCACCAGGCCGTCGCGCGTGGTGTAGGCGTGGAGCAGGTTCTGTGGGAGCTGTGGGAGGCCAGCGGGCTGCAGGAACGGCTGCTGCGCTTCGTCGACCGCGGTGGCTCGCTCGGCGCGCAGGCCGACCGCGACCTCGACGCCGTGGTCGCGTTGTTCGACGCCGCCGGCCGGTACGTCGACCGGCTGCCGCGCGCGAGCGTGGCGTCGTTCGCCGACTACCTGTCGTCGCAGAACATCGCCGGCGACACGCTCGCGCCCGCCGCGATCCCGGGTGAGGGCGTGTCGCTGCTGACCGCGCACGCGGCCGCGGGTCGCGAGTGGACGGTCGTCGCCGTGGCCGGGGTGCAGGAGGGCGCGTGGCCGGACCTGCGGCTGCGGGGCTCGCTGCTCGGCGTCGAGCGGCTCGTGGACCTGCTGTCCGGCGTGGAGGACGGCGACAAGGTCTCCGCCATCGCCCCGATCCTCGCCGAGGAACGGCGGCTGTTCTACGTCGCCGCCTCCCGTGCGCGCCGGACATTGCTGGTCACGGCCGTCGCCGGCGAGGACGAGCAGCCCTCGCGCTTCCTCGACGACCTGGAGGAGAACGGCGCCGACGACGGCGCGCTCGACTCCCGCATGAAGCCGCCGGGCCGGTCGCTCGTGCTGGCCGAGCTCGTCGGCGAGCTGCGCGAGGTCGTGTGCGACGACAAGGCCGATCCGCCACGGCGCGACCGCGCGGCGAAGCAGCTCGCGCGCCTGGCCGACGCCGGCGTGCCCGGCGCGCACCCCAGCACCTGGTACGGGCTGCTGCCGTCTTCGACCGACGAACCGGTGCACAAACCCGGTGACCTCATGCGGATCTCACCGTCCACAGTGGAAATTCTGGTCAAGTGCCCGCTGCGCTGGCTCGTCGAACGCCACGGCGGCAGCGATCCCGCGCAGCTTGCCGCCGTGACCGGAACGCTGGTCCACGGTCTCGCCCAGGCCGTGGCGGGCGGACGCACCGACGACCAGATCCAGGCCGCGCTCGACGAAGCCTGGGTGCGCGTGGACGCCGGCGCGCCGTGGTTCTCGCGGCGCGAGCGCAGCCGGGTGGAGCAGATGCTGCGCAACTTCGTGACGTGGCTCGAAGGCAGCCGCAAGGAGCTGATCGAGGCCGGGGTCGAGCAGGACATCGAGGTGGAGCTGCCGATGGGCGACGACGAGGTGCGCGTGATGCTGCGCGGCCGCGTCGACCGGGTCGAGCTCGACAAGGACGGCCGCCCGGTGATCGTGGACATCAAGACCGGCAAGGTGCCCGTTTCCGGCGCCGACGCCGAACAGCACCCGCAGCTCGCCGCGTACCAGCTCGCCGTGCTGCTCGGCGCGATCGAGGGCAAGAGCACGCCGGGTGGCGCACGGCTGGTGTACGTGGCGAAGTCGAACAACAAGACCGGCGCGACCCAGCGCGACCAGCCGCCGCTCGACGAGGACGGCGGCCGGCAGTGGCTCGACCTCGTGCGGTCCGCGGCGGCGTCGGCGGCCGGGCCCGGCTACCAGGCCCACGAGAACCCCGACTGCGACCGCTGCCCGGCGCGCGGCTGCTGCCCGCTGCGCCCCGAGGGCAGGCAGGTGACCGGCCCGTGAGCTTCCGGCTCATCGCCAACCCGGTCGAGCCCGCGGAGATCGCCGACGCGCTCGGCTTGCACCGGCCGACGCCCGAACAGGCGACCGTGATCTCCTCGCCCGTCGAGCCGTCGCTGGTCGTCGCGGGCGCCGGCGCGGGCAAGACCGAGACGATGGCCGCACGCGTGGTGTGGCTGGTGGCCAACGGGATCGTGAGCCCCGAACGCGTGCTGGGGCTGACGTTCACACGCAAGGCCGCACGCCAGCTCGGCGAGCGCGTGCGGGCCCGGCTGCGCCGCCTGGCCGGGTCGGGGCTGCTCGAGAAGCTCGACCCGTCGGGTGCGTTGCGCGCCACCGTCGTCGCGGGAGAGCCGACCGTGCTGACGTATCACGCGTACGCCGGGCGGCTGCTGTCCGAACACGGCCTGCGGCTGCCGGTGCAGCCGGGCGTGCGACTGCTGTCGGAGACCTCGTCGTGGCAGCTCGCGCACCGCGTGGTGTCCACTTGGGACGACGATCTCGACACCGACCGCGTGCCCTCGTCGGTCACGGCGCAGCTGCTCGCGCTGGCCGGGGAGCTCGGCGAGCACCTCGTGTCCACCGAGCGGCTCGCGGAGTACACGTCGTGGCTGTGCGAGGTGATCGAGAACGCCCCGCGCGCCAAGGGCCAGCGGGCGGCGTTGCCCCAGAAGCTGCAGGAAGTGCTTGCGGCGCAACGGTTCCGGCTCGCGCTGCTGCCGCTCGTCGAGGCCTACCACCGGCGCAAGCGGGCCGAGGGCGCGCTCGACTTCGCCGACCAGATGTCGCTCGCGGCGCAGCTGGCGGATCACTACCCGGCCGTGGTCACGGGGGAGCGCGAGCGCTACGGAGCCGTGCTGCTCGACGAGTACCAGGACACCGGCCACGCCCAGCGGGTGCTGCTGCGGTCGTTGTTCGGCACGGGTGACCACGCGCCGATGCCCGTCACGGCCGTGGGCGACCCGGCGCAGGCCATCTACGGCTGGCGCGGTGCTTCGGCGGCCAACCTGCCGCGCTTCACCACCGACTTCCCGCGCCGCGTCGGCGGCGAGCTCGCGCCGGCGCACGAGTTCGGCCTGCTCACGAGCTTCCGCAACCCGCCGGAGATCCTGGACCTGGCCAACGCCGTGGCCGAGCCGCTGCGCGCCCGCGGCCTCGGCGTGGAACCGCTGCGGGCACGCGAGGGCGCCGGACCGGCCGACATCGCGGTGGCGCTGCTGCCCGACGTGCGCGCCGAACGCGAGTGGGTGGCCGACGCGTTGGCACGTCGCTGGCTCGCCGAAAACGAGGAGACCGGCAAACCGCCGACGGCCGCCGTGCTGGTGCGAAGGCGCGCGGACATGGCGCCGATCGCGGCCGAGCTGCGGATGCGCGGGCTGCCGGTGGAGGTCGTCGGCCTCGGCGGCCTGCTCGACGAACCCGAGGTCGCCGACCTCGTGAGCACGCTGCGGGTGCTGGCCGACCCGCTCGCCGGCAGTGCCGCTGCCCGCCTGCTCACGGGCGCGCGCTGGCGGCTCGCGGCCGCGGACCTGGCCGCGCTGTGGCGGCGGGCCGGGGAGCTCTCGTCACCCGTGCCGCAGACCGAGTCCGAGGACGAACCGGTGCTCGTCACCGAACGCGCCGAGCAGGCGGGCCTCATCGACGCCGTCGACGAGCCCGGCAGACCGGAGCGCTACTCCGAGGAAGGCTACCGGCGCATCCGCCGCATCGGCGCCGAGCTGGCCGCGCTGCGCCGCCGCCTCGACCAGTCGCTGCCTGAGCTGGTGGCCGACGTCGAACGCACGATGCTGCTCGACGTCGAGTCCCTGGCCCGCCCCGGTTCGGCCGGGCGCGCGCACCTCGACGCGTTCGCCGACGTGGTGACCGACTACGCCGAGACGGCGCCGACCGCTACTCTGCTGTCCTTTGTGGACTACCTCAACACCGCCGCCCACGCCGAGGACGGCCTCACCCCGGGTGAGGTCGAGGTGGTGCCCGATCGCGTGCAGGTGCTCACCGTGCACTCGGCGAAGGGGCTCGAGTGGGAGGTCGTGGCCGTGCCGCACCTCGTGGCCGAGGTGTTCCCGAGCAAGCGCCGGTCCTCGTCGTGGCTGCGCACCACGACGTCGTTGCCCGCGGTGCTGCGCGGCGACTCGGCCGACCTGCCCGAGCTGCGCGTGTCGGCGGGGTTCGACCGCAAGGAGGTGCAGGAAGCCCTCGAACTGCACGAGGAGGGCTTCGCCGAGCGGGAGGCCGACGAGGAGCGCCGGCTCTGCTACGTGGCGCTCACGCGGTCGGAGCGCACGTTGATCGTGTCCGGGCACTGGTGGAACGAGAGCAGCACCCGGGCGAAAGGCCCGTCGGCGTTCCTCACCGAGATCGCCGACGTGCTGCGTGAAGCCGACCCGCCGATCGGCGTGCTCGACGCGTGGGCCGACGAACCCGCCGAGGACGACGAGAACCCGCTGGTCGCCGACTCGCGCAAGGCGAGCTGGCCCGTCGACCCGCTCGGCGACCGGCGCACAGGGGTCTCCACGGGCGTCGAGATGGTGTTCGCGGCCATGGCGGCGCTGCCCGAAGCGCCGGAACCGCAACCGGCACGGCTCGAGCCCGAGCAGCCGGAACTGTTCAGCGTCGGCACGGACGACGAGGTGCCGCTGCCACCCGAACCCGACGAGTTCGACGAAGAACCGTACGACGTCGACGAGATCCCCGAGGACGACTGGGAAACCGACGAGGATGAGGTTGACCCGGAGGACCCGGACGGCTGGGCCGCCGACACCGACGTGCTGCTCGCCGAACGCGCTCGCGCCCAGTCCACAGTGGACCGGGTGGTGCTGCCCGCGCAGCTGTCGGTGAGCCAGCTCGTGGAGCTCGCCGCCGACGCCGAGGCGCTCGCCCGCAAGCTTCGCCGTCCGCTTCCCTTGCCGCCCAACACTTTCGTGCGTCGCGGCACCGCGTTCCACACCTGGCTCGAACAGCGGTTCTCGGGGGAGGGCCTGCTGGACATCGACGACCTGCCCGGCGCCGCCGACCTCGGCGAGGCCCCGGACTCCGATTTCGAGGCGCTGCAGGAAGCCTTCGAACGCAGCGAGTGGGCCGAGCGCGTGCCGCTGGCCGTGGAGGTGCCGTTCTCGGCCGACGTCGAAGGCGTCACCGTGCGGGGCCGGATGGACGCGGTGTACGCCGACCCGGACGGCGGCTGGACCGTGGTGGACTGGAAAACCGGGTCCGTCCCCTCGGCCGAGCGGCTGCCCGCACTGGCCGTGCAGCTCGGCGCGTACCGGCTGGCCTGGGCGGCGCTCAAGAACGTGCCGGTGGACCGCGTCCGTGCCGCGTTCCACTACGTGCGCCACGGACACACGCTCCGCCCCGCGGATCTCCTCGACGCGGAGGGCCTTCGCGACCTGCTGCGCAGCGTCCCTCGGGAGTGAGCACTCAAGCTGATCGGTCAGGCGTTGTCACGCACCGCCAGCGCCCACTTCACCAGCGGCCACTGGGCCGTCAAGCGGAACCACGCCGCCGCGCGCGCCTGCACGGGCTTCCTGGTCCGTTCGAAGTCCAGCGCCATCTTCACGTTGCCGGGGAACACCGCGACGAACAGCAGCGCCGCCGCGAGCCCGCCGAGGCGCCGGGTCTTCGGCAGCGCGATGGTCGCGGCCACACCCAGTTCGGCGGCACCGGAGGCGTAGGTCCACGTGCGACGCGAACCGGGCAGCTCCTCCGGCACGAGCGCGTCGTACTGCTTCGGACGCAGGAAGTGCATGGCGCCGGCGGAGGCGAGGAAGCCGGCCAGCCAGTACGCGGGCCGCTGCGGCGGCCTCGAGTCGGTCATGCGTCCAGCCTGCCACAACGTGATCAGCTCGACGGGTGTGCGGGCGATGACCTTCGGCTATCCTCCCCGCTGTGAGTGACGCCGAACACCCGCGGGGAGCCGGTGCATGAAAGCCCTGAAACGGCTGCCCCTGAACGTCCGGCTCAACGACCGCCCCGACCACGAGCTCGTCGGCGTGATCCGCATGCCGGAGTTCACGTCGAGCCCGATGCGCGCGATCGTCAAGCGGATCGTCGGCGCCCTGCTCGCGCTGCTGGCCGCGGTGCTGATCGTGTACGCCGACCGCGGCGGCTACCGCGACGTGAACGGTGACGGGGTCTCGTTCCTCGACTCGATCTACTACGCCACCGTCTCGCTCTCCACGACCGGCTACGGCGACATCGCCCCGGCTTCGGCGTCGGCGCGGCTGGTGAACATCCTCGTCATCACGCCGTTGCGCGTGCTCTTCCTCATCGTCCTCGTCGGGACCACGCTGGAGGTGCTCACGGAGCGCTCCCGGCAGGCATTCAAGATCCAGAAGTGGAGGACGAAGGTGCGCGACCACACCGTCGTCGTCGGGTTCGGCACGAAGGGCCGCTCGGCCGTCAACGCGCTGCTCGGCGACGAGGAGGTGCAGCCGAGCCGCATCGTCGTGGTGGACACCGACCAGCAGGCGCTGGAGGCGGCGAGCGCGATGGGCCTGGTGACCGTGCACGGCTCGGCGACCAGGGGCGACGTGCTGCGCGTGGCGGGGGTGCAGCACGCGAAGGCCGTGGTCGTCGCCCCGAACCGCGACGACACCGCGGTGCTGGTCACGCTCACCGCGCGTGAGCTCGCCCCGAAGTCGCACATCGTGGCGTCGGTGCGCGAGGCCGAGAACGTGCACCTGCTCAAGCAGTCAGGGGCGAACCAGGTCGTGGTCTCCAGCGAGACGGCCGGGCGCCTGCTGGGCATGGCGACCTCGACCCCGCTCGTGGTCGACATGGTCGAGGACCTCATCACCCCCGAGTCGGGACTCGCGATCGCCGAGCGCGCCGTGGAGACGGCGGAGGAGGGCGGCTCGCCGCGGCACCTGTCGGACATCGTGCTGGGCGTGGTCCGCGACGGCGTGCTCTTCCGCGTCGACGCCCCGCAGGCCGACGCCCTCGAACCCGGCGACCGGCTGCTCTACGTCAAAAAGGTGACCTCCGTCGACAAGGTCGAGTCCTGAGCCCTCGGTGACCACCGATCGGCGCACGGTGACGAGGTGGCGCCCGGACCTCACTGGGTTTTGCCCCGCGGATCTGGAACCATGGCCAAGTGCAGCTCTCCGACCTCACGAGCAAGACCTCAGTCCAGAGGTGGCTGCAGGTGGGCATCCCGGCCGTGGCCGGCGGGCTCGTGGTGGTGCTGGCGTGGCTCGCCGGGCCGGGCCTGTTCGGCATCGCCGGCGCCGAAGCCGGCGCGCCCGTGCAGGCCGAGGTGACCAAACCGGCCGCGTGCTCGGCGGGGAACCCCACCGAGTCGGTCACGTTCAGCCTCGGCGGCAAACCGCGTGAAGGCACCCTCAACGGCTGCGGTCACGCCCAGGGCGAACGCGTCGAGGTCGGTGTGCCGGTGGACGCGCCGGACGCCGGGCCGATCACCGTCAGCGCGGCCGACGCGTCGGCGGGCTCGCAGGACGCGCGCGGGCCGATCGCGCTCGTGCTGCTGGTCTTCGCGTGCTTCGCCGGGGGGATGTACGCGTTCCTCGTGATCAGGGGCCCGGGAAAGCTCGCGCTCCTGCACTGAGTTCGCCGAGCTGCCCGCGGGCACCGTAGGCGTCGGGCACGTCGTGTTCCTCGATGAGATCCAGCGCCTCCCGCAGGACGCTCCTTGCCTGCTTTTCGTCACCGGCGTCCGTGTACACGCTGGCGAGGTGATCGAGCAGCTGCAGCGCCCAGCGCCAGCCTTGCGCGGCACGGAGCTGATCGATCGAGGCGCGCCAGATCTCCGTGGCTCCGGTCAGGTCGCCCGCCGCCAGCCGGGCTTGGGCGATCGCCCCCATCGCGGTGCGCAGCGCGGCTTCTTCGCCGGCAGCTCTGCAGCGCTCGGCCGCCTGCTCCGCCACCGCCATCGCCTCGTCGAGGAGGCCGAACTTGGCGAGGGGGTACGCGAGCCCGGCCATCGCGATCATCTCGGCCTGGGTGTTGCCGGCGGCCCGGTGCAGGTCCATCCCTCGCCGGAAGTGGTCGATGGCTTCGTCGTAGCGGTCCGGGCCGCCGATGTCCCCCAGGATCTGCCCGATGTTGATGTGCAGGTACGCGCGCTCGGCGTCGTCGGAGTGCAGGTCCATCGAGCGGGCCAGCTCGCGGAGGCTGTCCTCGTAGCGCTGCAGGGTGTAGTAGGCGAGACCGAGGCTGCGGTGCAGCGGCGCGATCAGCGGGTCGTTGCGGTCGACGGTGCCCAGTGCCAGCTTGATGCCCGACTCCCACTCCTCGCCGCGCACGAACTGCTCGTAGGGCATGGCCAGTGACAGCGCCAGCGGCGCCGTCTCCGCCCGCAGCGCGGGGGTCGCGGCCAGCCTCCGGACCAGCAGGGTCAAGGTGGGCAGCTCGGCCTCGTACCACCCCACGGCCTCTTCGTAGCCGCCGATCCGGGTCACGGTCACGCCGGGCTCCGGCACGGGTGCGGCGTCGGGCGGCCGCACCGGCTTCAACAGCGTGGTGGCTTCGTGGGCGACGCACCGGTAGTGGTTGACCAGCCGCCGCAGCGCCGCCGCCTGCTCCTCGGGTGGGTCCGTGGCCTCCATCAGCTCCAGGGAGTAGGCGCGGACCAGGTCGTGTGCGGTGAAGCGGTCGGGCCGGTGCTCGGTGAGGTACCGCATGCGGGTCAGCTCTTCCAGCAGCGTCCGGGCCCGTGCCGACGGCACGCCGGCGAGGCTCGCCGCGGCTTCGGCGGAGATGTCGGTGCCGTGGTGCACCGCCAGCAGCCGGAACAGCCGGGCCGCCTCGGCGCTGAGGATCCGGTACGACCAGGAGAAGACCGTGCGGACGTCGCCGACGTCGTCGGTGCGGAAGGCCGCCAGCGTGCCGCGGGCTTCGCGCAGCTTCGCGGCGAGGACGCTCAGGGTGAGCTGCGGGTGGGTGCGCACGCGGGCGGCCACGATCGCCAGCGCGAGCGGCAGGCGTCCGCACAGCCGGATGATCTCGTCGACCGCTTCGGGCTCGGCCGCGACGCGTTCCTCGCCGAGCCGGCGGGCGAGGGCACGGCGGGCTTCCTCGTCGGTGAGGGTGTCGAGCGTGAGCACCTCGGCGCCGTCGGACACGACCAGCGAGGCGAGGCTGTTGCGGCTGGTCACGATCACGCCGCAGCCGGGTTCGCCGGGCAGCAGCGGCCGCACCTGCCCGGCGTCGCGCACGTTGTCCAGCACCACGAGCATCCGGCGGCCGGCGAGCAGGCTGCGGTACAGACCACTGCGGGCGTTGAGCCCGGCGGGCACCGTGCCCGGTGCGAGGACCTCGAGGAAGCCCCGCAACGCCTCCGCCGGGTCCACCACATCGCCGCCGGGGTCGAAGCCGCGCATGTCCACGTACAGCTGACCGTCGGGGAACAACGCAGCGAGCCGGTGGCCCACGCGCACGGCAAGGGAGGTCTTGCCCACGCCCGCGAGCCCGTCGATCACGACCAGCGGCCTGGTGCCGCCCGCCTGTTCCAGCGCCCGCGACAACCGGGCCAGCTCGGCGTCGCGGCCGGTGAACGCCGCCAGGCCCGGCGGCAGCTGCGCGGGCCGCACGGGCAACACCGCCGGCGTGTCGGGTTTCGGCGCCGGCGCCGGCTCCGCGAGCAGCTCCCGGTGGACGCGGGCCAGCTCCGGTCCCGGTTCCACCCCCAGCTCGTCGACCAGGCGGCCGCGGATGGCGCGGTACCCGTCGAGCGCCAGCGCTCTGCGTCCGAGCGTCGCATACGCGCGCAGCAGGCGCGCGTGCACGCCTTCGTCGAACGGGTCCAGCGCGGCCACGCGCTCCAGGTGCGGCACCAGGGGCTGGGGTGACTGCCCGGTCTCCGCCGCGAGGTCGGCGGCCTGCATCACCACCGTGGCGACCTCGCGGTCGATCGCGGCCAGCAGCGCGGTGACGCGCGCCGGCGCGGGCGTCCCGCCGCCGGCGACCCCGCGGTACAGGTCCAGTGCCTTGACGAACCAGGCCATCGCCTCGCCCGACTCCTCGACCTGCCGGGCCTGCCTGGCGAACGCGCGGAAGTCGGCGAGATCCGACGTGGCGGCCCCGGAACTCACCGCGTACCCGCCCGAACCGCGCAGGAGCCACGAACCCTGCGTCCGCGGGGTGAGGCCGGGCTCCACCAGCCGGCGCAACGCACCGACGTAACGCTGGATCACGTTGCCGGCAGTGGCGGGCGGGTCGTCGTCCCACAGCAGGTCGATCAGGTCGCCGAGCCCGATCGGGGCGCCGTCGCGGGCGAGCAGGACCGTGAGCAGCACGCGCTGCCCGGGCGGGCCCAAGGGGAGCTCGCGATCGCCGGAGAAGCCACGCAGGTGGCCGAGCAGCTCGAACCGGGGCCGAGGTGAACCGGGCGTGCTCAACCGGCTCCCGCCTCTCGCAGTGCCGTACCCTGACACGGCAACGATACCGTTGTCGGGGAACCCCGAGGTGCGGTCGCCGTGCGCGGCCCGGTCGACCAGAGACGAGGGCGCCGCCGCACCGAGCCGGCCGGCGACTCAGCCCGGCGTGCCGCGCAGCTGCTCGCGGACGCCGTAGGTGTCAGGGAGACCGTGCTCCTCGATGAGCTGCAGCGCCTCGCGCCGGAATCGAGTCGCTTGCTCGTGGTCACCTTCCTCCGTGAGCACCCCGGCGACGTGGTCGAGGGTCTGCAGAGCCCAGCCCCAGTTGCGGGACGCGCGCAGGCGGTCGATCGAGCCGCGCCAGATGTCAGTGGCCGCGGCCAGGTCGCCCGCGGCGCGGCGGGCCTCGCCGATCGCCCCCAACGCGGTGTGCAGCCCGACTTCGTCCCCGGCCGCTTCGCACAGTTCGGCCGCGCGCCGCGCGAGCGCCACCGCTTCGTCGAGCCGGCCGATCCTGGTGAGGCTGTAGGGGAGCCCGGACATCGCGTGCATCTCGCCGTTGTCGTTGCCGACGGCCCGGTGCAGCTCCATTCCGCGCCGAAAATGCTCAACGGCTTCCTCGTACCGGTGGATGTCCGCGAGAACCTGGCCGTAGTTGACCTCCACGTAGGCGCGCTCGGCGTCGTCCGTCAGCAGATCCATCGTGTGGCCCAGCTCGCGCAGGGCGTCTTCGTGGCGTTTCAACGTGTAGTAGGCACCCGACAGGCTGCGGCGCAGTTGCGCGGCCAGCGCGTTGTCGTCGGTCACGGTTTCCAGCGCCAGTTCGGTGGCCGCCGCCCACTCGTCGGCGCGCGCGGTCGTCTGATAGGCGGTCAGCAGCGAGAGCACCAGCGGACCAGCCTCGGCGCGCAGCTCGGGGGTCGCGGTGAGCTGCCGGACGAGCAGGGTCATCACCGGCAGCTCGGCTTCGAACCAGCTGATGGCGTCCTGGTACCCACCGAGCTCGGTCACTGTCACGCCCGCCCCCGCTGCCGGCACGTGGTCGGTGTCCACCCGCGCCGGTACGAGGAGCACGTCGGCTTCGTGCGCGACGCACCGGTAGTGGTTGACCAGCCGGCGCACCGCGGCCGCTCGCTCGTCCGGCGAGTCCGTGGTTTCCAACAGCTCCAGGGAGTACGCGCGGATCAAGTCGTGTGCGGTGAAGCGGCCGATGCGGTGCTCGGTGAGGTAGCGGATACGCGTGAGCTCCTCGAGCAGGTTGCGGGCCGGCGGCAGCGGTACCCCCGCGAGGCTCGCCGCCGCCTCGGCGGAGATGTCGGTGCCGTGGTGCAGAGCGAGCAGCCGGAACAGCCGCGCGGCCGCTTCGCTGAGAACCCGGTAGGACCAGGAAAAGACGGTGCGGACGTCGCCGACGTCGTCGGTACGGAACCCCGTCAGCGTGCCCCGGGTTTCGCGCAGTGTCGTGGCCAGAGCGGTCAGGGTGAGCTGGGGGCGGGTGCGGACACGGGCGGCCACGATCGCCAGCGCGAGCGGCAGGCGCCCGGACAGCCGGATGATCTCGGCGACGGCCTCGGGTTCCGCGGCGACGCGTTCTTCGCCGAGCCGGCGGGCGAGGGCGCGATGGGCTTCGCCTGAGCTGAGGGTGTCGAGGGTGAGCACTTCGGCGCCTTCGGACACGACGAGCGACGTCAGGCTGTTGCGACTGGTCACGATCACCGCGCAGCCGGGCGAGCCGGGCAGCAGCGGCCGCACTTGCTCGGCGTCTCGGACGTTGTCCAGCACCACGAGCATCCGGCGGCCGGCGAGCAGGCTCCGGTAGTGGCCGCTGCGGGCGTCGAGCCCGGTGGGCACCAGGCCCGGTGCGAGGACCTCGAGGAAGTCCCGCAATGCGTCGGCCGGCGCCACCACGTCGCCGCCGGGGTCGAAGCCGTGCATGTCGACGTACAGCTGGCCGTCGGGGAACTGCGGCGCCAAGCGGTGGCCCACGCGCACGGCCAGCGACGTCTTGCCGACGCCCGCGAGGCCGTCGATCACCACGATCGGGATGGTCCCCGCAGCCGGCACCAGTGTCCGGGACAACCGGGCCAGCTCGGCGTCGCGGCCGGTGAACGCGGCCAGACCCGGCGGCAGCTGCGCGGGCCGCACGGCCGACGCCGACGGCGTTTCCGCCCTGGGTTCCGGCTCGGCGAGCAGGTCCCGCTGGGCCTGGGCCAGCTCCGGCCCGGGCTCCACGCCCAGCTCGTCGACCAGCCGCGTCCGGATGGCGCGGTACACGTCGAGCGCCGGCGCTCGACGTCCGAGCATCGCCAGCACGCGGATGAGCCGCGCGTGCACGCCTTCGTCGAACGGGTCCAGCGCGGCGACCCGTTCCAGGTGCAGCAGCAGCGGCTGCGGCGACTGCCCGGTCTCGACGGCGAGGTCCACGGCCTGCATCAGCACTGCGGCGACCTCCCGGTCGATCGCGGCCAGGAGCGCGGCGACCGGCGCCGGCGCGTCGACGCCGGCTCCGGCGGTGCCGCGGCACAGGTCCAGTGCCTTGACGAACCAGGCCATCGCCTCGCCCGGCTCCTCGACCTGCCGGGCCTGCCTGGCGAACGCGCGGAACTCGCTGAGATCCGACGAGGCGGCCCCGGGGCGCACCGCGTACCCGCCCGAATCACGGAGCAGCCACGAGCCCTGCGCCCGCGCGGCGAGGCCGGGTTCCACGAGACGGCGCAACGCGCCGACGTAACGCTGGATCACGTTGCCTGCGCTCGAGGGTGGCTCGCCGTCCCACAACAGATCGATCAGACCGGCGAGGCCGACGGCGTTGCCGTCGCGCGCGAGCAGCACCGTGAGCAGCAGCCGCTGCCCGGGCGGCCCCAAGGGGAGCTCGCGGTTCCCGGACCGGCCACGGAGAGGGCCGAGCAGTTCGAACCGGGGTCGGGTCGGACCGGACGAGCTCAACCGGCCCTCGCCTCCTCGGCGGACAACGACGCCCCGGAGGTAGGGCGGGCGTGGTCCGGATGCGTCGGAACTGCTGACGTCGCTTACGTTACCGGGCTCGCGGTGCTGTGGCAGCCGCCGGGAATCGGGTGAGGATCAGCTGACGAGCGACGACGGCGCCGCGAAGGTGTTGCAGTCGGCGATGCGGTTGTTCTTCGCGCCCTGGCGCCACCAGTAGGCGTAGTGGGCGTTGGTGCCGTGGTCGTGGCTGTGGGAGGTGTTGTCGCCGCGGGTTTCCTGGTCGTTCCAGGCCTTGTTGTACATGTCGCGGGTGACCGTGCCGCCCTGGTCCACGTGGGCGCCGAGAAACATGCCCGAGAAGCACTGGGCCTGCAGTTCCTTGCGCCGCGACATCTCGAGGCCCTCGGCGCTGTTCTGCCCGGCCGCGTAGATCTTCTGCCACGCGGCGTCCATGATCCCGGCGACCTCCTGCACGTGGTGGCCGTACTCGTGGGCGAACAACGCCAGGTAGACGCCCGGGTTGTTGCCGTACTGGTCGGTCTGCAGGCCGGCGAAGGGCACGTACAGGTTGTCCTCGCAGTAGTACGCCGCCGTCGCGATGCCGACCTGGATCGTGCCGCAGGCGGTCTCGAAGCTCGGCCCGGTGGGGAAGTGCAGCGCGGGCGGGGTGAACGGCAGGTCGTAGGCCTGGAGGAACGGGCCCCATGCCGCGTCGAGGCACTTGCTGGCCGCGGTGAAGAACGCTTCGGCGCCCGACTGCGTGCTCTGCCAGGTCGGCAGGTCGCAGACGCGGTTCTGCAGCCCGGCGTTCGGATCCTGCAGGATCGGGTGGTCGGCCAGCTTGAGGATCTTCTGCGGTCCGGTGGAGCTCGGCACCGTCGGCTCGCTCGGTGCCGACGAAGCGGTCGACGAAGACCCGTTGTTCGGCGGCAGCTCGAACGCGCTGGTCGGCGCGGGAGCCGGTGGGTTCTGGTAGCCGGTGGCGTTCACGGCCGGGCTCGGCCGGTTCAGCGCGACGATCGCGACGATCCCGAGCACCAGCACCGTGACCGCGCCCAGCGCGATGCCGATGATCGCGCCCGGCGACTTCGTCTTCTGCTGGTGCTGCGGGAAACGGTGCGGCGGGTACTGGCCCATCCACGGGCTCTGCGGCGGCGGTCCCGGCGGGCCCTGCCGCGGCGGCCCCTGCGGCCCGGGTCCCGGCTGTCCCGGCACCGGACCCTGGGTTCCCGGACCCTGTGGCGGACCACCGTGGTGGGGTCCCTGCCTGCCGGGCCCGTGGGCCGGGACCGGCGGCGGTTGAACGGTCCCGCGAGGCGGCACCTGGCCGTAGGGCGGTTGCGTCATCAGGGCGGTCCCGGAGGTCTCGGCACGGGCCGGGCGGCCCCCGGCTTCCGTTCAGCATATCGGGGGAACGGGGGCTGTCTGCAGCACTCGGGCCCTCGTGGTCACCCGACCCGGGTGTCACCCCAGGTCTGGCCCGGTTTGGGAGCCTCTGGAAGAGTGAGTGGCAGCAAGTGACGGGTCGTGAGTACGAGGGGCTTCGATGACAGACACACCCGGCTCGCCTGGGCCCGGCGCGCGCGACGACGACGCGCCCACCCCGAGCCAGGGCTTCCAGCGCCCTCAGCCGGCCGGCCCCGAACCGACCGAGCCCGCCGCAGCCACCGAAGCCGTGACCCCGCCGGCCGCGTCGCCCGAAGGTTCGCAGCCGCAGGATTCGCAGTCCGAGGACTCGCAGCAGGCACCCGGCGGCCAGTGGTCCGCACCCGGCGGCGACGCGTCGCGGCCGACCGAGCCCGGCGCGCAGCCCTCCGGTGGTTGGCAGCAGCCCGGCCCGCAGCAGCCGCCCTCCGGTGGCTGGCGGCAGCCCGGCCCGCAGTACGGGCAGCCGATGCCGCAGTACCCCGGCGGACCGCACGGGCAGCAGGGCTGGGCTCCGCACGGCTTCGGCAAGCCCGGCGTGATCTCGTTGCGCCCGCTCAACGTCGGCGACATCCTCGACGGCGCGATCACCGCCATCCGCCGCTACCCGCTGCTGATCCTCGGCACATCGGCGGTCATCGCGGTGATCGTGGCGGGCCTGACCCTCGCGGTGCAGCTCGTGGTCCAGCCCGACATCAACCGCGTCGCGACGCTCGGCCCGGCCGCCACGCAGCAGGAAGCGCTCGACGCGCTGTACGACCTGCTCGGCAGCACCGCGCTGACCCTGATCCCGACACTCGTGATCACCTTGCTCGGCCGGACGTTCCTCACCGGCTTCCTCACGGTCGTGATGGGCAAGGCCGTGCTCGGCCGCCCGGTCGACTTCCGCACGGCCATGCAGGAGGTCACGCCGAGGCTGTTGCCGTTGCTGGGCCTGACGATCCTGTACGGGCTGGCCACCGCGGTCGCCGCGATCTTCTGCCTGCTGCCGGCCGTGATCCCGTACGTGTTCTGGGCGCTCGCGAGCCCCGCGCTGATCCTGGAGCGCGGCACGATCCGGCAGGCCTTCGGCCGCTCGCGCACGCTCGTGTCGGGCGCGTTCTGGCGCGTGTTCGGCATCCTGCTGCTGGCCGGCGTGATCGGCTGGCTGATCTCGGCGATCATCAGCATCCCGTTCGACCTCGGCTCGGGCGCGTTCTCGGGGCTGTTCGACCCGCAGGCCACCGTACCGGTCCAGACCACCGGCAGCCTGGTGCTGAGCGCCGTGGGCACGGTGATCTCGGCGACGATCGTCGCGCCGTTCACCGCGCTCGTCACCGTGGTCCTCTACATCGACCAGCGGATGCGCCGCGAGGGCATGGACATCGAGCTGGCGCGCGCCGCCGGGCTCAACCCGCCGCCGGCGCCGCGGCAGGCGTGGTGAGATTCCTGCTCACCGACGTCCCGGTCGACATCGACCGGGACCCCGCCCGCCTGCGGGCGGTCCAGGAGCTGACCGACCCGGCGTACGCGGCCGCGCGGCCCGGGCTGCTGCAGCAGGTGGCGCACTGGCTCGGGGAGAAGTTCAGCGAACTGCTGGCGAACCTGTCCGGAGTGCCGGGCGGACCGCTCGGGTTGCTGCTGGTCATCGGGCTCCTGATCGTGCTGATCGTGGTGGTGCGCCTGCGCGTCGGCAAGGTCGCGCGAGCGGCGCAGGCGGCCCGGCACGTCTTTTCGGGCCGGCGCCGCAGCGCGGACGAGTACCGCAAGGCCGCCGAACAGGCCGCGGCACAAGGACAGTTCGCCGACGCCGTGCGGGAACGCTTCCGCGCGATCGTGCGGGGGCTGGAAGAGCGGGCGCTGCTCGACTCGCGTTCCGGGCGCACGGCCGACGAAGCAGCCACCGAAGCGGGGGCGCTGCTGCCGGGCCTCGCCGCCGATCTCGCCGCGGGCGCCCGGGAGTTCGACGACGTGCACTACGGCGGCCGCCCCGGCACCGAGGCCGCGTACCGCGCCCTGACCGACCTCGACGACCGCGTCCGCCGTGCCCGGCCGGTGCTGGTGGGCGCGTGACCGACACCGCGGTATCACCCGATCTCAAGCGCATCTGGCGTGGCGTGCGGGTTCCGCTCGCGCTGCTGCTGCTGATCGTGCTCGTCGCGCTGGCGCTCGTGCTCGGCCGCGGTGACCAGACGAGTGGTGAGCTCGAACCCGGTTCCTACGAGCCGAACGGCAGCCACGCCCTGGCGCACCTGCTGCAGGAAGAGGGCGTGGACGTCCACCCGGTCCACACGATCGCCGAGGCCCTGGAGCAGGCCGACGGCGGCACGCTCGTGGTCACCGCGCCGGACCGGGTGCCGGGCAACGGGCTCGCCGACCTGCGCCGCCGCGTCGCGCACCTCGTGCTGCTGGCGCCGGGGCCGAAGTCGCTGGCGCAGGTGCTGCCCACCGTCCACCCGGCCGGCACCGCCGACGTGGCCACGCTCGACCCCGGCTGCACGGTCGGCGCGGCCGTCGGCGCCGGCCGCGCGACGGTGGGCGGAGCCCGCTTCCGCACCGAAGACCCCGAAGCCCGCCAGTGCTACCGCGACGGTGAAGCCCCGACGTTCGTGCAGGTCGCCGATCGCTCGGGCACCGTCACCGTGCTCGGCACGGGCGCGGCGCTCACCAACGACCGCATCGCCGACGAGGGCAACGCGGCGCTGGGTATGCGGCTGCTGGGCGACCACCAGCGGCTCGTCTGGTACGTGCCGTCGCCGACCGACCCGGCGCTCGCCGGCGGGCAGAAGTCCTTCTACGAGCTCATCCCGCCCGGCTGGCGCTACGGCGCCTACACGGTCGGGATCGCCGTGGTGCTCTTGGCTCTGTGGCGCGCACGGCGGCTCGGGCCGGTGGTGAACGAGCCGCTGCCGATCGTGGTGCGGGCCGCGGAAACGGCCGAGGGCCGCGCACGGCTCTACCGGGCCGGTGGCGCGGCCGGGCACGCGGCTGAGACGTTGCGGGAGGCCGCCCGCGCGCGGCTGCGCACGAGACTCGGCCTGCCGCGCGACGCCGAGGCGGCCGCGGTCGTCGAGACGGTGAGCGCGCGCACGGGCCGCAACCCCGTCGAGGTCGGCGGCGTGCTCTACGGCCCGCCGCCCGACGAAGCCGGGCTGGTCCGGCTGGCGGACGAACTGGACAGCGTGGAACGAGAGGTGGAGCGGTCTTGAGCACGGAACAGACGCAGGCGCCCGGGCAAACGCAGGACGCGCGGGCGGCCCTGATCGCCCTGCGCACCGAGGTCGGCAAGGCCGTGGTGGGCAACGACGCGGCCGTCACCGGGCTCATCCTGGCCCTGCTCTGCCGCGGCCACGTGCTGCTGGAGGGCGTCCCCGGCGTCGCGAAGACGTTGCTGGTGCGGGCTTTGGCGGCGTCTCTGGACCTCACGACCACGCGCGTGCAGTTCACGCCCGACCTCATGCCGGGCGACGTCACGGGTTCGCTCGTGTACGACGCGCACAGCGGCGAGTTCTCCTTCCGCGAGGGCCCGGTGTTCACGAACCTGCTGCTGGCCGACGAGATCAACCGCACGCCGCCGAAAACGCAGTCGTCGCTGCTGGAGGCGATGGAGGAGCGGCAGGTGTCGATCGACGGCAAGCCGCGGCCGCTGCCCGATCCGTTCATGGTGATCGCGACCCAGAACCCCGTCGAGTACGAGGGCACCTACCCGCTGCCGGAGGCGCAGCTGGACCGGTTCCTGCTCAAGCTCACCATGCCGGCGCCCTCGCGCGAGGACGAGATCGGCATCCTCTGGCGCCACGCACAGGGTTTCGACCCGCGTGACCTCGCCGCCGCGGGCATCCGGCCGGTCGCCGGGGCCGAGCAGCTCGCGACCGCGCGCCGGGCCGTGGCCGGCGTGACGGTCGGGCCCGAGGTGATCGGCTACGTCGTGGACCTGTGCCGCGCGACGCGGGAGCTGCCGGCCGTGCGCATCGGCGTTTCCCCGCGTGGGGCAACGGCTTTGCTCGCCGTCACGCGCGCGTGGGCCTGGCTCGCCGGGCGCGACTACGCGACGCCGGACGACGTGAAGGCGCTGGCCCGCCCCGCTCTGCGTCACCGCCTCGACGTGCGGCCGGAGGCCGAGCTCGAGGGCGTGACCGCCGACGGGGTTCTCGACCGGGTGCTGGCCTCCGTGCCGGTACCGCGCTGAGCGGTGGCCCTCACCGGGCGGCTCGGACTGCTGGCGCTGCTGGGCGCGCTGGTGGTCGGGCTGCTGTTCCCGTCCGGCGCCGGCGTGCTCGGCGTCGTCGTGGTGCTGGTTGTGCTGGTGGTCGTGGACCTCGCGTTCGCCGGCAGTGTGCGGGCGCTGCGGTTTTCCCGCAGTGGCACCACTTCCGTGCGCCTCGGTGAATCCGCCGAGGTCACGCTCACCGTCACGAACCCCGGCCGGCGCGCGGTGCGCGGCCTGCTGCGCGACGCGTGGCCGCCGAGCGCGGGCGCCGACGACCGCCACCGCGTCGCCGTGCCCGCGGGCGAGCGGCGCGTGGTCACCACGGCCATGCTGCCCACTCGCCGCGGCGACCGCCGGGCGTTCCGCGTGACCGTGCGCGCGGCGGGCCCGCTGGGCCTTGCGGCGCGCCAGGGCTCGCACGAGGTGCCGTGGTCCGTGCGGGTGCTGCCGCCGTTCCACAGCCGCAAGCACCTGCCTTCGCGCCTCGCGCGGCTGCAGCAGCTCGACGGCCGCAGCGCGGTGATGATCCGGGGCCAGGGCACGGAGTTCGACTCGCTGCGCGAGTACGTGGCCGGCGACGACGTGCGCTCGATCGACTGGCGCGCCACGGCCCGCGCGGCCGACGTGATGGTGCGCACCTGGCGCCCCGAACGCGACCGGCACGTGGTCCTTGTGCTCGACACGGGCCGCGTCTCGGCCGGCCGCGTCGGCGACGCGCCCCGGCTCGACGCCGCCCTGGACGCCGCGTTGCTGCTGGCCGCCTTGGCTTCCCGCGCGGGCGACCGCGTCGAACTGCTGGCCTACGACCGCCGCGTGCGGGCCGCCGTGCCGGGCTCGTCGGCCACGACGTTGCTGCCCTTGCTCGTGAACGCCATGGCACCGCTCGAACCGTCCCTTGTGGAGACCGACTCGCGGGGCATGGTCGCGGAGATCCTGCAACGCACCCGCCGCCGCGCGCTCGTGGTGCTGCTGACCGGCCTCGACGCGGCGCCGCTGGAAGAGGGCCTGTTCCCCGTGCTGGCCTCGCTGACCTCCCGCCACCAGGTGATCATCGCGTCGGTGGCCGACCCGCGCGTCGCCGAAATGGCGCGCTCCCGCGGCGACGCCGAAGCCGTGTACGACGCCGCCGCGGCCGAACGCACGCTGGCCGAACGCGCCGCCGTGACCGCCCGCCTGGGCCGGCGCGGGGTCGACGTGGTGGACGCGGTGCCAGACGACCTGCCGCCGGCGTTGGCGGACCGCTACCTGGCGCTGAAGGCCGCCGGCCGGCTGTAGAGGTCGGTTCGGGCCGGAAACCGTGGTCGAAAGGTCCTCTTCGGACTCCGCCCACGGCCGCGTGCCCACCGGCGTCGCTAGCCTCGCGGAAAATCGCTGAGGCAGGGGAGAAAATGAAAAGATGGTGGATCGCGGCGGCCGCTGCCGCCGCGGCGTTCGTATCCGTGGCCGGTACGGCGTCGGCGTGCCCGCAGCCGCAGTACTACCTGTCGCTGGGTGACTCGCTGTCGGTCGGGTTCCAGCCGGACGCCAATGGCGTCGGCGGCCTGACGGACCGCGGCTTCGACCACATCGTGGCGAAGAAGCAGGGCTTGCGGTTGACCGAGCTCGGATGCCCGGCCGAGACAACGACGTCGATGCTCGAGGGTGGCAACCTCTGTGGTACGAAGCCGCAGATCAACGCCGCCGAGAAGTTCCTCGAGGCGCACCGTGGGCAGACTCGCCTCGTGACTCTGGTCATCGGTGCGACCGACGTCGAGGACTGCGCGTCGGACACCGGTGTGGACATCGCCTGCGTGCAGAAGAACGTCGGCCTGATCCAGGCGAACCTGCCGGTGATCGTCGACCGCCTCCACAAGGCCGATCCGCACGTGAAGATCGTCGGCCTGAACCTGTACGACCCGTTCCTCGCGTCCTTCCTGCAGGGCCCGGCCGGGCAGGACCTCGCGCGCCAGTCGGTGCAGCTGCTGCAGCAGGTGAACGGCGTTCTCGCCGGAATCTACGGCCAGGCTCACGTATCGTTGGCCGACGTCGAGACCGCGTTCCACACCACGGACTTCAGCGGAACCGACGTCCCGCTCAACGTCGCCACGATCTGCTCGCTCACCTTCATGTGCGCGCCCGCGCCGGTGGGCCCGAACATCCACCCGAACGACGCGGGCTACGGCGTGCTCGCCGACGCGGTCGAGGCGCAGCTCTAGCTCTATCGAGTGGCTTCCCTTGGCCAGCCGGGTCCGGTGCTGTTAAGCCGGAATCAGCTTCGGTCGAGGGGAGTGCTCGCGTGCGTCGATTGCTGGTCCTGGTGGTACTGCCGGCATTCGGGTCCGCCGGGGTCGCGTCCGCGGCCGACGGCGCGCCCGTGTACCTCGCCGACGGAGGGGGAGCGGTCTCACTCGCCACCAACGGCGGCAAGGTGCAGCTGGCCGACGCGAAAGACCCGGGCGCCGCCTGGACGTACGACAAGGCGTCGCAGCACTACCGCAATGTCGCGAGTGGACAGTGCCTCGCCGCGCAGAGCCCGGTCGACGGCGTGGGCGTGCTCCTGGCCGCCTGCGCCGACGGCGACCACAAGCAGCAGTGGCGCCGCGTCGCGGGGAACCCGGGGCTGGTGACGATCGCCAACGTCGCGACCGCGCGCTGCCTCACCGCCGAGGCCCCGACGCCCGGTGCGCGGCTGTACCAGGAAGTCTGCTCGCTGCCCGGCCTCTCCAACGCGTGGGCCGCGGGCGGGCGCACCCTCGCGATCCTCTCCGGCAACGGCCAGCACCTCACCACCAAGGACCCCGCGGCGCCGTTCGTGGTGCGCGTGATCGGCGACAACGGCCAGCCCGCACCCAACGTACCCGTCACCTTCTACGTGCACGCCGCTCGCGCGCAGAACGTGCTCGTGTTCGAGGGCGGCCAGGAAACCATGACGGCCAAGACCGGCGCGAACGGCGAAGCAACCAGCCCCCGGCTCACCCTCACCGACCCCGGCGAGTTCGACATCCGCTTCACCGGCAGCGCCACCCTGGACGACGGCAACTCGATCGCCTTCGAGGGCAGCTGCCTGTGTTAACCCGCCTCGGGTAAGGCGTCCCCGGTGTACCGGCGGTCGAGGTCGCCCACCTCACCCGCCCGCGCGGCGCGGCGGCCGAGCGTGAAGACGTAGGTCAGGAACAACAGCTCGACCACTGCGCCGATCCCGATGCGCACCCACGTGGGCCAACCCGACGGCGTCACGAACGCCTCGATCACGCCCGACACCAGCAGCACACACGCCAGGCCCAGCGCGATGACGACCACGGACCGGCCCTGCTCGCCCAGCGCGGCGCTGCGCGAACGGCGGCCGGGGTCGATCACGGTCCAGCCGAGCTTCAGGCCGGTGCCCGCGGCGATGAACACGGCCGTGAGCTCCAGCAGGCCGTGGGGCAGGAGCAGGCCGAGCAGCACGTCGCCGCGGCCGGCCGAGGACATCAGGCCGATGCCGATGCCCGCGTTCAGCGAGTTGAGCCACAGCGCGCTGATCACGGGCAGCCCCAGCGCCACACCGAGAAACAGGCAGGTCGCGGCCACCCACGCGTTGTTCGTCCACACCTTCGCGGCGAACGAGCCGGCCGGGCCGGTCGCGTAGTACGTCTCGTACTGGCCGCCAGGCGCGGTCAAGGCCTTGAGCTCCTCCGGGGCGACCAGCGCCGAGCGCACCGACTCGTCACTCGCGATCCACACGCCGAGCACGGCCATCACGAGCACCGAGGCCAGCGCGGCGGGGATCCACCAGCGCCGGCTGAGGTACACCGCGGCCGGGAAGCGGTGGGTGAAGAACAGTGCAACCTCGCGCCACGCCGGGCTGTGCGAGCCCGTGACGGCCGAGCGCGCCCGCGCCACCAGCGCCGACAGCCGCGACAGCAGCGCCGGGTCCGGGGCCGTCGAGCGGATGATCGACAGGTGGGTCGCGGTGCGCTGGTACAGCGTCACGAGCTCGTCGGCCTCGGCCCCGGACAGCCTGCGCCGCCGCACGAGCTCGCCGAGCCGGGCCCACTCCGCACCGTGTGCTGCGACGAAGACGTCGACGTCCACCCGATCACCTCCTGGAACCCCAGCCTAGGGCTCACCGTGTCATCTGTTGCCGATCCGGCCACAGTCACGGCGTGAAACGTTGCGATACGCAGCCGGCGCTCGGTTGGGTCCGCCTGCTTCTGGCCAGACCGGCAACCAGGCTCGGCCTTCTGTTGGCGGCCCGGGCGCAACTAGGCTTGCCCGGTGCAGGAAGAGTCCGATCTCGTCACGGGTGAAGCCGTGGTCCTCGACCTGCGGGTGGCCAAGCTGGCCAGCCGCGGCGTCGCGATGCTGCTCGACGTGCTGGTGCAGGGCGTGCTCCTGCTGATCGTCGTGGTCACCGTGGCCTTGACCTCGCCCGATCTCGACCCGGCGCTCACCATCGCGCTGTTCCTGTCGGTGTTCGTGCTGATCGTGATCGGCTACCCGGTCCTGTGCGAGACGCTCAGCCGCGGCAAGTCGCTCGGCAAGATGGCGCTGGGTCTGCGCGTGGTCCGGCTCGACGGCGGCCCCATCCGCTTCCGCCACGCGCTCACCCGCGCGCTCGCGGGGTTCTTCGTGGACTTCTGGGCGCTCGGGTTCCTCGGCGCGGTGGCGGTGATCACGTCGCTGAGCTCGTCGAACGGCCGCCGCGTGGGCGACTACCTGGCGGGCACGCTCGTGATCCGCGAACGCGTGCCGGTGACCCCGCAGGCGCACGTGATGATGCCGCCGGGCCTGGAGGGCTGGGCCGCGCAGCTCGATCTGAGCCGCCTGCCCGACGACCTGGCCCTGGCCGCCCGCCAGTTCCTCAACCGCTTCCACGACCTGCGCCCCGACGCGGCGTACGCGCTCGGCGCGGGGCTCGCCCAGCAGACGGCGCACGCGATAGGGGTCGCGGTGCCGCCCGGGATGCCGGCGTGGGCGTTCCTGTCGGCGGTGCTGGCGGAGCGGCGCAACCGCGACCAGGCGCGGTTGGCGCAGCAGGTGTACGCGACGGTGCCGCAGCCCGCGGGGCAGCCGTATCCGCCGCAGGGGCAGCCCTACGCGCCCGTGGTCCCGCAACCGCAACCGCCCGTTCCGCAGCCCCAACCGGTCGCGGAGCAGGCTCAGCCGAGTGGTGGGCAGTACCCGCCGCGTCCGCAGTTCGCGCCGGCCGAGCAACCGGCGCAGGTCGCCACGCCACCCCGGCCGGAGCCGGAAAACCCCTTCACCCCACCGAGCTGAGCGCGCCGTGCCGACCGAACCGGCCGTCGCCGTCACCACGAACGCGACGGCTCACCCCGACGGTTCCCTCACCGTCACCGAGCACGTGACCGGCCCTGCCACCCACCGGATCTCACTGCGCGTACCCGTCACCGACGCCGAAACCCGCGTCTACGCCGTCCACGACGCCCGCCTCACCGGCTCGGGCCACCTCGGCCAGGACTCCGGCGGCCTCCGGGTCACCTACTCCGGCCCCGCCACCCTCACGTACACATTGGACGGTGCCGTCACCGCCGACGGGCAGGTCCGCTGGCCCGTCTCCGGCGGCTGGGACGCCGACCTCACCACGGTCACCGCCACCCTCGCCGCGCCGGCGATCTCCACAGTGGACTGCTACGCCGGCGCCGTCGGCTCGGCCCGCCACTGCACGTTCTCCGAACTGGGTGCCGGAGGCGTCGCCCGGGCCGAGCAGGATGGGCTGCCCGGCGGCCGCGTCGACCTCGTCGTGCAGGTCCCGCCCGGCGCCCTGGCCGCCAACGCCTCGTCCGCCCCGACCGCCCCGGTCGAGGTGTTCTTCGCCGGTCCGGGCATCCCGCTCGTCGCCTTGCTCGTGCTGCTGTCCGCCGCCGCGGCGACGTGGCTGCACCGCCGGCGCGCGACGAGGGAGCGGGTGCTCGCGCGTGCGTAGGCTCGCCGCGCTCTGCGCGATCCCAGCGCTGCTGTTCGCAGCCGCTCCGGCGCAGGCCCAGGACCTGCCCGCGCTGCCGCGCAGCGCCGAGGTCACCCTCAAGCTCCAGCGCGACGGCAGCCTGTCCGTGACCGAGGCCGTCTCCGTCCCGGCCGGCACCACGATGACGCGCACCCTCCCGCTGCGCAGCTCCGCCGATGCCGCCCACGACCGCGTGCTCACGATCCGCGACGTGAGCATCGAGGGCAGCGGCAGCGCCGACCTCACCGGTGACCAGGTCGCGTTCGACCTGCGCGGTGGGACGTCGATCGTCCGCTACACCGTCGACGGCGTCGTCGGGCGAACCCTCGGGGTCGAGAACGCGACGTGGGACCTCGCCGGCGGCTGGGACACCCGGCTCGAGCTGCTGCGCGCCACCTTCGCCGCGCCGAACCTGCCCGATGCCCTCACGTGCCTGGCCGGCCCGCCGGGTTCCTCGGCGCCGTGCGGCGCCGCGCAGCTCGACCACTCGGGGCTCACGCGGGTGTCGGTGTCGAAGCTCGCGCCGGGCGACCGCGTGGAGCTCACCGCGGAGCTGCCCGCCGGCACGGTGCCCGTCACCGAGCGGCTGGTGCCCGCGAAGTCCGTGGCCGGTGCTTTCCTCGTCACCACGCCGGTGCTGGCCGCGTGGCTGGCCTTCGCGGCGCTGCTCGTCGCGGGTCTGGTCGCGTTGGTGGTGCTGCGCCGCCGGGATCGGGCCGCCGCGTTGCCCGTCCGGCTCGAAACCGACGGCCGGTTCTCCTCGCCCGAGGGCGTGCTGCCCGGCCAGCTCGGCCCGCTGCTCACCGGCCGTGCCGACCACCTCGACGTCGCGGCGACCGTGCTCGACCTCTGTGTGCGCAACTACCTGTGGGTGACCGGATCGACCGGCACCGGCGGCTGGACGCTGCACCGCCGCAACCCGCCGGACGAGTACCTCACGTCCTTCGAACGCGCGGTCTACGAAACCGCCGTGCCCGGCGAGTCGGCGCGGCTGTGGGCGATCGCACCGGGCATCGAGGACGAACTGCGCACCTCCGTCGTCCGCCGTGGCTGGCTCTCCCGCCGGCCGGCGCAGCTCACCAGGATCGCGGTGCGGCTGTGCTGCTACGGCGTTTTCCTCACCGCACTGCTCGCCTTCACCGTCGGCTACGCCCAGCTCGGCCTGGTCGTGGCTGCCGCCGGCGCCGCGCTCGCGCTGGCGGTCCAGTGGCTGCCCCCGCGCACCGCGAGCGGCCGGCTGCTGCGTGACCAGCTCCTGGGCCTGCGCGCCGAGCCGGCGAACCCCGCGGAAGTCACCGACGTCGTCTTCTCGCGGGTCCTCCCGTACGCCCTCGCGCTCGTCGAGGCCGACCGGTGGCTCGAACTGCTCGCGGAACCGGGCTGTTCGCTTCAGGCGTACTGGCTCGACAGCCCCGCCACACCTGCCCGGACCAGGGACTTCCTGGCCGCCCTCGGCGCCGCGGCCACGGGCGCGGGCTCGCGGGCGGGAGCGGTGCCACCGGCCGAGCCGAGGCTCGGGTCTCCTGCGTAGGGTGGGGGCATGGCCGATCCCGAGCTCGTCCGTTTCACGATTGACAACGGTCTGCGCGTGGTGCTCGCCCCTGACTCGACCGCGCCTGTTGTCGGGGTCAGCGTGCACTACGACGTGGGCTTCCGCTCCGAGCCGGAGGGGTTGACCGGCTTCGCGCACCTCTTCGAGCACCTGATGTTCCAGGGCAGTGAAAGCCTGGAGAAGCTGGCGCACTTCCGCCACGTCCAGTCGAGTGGTGGGACCTTCAACGGGTCCACCCACCCCGACTACACCGACTACTACGAGGTGCTGCCCTCGGCGGCCCTCGAACGCGCGCTGTTCCTCGAAGCCGACCGCATGCGCGCGCCGAAGCTGACGGCGGAGAACCTGGCGAACCAGATCGAGGTCGTGAAGGAGGAGATCCGCCTCAACGTGCGCAACCGGCCGTACGGCGGCTTCCCCTGGATCCTCTTGCCGCCGGTGCTGTACTCGACGTTCGCCAACGCCCACGACGGCTACGGCGCGTTCGAAGACCTCGAAGGCGCGACGCTGGATGACTGCGCCGCCTTCTTCGACACCTACTACTCGCCGGCCAACGCGGTGCTCACCGTGGCCGGCGACTTCGAGGTGGAGAACGCGAAGGCGCTCATCGAGAAGCACTTCGGCGACGTGCCGCACCGGCCCGCGCCGGTCCGCCCGTCGTTCGCCGAGCCGCTGCCCACCCAGGAGCTGCACGGCGAGCACGAGGACCCGCATGCACCGCTGCCCGCGATCGCCGTGGGCTACCGCATGCCCGACCCCATCAACGACCTCGACGGTTACCTCGCGTACCTCGTGCTGGCCGGCGTCCTCACCGACGGTGACGGCTCGCGCCTGCAGCAGCGCCTGGTGCACCGCGAGCCGCTGGTGGTCGACATCGGCGCCGGCGCCGGGCTGTTCGGCCCGTTCGAGGCGCGTGACCCGGACACGTTCACGATCACCGCGATCCACCCGCCGGACGTCGCCCGCGAGCGCGTGCTGGCCGCCCTCGACGAGGTGTTCGAGGAGCTCGCGTCGACGCCGCCGGACGCCCACGAGCTCAAGAAGGTGACCGCGCGCTGGGCCGCGAGCCTGCACTCGGAACACGACCGGCTGGTGTCGCGCACGCTGGCGCTGGGCGCGTTCGAGCTGCTGTACGGCGACGCGTCGCTGGTGCACCGGCTGGCCGACCGCATGTCGGCGATCACCGGCGAGGCCGTGTCGGCCGCCGCGAAGGCGCTGCGCCCCGACGCGCGGGCCGTGCTCGTGGTGAAGCCCGCCGCAAACACCGAAGGGGTTGAAGAGCAGTGACTTCGGCAACGCATCGCAGCGCTCAGGAGATCGGGCGCACCGCGACCGGCCCGCGGCCGCTGCCCGAACTGGGCGCGCAGCGCGCCGCCTCGGATCTGTCCCATGTGGACACCACGCTGAGCAACGGCCTGCGCGTGCTGGCCGTGCGCAAGGCTTCGGTGCCGCTGGTGGAGGTGCGGCTGTGGATCCCGTTCGCGGGGGAGGACGCGCTGCACCCGGCCACCGCCGAGGTGCTGGCGGAGACGCTGCTCACCGGCACTTCCCAGCGCGACCGCGTGGAGATCGACGCCGAACTGGCCCTGATCGGTGGTGACCTCGGCGCCGGTGTGGACCCGGAACGCCTGTACCTCAACGGTTCCGCACTGTCGGAGGGCCTGCCGACGCTGCTCGACGTGCTCGGCGACGTGCTCACCGGCGCCACCTACGCCGAAGCCGAGGTGGCCCGCGAGCGCGAGCGGCTGATCGAGCGCATCGCGGTGTCGCGCACGCAGCCGCGCACGATCGCGCGCGAAGCGTTGCAGAAGCAGCGTTACGGCGACCACCCGGTCACCCGCGAGGTGCCGGAGGCCTCTGATGTTGCTGCCGTCGCCTCCGATCAGGTGCGGGCGCTGCACGCCGCTTCAGTGCTGCCGCGCGGTTCCGTGCTGGTGATCGTGGGCGACATCGACCCCGACACCGTGCCGGCCGAGCTCGAACGCGCCCTCGGTGGCTGGGCTTCGGACCGGTCGGCCGTCGTGCTGCCGCCGCTGCCGGAGCTGACCGGGGGCAACGTGCTGCTGGTGCCGCGCGCCGGCGCCGTGCAGTCGCAGATCCGGCTCTCGGCCCAGGCGGTGGCCCGCACGCACCCGTCGTACGCGGCGCTGCAGATGGCGAACCTCGCTTTCGGCGGGTACTTCTCGTCGCGGCTGGTCGAGAACATCCGCGAGGACAAGGGGTACACCTACGGCGCCCACTCGGGTTTCGAGTTCACCGGCGAGAACGCCGTGGTGAACGTCGACGCAGACACGGCCAACGAGGTCACGGCCGCCGCGCTGCTCGAAACGCGGTACGAGCTGGGGCGCCTCGGGCTCGTGCCGCCGACGGCCGAGGAGGTGGAGTCGGTGCGCCAGTACGCGATCGGCTCGCTGCTCACTTCCACGTCGTCGCAGTCGGGGCTCGCCGGGCAGCTCATGGCGCTCGCGACCACCGGACTCGGCGTCGAATGGCTGCAGGAACACCCGGCGCGGCTCGCGGCCGTCACGGGGGAGCAGGTGGCCGAGGCGGCGCTGGAGTACTTCGCACCCAAGCGCTTCACCGGCGTGGTGGTCGGCGACGCCGAGGTGCTCGCGCCGAAGCTCACCGCGCTCGGCGACGTGACGGTGGGCTCGGAGTGACCGTCCCTTTTGAGCTGGCGGCTTTGCCGACCCTGTCCCGGTCCACTGTGGACCGCCAGGAGACGTTGCGCACCAACCCGGAGCGGTTGGTGTCGAAGTGGTCCGAGGCCCGTGTCGTGCTCCTCGACGACACGGGCCGCACCCCGGTCGCCGAGGGCGGCTCGTCGCTGGCCGCCCGCAAGGCCGTCGACTTCGGCTCGGAACCCCCGGCCGACGCGGTCTTCCTCGGCGAATGGGAGGACACCGACTACTGGTCCCTGCCCGGCCGCCCCGAGGGTGATGTCGACACCGTGCAGATGGCCGGCAGCTGGGGTGTGGTCGAAGAGGTCCCCCGCGTGGCCGGCGAGATCTGGGTCGAGCTGCGCGGTTACGGCGACCAGCTGGACGACACGTCGGCCGGCCTGTTCACCACCGCGGTCGCGCTGCGCCACTGGCGCCGCCAATCCCGCTTCTGCACCCGCGACGGTTCACCCACGAACCTGATCCAGTTCGGCTGGGCCAGCAAGTGTGAGGCCAAGGGCCACGAGGAGTACCCCCGCACCGACCCGGCCGTGATCTGCCTCGTCCACGACGAGGACGGCGTCAACGGCTCCCACGTGCTGCTGGCCCGCCAGCCCATCTGGCCCGCGGGCCGCTACTCGGTTCTCGCGGGCTTCGTGGAAGCCGGCGAGTCCCTGGAGGGCTGCGTCCTACGAGAAATTCGCGAGGAGGTGGGTGCCGACGTGTTCGACATCCGCTACCTGGGCAGCCAGCCGTGGCCGTTCCCGCGCTCGATCATGCTGGGCTTCACGGCCCGGGCTTCCCGGTCGCAGCCGCTGGTTCCGGCGGACGGGGAGATCGAGGAGGCCCTCTGGGTCTCCCGCGAGGAGGTCCGGGCGGCCTTCCGCAACGGCGGCTCCGCGACACCCATCGCGGGTGGTGCGTCGGAGATGATCCTGCCGGGGAACTCGTCGATCGCCCGCGTGATGCTGAAGGCGTGGGCTGACGCCGAGGAGTGACGTTTCGCTCGTGACAGGGCCCTTCCTGGCTTTCGCCGGGGAGGGCCTTTCTCAGTGCTGGGCAAGGAAATCCAGCAGCAAGGCACTGACGCGCTCGGATGCTTCGGCTTGCGCCCAGTGGCCCACCCCGGCTCGCCCCAGGCGCGCGGTGGCAAGACACACAGAGCATCCACTCCATCACCCACAGCTGCGCCCGAAACCTCCTCGACCCGAGTTGTTACCCGCTCGTTCCGGATGACCATTGACGCGATGTGGCCCCGCTCACTACAGTCGCCCGAAACCGTCTGTAAAGTATCCTAATTAAGGGGCCCAGAGTGCGCGCCGGTAGCCCGAGGATGTTGCGCGAGATCAACGACCGCGCGGCGATCGAGGCGTTGTTGCGGGGCGGGCCGCTCACCAGGGCGGAGCTCGAGGTCGTGATCGGGCTGTCCAAGCCGGCCACGGCGCAGTTGCTGACGCGTCTGGAGCAGGACAACCTCGTCGGCAAAGCGGGCGAACGCGCGGGTGGCGGGCGTGGGCCGCGGGCTCAGCTGTGGGCAGTGAACGGGAGCCTCGCGCACGTCGCGGCAGTGGATCTCACGCCGCACGTGGCGGATTTCGTGATCGCGGACGTCGCGGGCACCGTGAGAGCCGAGTACCAGGTCGAGTTGCCGGTGCACGAGGGCGCCGACGTGATCGGCACGTTCGGCAAGGCACTCAAGCAGGTGACCAGGAAGGCCGGTAAAAACCTCGAAGACCTGGCCCACGTCGTGATCGGGGCGCAGGGTGCGTTCGACCCGCGCACGGGCCTGCTCTCCTCGGCGCCGCACATTCCCGGCTGGCTCGGGTTCGACGTGCCGCAGAAGCTCAGCGAAGAGCTCGGCATCGCCGTCACCATCGAGAACGACGTGAACCTGGTCGCGGTCGAGGAAATGACGGCCGGGAAGGCGCAGGACGTCGACGACTTCGTGATGGTGTGGCTGTCGGAAGGTGTCGGTGGTGCCGTGGTGATCGGGCGGCGGCTGTTGCGCGGCGCGACCGGCGGTGGCGGCGAGATCGACTGGATGCGGGTGCCCGATCCGGCCACTGTGGACACCGGCGATCGCTGGCCCGACGCGGGCGCGCGCTTCGGCAACCTCGTGGACTCGCCGGCGATAGCGCGGCTCGCGAAAGCCCACGGTCTGGCAGCGAAAACCGGCCCCGAAGCCGTCGCGAAAGCGAACACGCCGGAACACGAACCCTTTCTCGACGACCTGGCCCGCCGCGTCGCGGGTGGCCTGGCGAGTCTCGTGGCCGTGGCCGACCCGCAGCTCATCCTGCTCTCCGGCGACACCAGCCGCGCCGGTGGCGACGAGTTCGCGCAACGGGTGGCGCGAAAACTCCACGCCCTCGTCCTGCCCCGCACGCCCGTCGCGCTCGCGTCCGTGCAGGGCAACGCCGTGCGGGCCGGCGCGTTGCAGTCCGCGCTCGCCACCGCCCGTGAAGACGTCTTCGGCGTCGTCACCCACACACTCCGCGGGCCGCGCAAGCCCGCGGGGGGAGCGCCGGACACGGCGCTCCCGAGCTCCGCCCCGTCCCCGACCGAGTAACCACCATGAGGAGGAGGGTCATGGCCCCCACGACCCGCATCCGGAGGATCGCGCGAAGGCGTGGTTCCCTGCTGCTGTCCGCCGCGGCCGCCGCCACGCTGCTGGCGACCGCCGCGTGCGGCGCGGCCGCGCCGAGCGGCTCGGGCGCCGCCGCCGCGCCGCCGGACAAGGACGCCAAGCTCACGCTCACCGTCTACAGCAAGTTCACCGACCGCGAGTACGGCGTGGTCACGGCCGCCCTCGACAAGCTGAAAGCCAAGTACCCCAACATCACCATCAACCACGAGGGCAACCAGGACGACGACAAGCTCACGCAGTCGATCCGCGGCGGCAACCCGCCCGACGTGGCGATCTCCTTCTACACCGACAACCTCGGTGCGTGGTGCTCCACCGGCAGCTTCACCGACCTCAAGCCCTACCTCGACCGCGACAAGGTCGACGTGAACCAGATCCCCGAAGCCGTGCGCAACTACACGTCGTACCAGGGCAAGCGCTGCGCCATGCCGATGCTCGCCGACGTCTACGGCCTCTACTACAACAAGGACATGTTCGCGGCGAAGGGCATCACCTCGCCGCCGAAGACCACGACCGAGCTGTTCGAGGACGCGAAGAAGCTCACCGAGTTCAACCCGGACGGCTCCATCAAGACGATGGGCTTCATCCCGGCGATGCCCTTCTACGCCAACCAGGCGCAGTACTGGGCCCCCAACTTCGGCGCACAGTTCATCGGCCCGGACGGCAAGTCCTCTTTGGAGTCCAGCCCCGGCTGGAAGGCGATGTTCGAGTTCCAGAAGAAGCTCATCGACTTCTACGGCGGCCACGACAAGGTCGAGAAGTTCAAGGCCGGCCTGGGCGACGAGTACTCCGCCGACAACGGCTTCCAGAAGGGCAAGCTGGCCATGATGTACGACGGTGAGTTCCGCACCGCGTTCATCAAGGACCAGACTCCGGCGCTGAACTACGCCACCGCGCCCGCGCCGGTCCTCGACAGCATGGCCGACCACTACGGCGCCGGCTTCGCCACCGGCACGATCATCGCGATCCCCAAGGGCGCCAAGAACCCCGGCGCCGCGTGGGAGCTGATCAAGCAGGTCACGCTCGACACCGACACGCTCGTGGACATGGCCAACGGCCTCAAGAACGTGCCCAGCACCACCGCTTCCCTGTCCTCGCCGAAGCTCGACGTGCCGCCGCAGTTCAAGACGTTCCTCGACATCTACGGCAGCGGCAAGCTGGTCGCCAATCCGTCGACGCCGATCGGTGACGCCTTCCTCAAGGCGGTCAACGACTTCGCCGAGAAGTGGCAGGCCGGATCCGTCCCCGACCTCGACGCCGGGCTCAAGCAGGTCGACGCCCAGGTGAACGACGAGCTGGCGCAAAAAGGATCGGGCGGATGACTCTGCCTGAGGGCGCCCCGGCGGTGAAAAGTACCTCGACGCAAGTGCTCGAAGCGAAGGCTTCGCCCGCGCCCACCGGGGCGCGGGCGGGGTCCCGCAAAGCCAAGCGCCGTCGCACGGTGTTCTACTTCATGGCGCCGGCGACACTGGGGTTCCTGATCTTCTTCGGGTACCCGCTCATCGCCACGGTGTACTACTCGTTCACCCGCTACGACCTCATCAACCCTCCACAGTGGATCGGTTTCGACAACTACGTGCGCATGTTCACCAGCGAGCCGCTGGTGCGCACCGCCGCGTACAACACGTTGTGGCTCGTGATCATCCTGACGATCTGCCGGGTGGCGTTCTCACTCGGCGTCGCGTCGGTGATCTCGCGGCTGAAGTCGGGCGTCGGCCTGGTGCGCACGCTGTGCTACCTGCCCACGCTCGCCCCGCCGGCCGCGGCGACGCTCGCGTTCGTGTTCGTGTTCAACCCGCAGTTCGGCCCGGTCAACCGGTTCCTGCACCTCGTGGGCATCGACGGGGGGCTGTGGTTCAACAGCCCGGTGATGTCGAAGCCGTCGCTCACGCTGCTGGCGCTGTGGGGCTCGGGCGAGCTGATGATCATCATCCTCGCCGCGCTGCTCGACGTGCCGACCGAGCAGTACGAGGCCGCAGAGCTCGACGGCGCCGGCGCGGTGCGCAAGTTCTGGCACGTCACGCTGCCCACGATCTCGCCGGTGCTGCTCTTCGGCGTGGTCAACTCGATGATCTACGCGCTGCAGTTCTTCACGCAGGCCATCGTCGCGTCGTCCGCCTCGGCGGGCACGGCCGACGTGGCCGGCAACTCGAAGCTCATCGGCGCACCGGAGAACTCGACGCTGACGTACCCGATCTGGTTGTACGTGCAGGGTTTCCGCTACTTCAACATGGGTTACGCGGCGGCAATGGCCGTGCTGCTGTTCATCGTGTCCGCGGGCTTCACGTGGGTGCTGGTGCGGCAGCTGCGCAAGTCCCAACACCAAGAGGAGGGCGCATGACCACCATCTCGGCCCCCGCGCCCGCGTCGGTGCCGCCGAGGGTGCGGTTCAAACGCCAGTGGGACAAGCGGCTGGGCTTCATCGCGACGCACGCCATCGGCATCGCGCTCGGCGTGATCTTCACCTTGCCGCTGCTGTTCGTGTTCCTCACCGCGGTGATGAAGAGCGACCAGGCCATGACGTCGAGCCTGTGGCCCACGGAATGGCACTTCGAGAACTTCGTGGAGGTGTTCCGGAAGGCGCCGCTGCTGGAGTACTTCGGCAACAGCCTGCTCTACTCCGCACTGGCGACCATCGGCGCGCTCGTGTCGGCCATCCCCGCGGCATACGGCCTCGCGAAGCTGAAGTGGCGTGGCCAGAACCTGTTCTTCATGCTCACGGTGGCCGCGATGATGCTGCCGCCGCAGGTCACGGTCGTGCCGCTGTACGACCTGTGGGTGCGGCTGGGGCTCACCGGCACGCTCGTTCCGCTGATCGTGCCGTATTTCTTCTTCGACGCGTTCTCGATCTTCCTGCTCCGCCAGTTTTTCCTCACCATCCCCAAGGATTACCTGGAAGCGGCGAAGATCGACGGCTGCACCGAGTTCCGCGCCATGACCCGGGTGCTGCTGCCCATGGCCCGCCCCGGGATCGCGGCCACCGCGATGTTCTGTTTCCTGTTCACCTGGAACGACTACTTCGGACCGCTGCTCTACACCGGCGAGAACCAGGAGCACTGGCCGCTTTCGCTGGCCATCGCCTCGTTCCGCGGCATGCACCACGTGGAGTGGAACCTCACGATGGCCGCCACGGCGCTGATCATGGCACCGGTGATCGTGTTGTTCGTGTTCGCGCAGAAATCGTTCGTCAAGGGCATCACGTTCACGGGAGTCAAGGGATGAAGCTGGCAGTCGTCGGTGGCGGGTCCACCTACACGCCGGAGCTGGTCGACGGCATCGCCGACCGCAGGTCCACTTTGGATGTCGACGAGATCGTGCTGATCGACCCCGACGCCTACCGAGTGGAAGCCGTCGGCGGGTTCAGCCGACGGCTGCTCGACCACGCCGGCCACCCGGCTCGGGTGCGCACCACCGCGAACCTGGAAGAAGGCGTCGACGGCGCTTCGGCCGTGCTCATCCAGCTGCGCGTGGGTGGACAGAAGGCGCGGGCGTCGGACGAGACGTTCCCGCACGCGTGCGGCTGCGTCGGCCAGGAGACGACCGGCGCGGGCGGCCTGGCGAAAGCCCTGCGGACCGTGCCGGTGGTGCTCGACATCGCCGAGCGGGTGCGCAAGGTGGCCGGTGCCGACACGTGGATCGTGAACTTCACGAACCCCGTCGGCATCGTCACGCGGGCGCTGCTGCAGGAGGGCCACCGCGCGGTGGGGCTGTGCAACGTCGCGATCAACCTGCAGCGCAAGTTCGCCCGGCTGCTCGGCGCCTCGACCGACGCGGTGCGGCTCGTCCACACCGGGCTCAACCACCTGAGCTGGGAGCGCGGGGTGCTCGTCGACGGCGTCGACCGGCTGCCCGAGCTGCTGGCGCAGCACGCGGAGTTCCTCGGTGAGGAGGTGACCGCGCCCGTCGAGTGGATGCGGCGGATGAACGCCGTGCCGTCGTACTACCTGAAGTACTACTACTCGCACGACGCGCAGGTGGCCAAGCAGCTCACCGAGCGCCCGCGCGCCGAGGTGGTGAGCGACGTCGAGGAGGAGCTGCTGAAGATCTACCTCGACCCGGAGCAGGTCACCAAGCCCGAGTCGCTGGAGAAGCGCGGCGGAGCGTACTACTCGGAGGCGGCGATCCAGCTCGTGCACGCGCTGACCGCGGGCGGGCCGGCCGAAGAGCACGTGGTGAACGTGCGCAACGACGGCACGTTCGGATTCCTGCCCGACGACAGCGTGATCGAGGTGTCGTCCACTGTGGATTCGAGCGGTGCGCGCGCGATTCCCCAGCAGACGGTGGAGCCGCGCTTCGCCGGGCTCATCGCCGCGGTGACCGCATACGAGCACCTGGCGCTGGAGGCCGCGGTGAAGGGCGGGCGTGACCGGGTGGCCGACGCCCTGCTGGCCCACCCGTTGATCGGCCAGTACCCCAAGGCCGACCAGCTGGCCGACTCCCTCGTGTCGCTCAACCGCGATTTCCTGCCGTGGGCCCGCGGATGAGCGAAGCCAGGCCCGCGGTCGTCGCGATCGACGGGGGGAACAGCAAGACCGAGGTGCTCGTGGTGTCGCGCGAAGGCGGTGTGCTCGCCGAATCGCGCGGCCCGGGCGCCTCACCGCAGAACGTCGGCGTCGACGGGTGTGTCGCGGCACTGGAGACGCTGGTGCTCTCGGCGTTGACCTCGGCCGGGTTGCCCGTGACGCGGCCGTTCGGCGTGCACACCTCGGCCTACCTCGCGGGGCTGGATTTCCCGCGTGAGGAGCAGGCGCTGCACACCGCGTTGTTCGCGCGCGGCTGGAGCTCCACCTTGCACGTGGGCAACGACGTGCTGGCGCTGCTGCGCGCGGGCAGCTCCGACGGCACCGGGGTCGCGGTGGTGTGCGGCGCCGGCATCAACGGCGCCGGCGTCGGCCCCGACGGGCGCGTGCACCGCTTTCCCGCGCTGGGCAAGATCTCCGGCGACTGGGGCGGCGGCTACCGGCTCGGTGAGGAAGCCTTGTGGTGGGCCGTGCGCGCGGAGGACGGGCGTGGTCCGTCGACGGCGTTGCTGGCGGCGGTGTCAGGCTTCTTCGGCGTGCCAAAGGTGTTCGACGTGGTGCAGGGCCTGCACTTCCAGGAGATCGACTCGGCCCGCATCCACGGCCTGTGCCCGCTGCTGTTCGACGTCGCCGCCGCCGGTGACGAGGTCGCGCAGCAGATCGTGACCCGGTTCGTGGAGGAGGTGAGCGTGTTCGCCGCGGTGATCCTGCGGCGGTTGGACCTCACCACGTCCGCGCCCGAGGTCGTGCTCGGCGGGGGAGTGCTCACCGGCGTCGGCCCGGCGGTGATCTCCGAGATCGAGCGGCGCTGCCTGAAGGTGGCGCCGCGCGCGGTGGTGCGGGTGGTCGACGTGAACCCGGTTGTCGGCGCGGCCCTGTTCGGGCTCGACGAGCTCGGCGCCCCGGCTTCGGCCAAAGCCGCCCTCAAGGCGGCCACGCAACGCATCTGACGGTGGAGCGGCGGTGTCCGCTGTGGACACCGCCGCCCGCCGTCGGCTGAACCCTCAGCCGACGATGTTCTTCCCGGTCTCCAGCACCGACTTGAGGTCGGACAGCACCCAGGCCCAGCCGCCGCCCGCGCTTTCGCCCGGACCGGCGTCCACGTTCTCCATCGCGCCCGACACCAGAGCCGCGTGCCCGGGTGCGTTCGTGACGTCGTGGGTCACGGTCAGTCTGGTGCCCGCGGTCTTGGTTTCCTCGATGTCGTAGGTGAGCGTGGTGTAGGGCTCCGCGACGAGACTCGGGTCCATCAGCAGCTTCCACGTGATCACGAGCCGGCGCGGCGGGTCGGACTCGAGCACCTCGCCGTCGAGCAGGTCGCACGTGAAGCCGGCGTCGATGAACTCCTGCGTCGGCTTGGTGCGGTGCTTGCCGCCCGTCTTGAGGTCGAACTCGGCCAGCCCGGAGTACCCGTACTTCTGCGTCCACTCCGGCTTGGTGATCGCGTCCCAGATCGCCTGCGGCGTCGCACGGATGTACACGCGGTTGACCTGAACGGTCTTGGTGTCGCTCATCTCGGTGGCTCCCTCGTCTCCAGTTCGGACTTCAGCTCCAGCAGCGCCGACACGTGGCGCTCGGTGTACTTGTCGATCCAGCGGTCGTGGATCTCCCGGATCGGCACGGGGTTGAGGAAATGCAGCTTCTCCCGCCCCTCCTTGCGCGTGACGACCAGCCCGGCCTCTTCGAGCACCTTCAGGTGCTTCATGACCCCGAAGCGCGTCATGTCCACTTCGGACTCCAGCTCGGTGAGCGTGCGGCCGTCCCGCTCGAACAGCCGATCCAGCAGACCCCGGCGGGTCGGATCCGCCAGCGCCTTGAACACCAAGTCGTCGAACACCAGGTCGTCAGGCACACCGCGAGAATAGGTGACCAAAAGGTCACGTGTCAACCCGTGCTGGATTCACGGTGTGGTGTTTGGGCTGATCAGCGGGTTCGGCTGCTCGCGGGGGACACCCCGGTCACCCGCTTGAACGCCGCACTGAACGCGCTCTCCGACCCGTACCCCCATCGTGGCGCAACGGCCGCGACCGTCCGCCCGTCGGCGAGTTCGCGAGTGGCACCGGCGATGCGCCGGTGCAGGAGGTAGTCCATGGGGGACAGCCCGATCAACGCCTTGAACCGCGAGGCGAACACGCTGCGCGACAGTCGGGCCACGGTGGCGAGCCGGGCGACCGTCCACGGCTCGGCGGGGTGCTGGTGCATCGCGGCGAGTGCGGCGCGGACGGCGGGGTCGCGGAGGCCGGAGAGCCACGCGGGTTGGGCGTCTGCGCCGAGGAGGGCGCGCACGACGTGCACGGAGAGGACCTGGGTGAGGTGCTCGCGCATCGCGGTGCCGCCGAGGAGGCCGGGAGTTTCGAAGGCGAGCAGCCGCAGCGTCGAGTTCAGCACCTCGGCCGTGTGCGGGTCGGTGATGGCGGCCGAGGACCCGAGGTCCGCCAGCAGCGCGGCCACGGCCGGGTCCGTGAAATCCAAGGTGGCGCCGACCAGCACGGTGCCACTCGAGGGGCCGGCGTGGCCGTCGACGCCGGTGAACACGCTGCGACCCTCGACGGGCGCGACGTCGGGCGCGCTGGCCGTGACGTACGCGGCGTCGCGGCCGATGAGGTAGCAGTCGCCGGCCGAGAGGGAGACCGGGGCACCCTCCTCGGGCAGCAGCCAGCACGAGCCCGACGTCACGGTGATCACCTTGGGGTGCGACCCGTCGAACCGCACGGCCCAGTCGCCGCCCGCTGTGAGCCGGGCCGGGAGCGCCGGGCGGACGTCGGCCACCGACAGGACGTCGGAGAGGGGATCCGGACGATCCAGCACGAGTTCCGGACGTTCGCTCATGGTGTGCGCTCACCACCGTTCCTAGCGTGGAAACGAGAAGAAAGGACTCCTCGTGCATTACCAACAACTCGGGGCCACCGGAACTTTCGTGTCCAGGATCGCACTGGGCACCATGACGTTCGGCGGGGCCGGCCGGCCGCCGTGGAACGTGATCGGCGCGCTCGACCTGAAAGCAGCCGACGAACTCGTCGGCATCGCGCTGGACCAGGGCGTGAACCTCATCGACACCGCCGACATGTACGCCGGTGGCGAGACCGAGGAAATGCTCGGCAAGATCCTCAAGGGCCGCCGCCGTGACGTGGTGCTCGCCACCAAGGCGTACGCGCGCATGGGCGCCGGCCCCAACGAGGTCGGGCTGTCCCGCCTGTACCTGCGTAACGCGATCGAGGACAGCCTGCGCCGCCTCGGCACCGACCACATCGACCTCTACCAGATCCACGCCCACGACCACCTGACCCCGATCGACGAGACGCTCTCGGCCCTGGACGACGCCGTCCGCCAGGGGAAGATCAGCTACATCGGCACGTCGAACACCTTCGCCTGGCAGCTCGCCAAGGCCCTCGGGGTTGCCGACCTGCGGGGTTACCCGCGGTTCGTGTCGCTGCAGGCGTACTACTCGCTCGTGGGCCGCGACCTGGAGCGTGAGCTGCTGCTGCTGGTGAACGAGGAGAAGCTCGGCCTGCTCGTCTACAGCCCGCTGGCCGGCGGGTTCCTCTCCGGCAAGTTCACCCGCGACAGCCACGACGCCACCGGCCGCCGCGCCCAGGCCGACAACCCGCCGCTCGACCGCGAACGCGGCTACGCCATCGTTGACGTCCTGCGCACGGTCGCCGCCCGGCACGACGTCGGCGTCGCGCGAGTTGCCCTGGCCTGGGTGCTGGCGCAGCGCGGGGTGACCAGCGTGATCGTCGGCGCGAAGCGGCCGGACCAGTTGCGGGAGAACCTCGCCGCCGTCGACCTGCAGCTGGACGAACAGGATCTCGCCGAGCTGGACGCCGTCAGCGCGCTGCCGCCGGAGTACCCGGCCTGGGCGCTGGCCGGTTCCTACCCGGCACGCACGCCCTAGAAATACACCTAGCCGAGTACGCCTAGCCGAGTACACGTAGCCGAATTCGCCTAGACGAGCGCGCCCAGCGGCAGGATCAGCACGATCGCCACCACCGAGATCACCGTCTCCATCACCGACCACGTCTTCAGCGTCTGCCCGACCGACATGCCGAAGTACTCCTTGACCAGCCAGAACCCGGCGTCGTTCACGTGCGAGAAGAACAGCGAACCCGCGCCGATGGCGAGCACGAGCAGGGCGTTGTGGGTCGGGTCGAGGGTGGCGGCCAGGGGCGCGACGATGCCGGCCGCGGACACGGTGGCGACGGTCGCGGAGCCGGTGGCCAGGCGGATCGCGACGGCGACCAGCCAGCCGAGCAGCAGGGGTGAGAGGTGGGCGCCGGTGGAGAGGTTGGTGATCACGGTGCCGACGCCGGCGTCCACCAGCGTCTGCTTGAACCCGCCGCCGGCGGCCACGATGAGCATGATGCCCGCGATCGGCGCGAGCGAGTCGCTGATGATCGACGACAGCTTGGCCCGGTGCAGCCCCGCCGGGCGGCCGAGCAGGACCATGCCGAGGAGCACTGCGACCAGCAGCGCCACCAGCGGGTCGCCGACGAAGTCGAGCACGCGGCGCACGGCGTTTTCCTTGCCCAGCAGGATGTCCGCGAGCGCCTTCAGCAGCATCAGCACCACGGGCAGCAGCACTGTCGTCAGCGTCGCGCCGAAGCTGGGCCGGCGGTCGACGTCGGTGCTCCCCGACTCGGGCACGAGCCGCTTCGGCGGCTCGGCGGCCGGCACCCAACGCGAAGCGACGTGGCCGAACAGCGGGCCGGCGATGATCACCGTCGGGATGCCGACGAGCAGGCCGAGCGCGAGCGTGATGCCCACGTTGGCGTTCAGCGCGCCCACCGCGGCGAGCGGCCCGGGGTGCGGCGGGATCAGGCCGTGGAGCACGGACAGGCCGGCGAGCGCCGGAATTCCCAGCAGCAGCACGGGTTTCCCGCTGCGCTTGGCGACCAGCAGCACGACCGGGATCAGCATCACGAGCCCGATCTCGAAGAACATCGGCAGCCCGATCAGCGCGGCGACCAGCGCCATCGCCCAGGGCAGTCCCTTGCCGCGCACCCGGCCGAGGATGGTGTCCACGATCCGGTCCGCGCCACCGGAGTCGGCCAGCAGTTTGCCGAGCATCGCGCCGAAGGCGATCAGCAACCCGACCGACGCGACCGTGCTGCCGACGCCGGATTCGAAGCTCTTCAACAGCTTGTCCACGGGCATGCCGGCGACGATCCCGAGCACCCCCGAGCCGATCGTCAACGCCAGCAACGGATGCAGCTTCAGCTTGCTGATCAGCACCACGATCACGGCGATGGCGAGCACCGTCGCGAGGATCAGGCGGGTGTCGTGGCCGGTCCAGCCGGTGGCGAGGGTGGTCATGCACGCTCCCGGAACGCGTGAAGCGCCGCCTCGACGAGGGCGGCGGGGGGTTCGGTGATCTCGACGACGGTGCCCGGCTCGTCCGGCTGCAGCGGTTCGAGGTCCGCGAGCTGGGAGTCGAGCAGGGTGACGGGCATGAAGTGGCCCTTGCGGGTCTGCATGCGCTCGGCGAGCAGGGCGCGCTCGCCGTGGAGGTGGAGGAACCAGACGTCGCCGCCGGCTCTCAGCTCGTCGCGGTAGCGGCGTTTCAGCGCGGACGAGGACACGACCCCGCCGGTCTCCTCGTGCTGTGCGATCCAGCGCGCGATGGCCTGCAGCCAGGGCTCGCGGTCCTCGTCGGTGAGCGCGTGACCCGCGGTCATCTTGGCGATGTTGGCCGGTGGGTGGAAGGTGTCGGCCTCGGCGTAGGTCACGCCGAGCCGCTCGGCCAGCGCCTCGCCGACGGTCGTCTTCCCCGAGCCGGCAACACCCATCACGACGATGACGGTCATCCGCCCCACCTCCTTGTGTCGCCCAAGAGTGAAACCCAAAAGTACTACTTATTCAAGATGAAGTAGTACTTAATCGAATCAGCCCGCTAGGTTGTCCGGATGGGGAGTGACCGCCACGAGGAAGTCCTCGACGCGCTGGGCGCCGCGATCGCCAACGGCGAGCTGTCGCCGGGCTCCGTCCTGCGCTCCGACGACCTGCAGGAACGCTTCGGCGCCTCCCGCACGGTCGCGCGCGAGGTCGTGCGCGTGCTCGAGACGATGGGGCTCACCACGAGCCGCCGGCGCGTCGGCGTGATCGTGAGCGAACCGGCCGGCTGGAACCACTACGACCCGCGCCTGATCCGCTGGCAGCTCGACGGCTCCGCCCGCCCCGCGGCCCTGCGCACCCTGAACGAGCTGCGCTCCGGCGTCGAACCGTCGGCCGCGCGGTTCGCGGCCCTGCGCGCCACACCGGAAGACCGCGGCCGCCTGCGTGCGCTGGGGCACCGGCTGGAGGAGACGGCCCGCGCCCGCGACCTGACCACGTTCCTCGGCCACGACATCGCTTTCCACGACCTGCTGCTTTCGGCGTCGGGGAACCCGATGTTCGCGCAGCTGTCGTCGGTGGTCGCCGAAGTCCTCGCCGGCCGCACCTCTCACGGCCTCATGCCCGAGGAACCCCAGCCCGAAGCCGTCGCCCTGCACGGGGAAGTCGCCGCCGCCATCGACGCCGGCGACGCGGCCCGTGCCGAACGCGCCATGCGCGACATCGTGGACCAGGCACGCGACGAAATCGCCGCCGCGGTGTCGAGTAACCTCGGCGAACACTGACAACCACGTACCCGGGGGGCCACTGGTGAGCGCGGCCCGCGCGATCGGCTTGATCCTCGGCCTGGCGGCCGACGGTGTCCTCGGCAACCCCCGGCACCGCCCGCCCGTCACGGCCTTCCGCCGGCTTGCGACGCAGGGTTCGGGCGTTGTCGGTGGGGAGCCTGGGGAATCCGTTGCCGGCGGCGACGAACGTGCAGGAGAGCCGGCCACCGCCCGTGCCGCCGTAACCGGGCTGGGCCTCGCGGGTGCCGCCGTCGCCGTCGGGCTGGTCGTCGAGCGGGCCGGGCGGGGGCGGCCGCTGGTGCAGGCCGCGGTCACGGCCGTCACGACGTGGGCCGTGGTCGGCGCCGCCGGCCTCGCGACGCAGGGCACCGAGCTCGCTCGCGACCTCGAAGAGGGCCGGCTCGAACCGGCGCGCGGCACACTGTCCGAATTGGACCCGCGCGTTGCCGACGGGCTGGGCATGATCGCGCTTTCCCGGGCAGCCGTGGAAACCCTGGCGGAGAACACGTCCGAAGTGGTCGTCGCGCCGTTGCTGTGGGGGGCGCTGGCCGGGGTGCCGGGGCTGGTCGCCTCGCGGACCATCAGCGTGCTCGCGCGCGGGCAGGCGGGTCACTGGCTCGTCGCGCGGCTCGACGAGCTCGTGCACCTCGTCCCGACGCGCGTGGCGGCGGCGCTGACGGTGCTGGCCGCGCCGGTCGTCGGCGGGTCGGCGGGCGGCGCGTGGCGGGCGTGGCGCCGCGACACGATCGCGCACCCCAGCCCCAACGCCGGCCGCGTGGAGGCCGCTTTCGCGGGAGCGCTGGAGATCCGCGTGGGCGGGCGCACGGTCTACCCGCACGGCGTCGTCGAGCTGCCCGTGCTGGGCGTCGGCCGCAATCCGGACGCCGGGCACGTCACGCGCGCGGTGGAGCTGTCGCGGGTCGTCGGCTGGCTGGCGGGCGCGACGTCGGTCACGGTGGCCGTGCTCGCCGGCGCGCGCCGCCGCGCGAAGAAGTAGCCGTGCCGATCGTTACCAATCCGACCACAGTCACGGCCGGATGACTTCTTGGCGAAGGTAACGTGCCGCGAGGGGGTCGGCCTACTTTTGGTCGGCTCGGCACTAGCCGCGGCGCTGGAGGTGCTCCAGCGCGCCGGCGTCCAACGGCCCGCCCCGCACGGCCAGCTTCCCCGCGATCCGCTCCCGGTCGGCGGGTGTCTTGTTGCCGCCGTACTTGAACTTCGCCTGCACCGACGTCACGGTCAGCTCGATCCCGCGGATCCCCGGCAGCAGCCGCCGGTCCGGCGCGTCGACCGCCGACACCGGCGTGCGCCCGCTGCCCGGCTCGAAGTGCCCGAGCTGACGGTTGAGCAGCGCCGCCTTCTCCTCGGGATCGTCGACCACGCGCACGTCGCACGCCAGCTGCGCGGTCGCGTAGTACGACGTCGGCACGCCCAAGGCCGGATCGTCCGCCGTGTTCCAGTCCGAACGGATGTAGGTGTACTCACCGATCACCGTCAGCACTGCGCGCGGGTGCTCCTCCAGCAACGGCCACACCGGGTTGGGCCGCGCGAGGTGCAGCCACACGGTGGCCTCGCCGTCGAAGGTGAAGTGCGTCGGCACGACCACCGGGAGATCACGGCCGCGGCCACCGGCCACGAGCTGGCCGAAGTCGTGGCCCGTGAGCCACTGCCGCCATTCCGCGTCGTCCCCGGCGTCCCAGGGGTGGATCAACATGACGTCGAGTATCGCCGCCAGAAGTGGCCACGAGACAGGGCCAATCCCGGGCGAAAACGAGCGACCACTAGCGGGAGCGGGTGAACTCTTCCTCGTCCTCGGCCAGCATCTCCGCCACGGACTTGCGCCGCGTGCGCTCCGGCTTCTCCGTGGTCAGCGCACCACCCGGCTTGAGCTCCCGGATCGTGAAGTACAGCCAGCCCAGGATCGCCATGCTGCCGAACGCCAGCCACTGCAGCGCGTAGGAGAAGAACGGCCCCGAGTCCAGCTGCGGCAGCGGCAGCGCGCCGAGCACGCCGGGCTGGTTCTGGTCGAGCTGGAAGTAGCCGGGCCGGATCGTCAGGCCCGACGAGCGCGCCACGACCTGCGAGTCGACCGTGTAGCTCTGCAGCTTCCCCTTCGTCGACGCGTCGGAGAACGCATCGCGGTGCTTCGGGTCGACCTCGTCGCTGCGCACCCGCGCGACCACGGTGACCTGGCCACCGGGCGCGGCGGCGTAGGGGAGCACGCCGGACTGGTCGTCGAGCCGCACGTAACCGCGGTCGATCAGGTACACGGTCCCGTCGGTCGCCCGCAGCGGCGTGAGCACCTCGTACGCGCCTTCGCCCTGCACTGTCCGCAACCGCGCCACCACCTCGGCCGACGGCAGGTAGGTACCCGTGATCGAGACGAGGTGCCACTCGGTGTTCTGGTCGGGCTTCACCCCGGCCGGCAGGTCCTGTGTCACCGGCACCGGCTTCGCGGTGAACGACGCGGTCAGCGCGTTGTTCTGGGCCGACTGCTCGGCGTCGCGCCGGAACTGCCACGGCGCGAGCAGGGTGTAACAACAGACGGCGAAGGTGAACACCACCACCGTCAGTGCCAGCCAGCCGGGCCGGAGCAGAAACCGCAACCGCACCCCCTCACGGTAGGCCGTCGCTTCCACCCCGCGCTCGGCGACCTCTCCCACCTGTGATTTTCCCCGGACAAACGGGGCTCAATCGTGCGTGCGCACCCATTCGATAAGGCCGGGCATCGCGCGCTCGATCATCGCCAGCACGTCCTCGAAGCCGTCGGCCCCGCCGTAGTACGGATCGGGCACCTCGGCCCCGACCTTCGCCGTCGGGTCGAACTCCCGCAGCAGCCGCACCTTCTCCGGCTCCGCGACGCGCCCGCGCAGGAAATCGAGGTGCCCCTCGTCCGCCGCGAGCAGCAGGTCGGCCTTCAGGTCCTCGTCGTTCACCTCCGACGCCACGTGCTGCGTCGGATAGCCGTGCGCGCGCAACGTCGCCTGCGCCCGCCGATCCGCCGGCTCCCCGGCGTGCCACGGTCCGGTCCCGGCGCTGGACACCGACACCCGGTCGGCCAGCCCGGCCTCGTCGAGCTTCGCGCGGAACACGAGCTCCGCCATGGGGGAGCGGCAGATGTTGCCTGAACACACGAACACCACTGAAGTCACGGGTCCCGAGTCTGCCCCAACCCTCGTGGGAGGATCCCGTGGTGCCTGCCCTAGCCGAGATCCTCGACGTCCTCGAACGCCACTACCCGCCGCGCCTCGCCGAGAAGTGGGACGCCGTCGGGCTCGTGTGCGGGGACCCGGCGGAGGAGGTCACGCGGGTGCTGTTCTGCGTGGACCCGGTCGAGGAGACGGTGACGGAAGCCGAAGACCTGGGTGCGCAGCTGATCGTCGCCCACCACCCGCTGCTGCTGCGCGGGGTGCACGGCGTGCCCGCCGACACGGTCAAGGGCGGGCTCGTGCACCGGCTCATCCGGGGCGGCCGCGCGCTCTACTGCGCCCACACCAACGCCGACTCGGCCGACCCCGGCGTGTCCGACGCGCTCGCGAGCGCCATCGGCCTCGAGGTCGACCGCCCGCTCGACCCGCAGGAACCCAGTGGCCGCACGGGGATCGGGCGCATCGGGCACCTGGCGGAGCCCGAGCCGTTCGCGGTGTTCGTGCAGCGCGTCGCCGAGGCGTTGCCGGCCACGGTGCCCGGGGTGCTCGGGGCGGGGGACCCGGACCGGCCGATCCGCACCGTCGCGGTGTCCGGCGGGGCGGGCGACTCCTACCTCGCGCGGGCGGCCGCCGAGGGCGTCGACGCGTACGTGACGGCAGACCTGCGCCACCACCCCGCCGGCGAGCACCTCGCCGCCGCCGGGGGCGTGCCCGCCCTGGTCGGGCTCACGCACTGGGCCAGCGAATGGCCCTGGTGCGGGCAGGCCTCGGCCCTCCTCGACGCGGCCTTTGCGGGTAACGTCGACACTCACGTCTCCACGCGGTGCACCGACCCGTGGACCGTCCGCGCGACCCCCGCCGGCTGAACCACCGGCAAGACCACCAAGTCCACAAGGAGCACCGTGAAGGCCGACCCCGCCGTCCAGCGCCAGCTGCTCGAACTCGCGAAGGTGGACGCCGAGCTTTCGCGCACCGCGCACCGCCGGCGCACCCTGCCCGAGCTCGCCGAGATCGAGGCAGGTGAGAAGACCGTGCGCGAAAAGCGCGACGCGCTGGTGTCCGTGCAGACCGCCGCCTCGGACCTCGACCGCGAGATCGCGCGGCAGGAGAAAGAGGTCGAGTCGGTGCGGGCCCGCGAGGACCGTGACCGCAAGCTGCTCGATTCGGGCTCCGTCAACGCCAAGCAGATGACCGACATCGAGCACGAGCTGCAGACGCTCGGCCGCCGTCAGGCCGCGCTCGAGGACGACCTGCTGGAGCTCATGGAGCAGCGCGAGGCCCTCGAGCTCGACGCGCAGCGCACCGGCGCCGAGGTCGACAAGGCCGAGGCGAGCGTGGCGGCGGCCGTCGAGCGTCGTGACGAGGAGTTCAAGGACCTCGACACCACGCGCGCCCGCCGCGAGGAGGACCGCGAGAAGCTCGTGCCGCGGTTCCCGGAGCCGGTGCTGAAGCTGTACGAGCGCGTGCTGGCGCACAAGGGCATCGGCGCGGCACTACTGCGTGCGCGCCGCTGCGGCGCCTGCCAGCTGGAGCTCGACCGCAACACCATCGCCGAGATCAAGGCGACACCGGAGGACACCATCGTCCAGTGCGAGAACTGCGGCGCGATCCTCGTCCGCACGTTGGAGTCGGGCCTGTGACCGAACGGGTTGTCGTCGAAGCCGACGGGGGTTCCCGGGGCAACCCGGGCCCGGCCGGCTACGGCGCGGTCGTGAAGGACGCCGCCACCGGCGAGGTGCTGGCCGAGCGCCACGAGTACCTCGGCGTGGTCACCAACAACGTCGCCGAGTACTCGGGGCTCATCGCGGCCCTGACCGCCGCCGCCGAGGTTGGGGCGTCCACTGTGGACGTACGGATGGACTCCAAGCTCGTGGTCGAGCAGATGTCCGGGCGCTGGAAGATCAAGCACGCCGCGCTGCAGCCGCTCGCGGCCCGGGCGCGTGAACTCGCGGCCGGGTTCGATCGTGTCACTTACATGTGGATCCCCCGCGCTGAGAACTCCCACGCCGACCGCCTCGCCAACGTCGCCATGGACAGCGGCAGCGGCAAACCCGCCGGCGCACCGGAGCCGCAGGTCGAGACCACCGGGACCGGCGAGGCCGACCGCGTCGCCAAGGCCGGCTGGACCGGCGCGCGCGGAACCCCAACCCGCCTGCTGCTCCTGCGCCACGGCCAGACCGAGATGTCGGTGGACCGCCGCTACTCCGGCCGCGGCGACGTGCCGCTCACCGAGCGCGGGCAGGGCCAGGCCGCTGCGGCGGCGAAGCGGCTGGCCGCGTGGCCGGGGCTGATCGGCGAGGACGGCGAGGTCGCGCCCATCGTCTCCTCACCGCTGACCCGGACCAAGCAGACCGCGCAGGCCGTGGCCGATGCGCTCGGTACCCGCTTCGTCACGCACCCGGGCCTGATCGAGACCGACTTCGGCCAGTGGGAGGGCCTCACCTTCGCCGAGGCCGCCGAGCGCGACCCCGAACTGCACCGCTGCTGGCTGCGCGACTCGACGTGCTCGCCGCCCGGGGGCGAGAGCTTCGACGCCGTCCACGAGCGCGTCGAGGGGGCCCGGCGCGAGCTCATCGAGCAGCACGAAGGCCGGACGATCATCGTCGTCAGCCACGTCACGCCCATCAAGACACTCCTGCGGATCGGCCTCGACGCGGGCCCGAGCCTGCTGTTCCGCCTGCACCTGGACCTGGCGTCGCTCTCGATCGTGGAGTTCTACCCGGATGGCAACTCCTCCGTGCATCTGGCCAACGACATCTCCCACCTGTCCTGAACGGCTCGACCACCTCTCCTGACCAGCTAGAATGTGAGGCGGATCACGCTCGAGGACGACGTGTGAACGGGGCCTGATCCGGTATTGGCTAGAGTGCTGTGTCGACCGCGGCGCCGCGGCCCGGGTCCACCGGGGTTCCCTCACAGGGGCGCAGGCTCGTGCGTTTCTCGGCAAGCTCTGCGAGTAGACCAGCTCTGCGAGAAGAAACAGTGACGAGGTAATGACCGCTAGCGCACTCAGCGAAGCATCCGAACGCGACCTGCCCGAGCAGGACGCGCCCGTGACCGCCGTCGGCCTGCGCCACGGCTGGGTCGCCTCCGTGCTGGCGGTGCTGGCCGGTGTCGCCGCGGTCGCGTGGCACGCCACGCGCTACGGCCACTGGATCGTGGACGACGCGGCCATCACGTTCTCCTACTCGCGCAGCCTGGCCGACGGCCTCGGCCCCGTCCTGCAGCCGGGTGCGCCGCCCGTCGAGGGCTTCTCCGACCCGACGTGGATGGTGCTGCTCGCGGGCGGCAAGCTCGTCGGCTTGTTCGACCACGGCCTGCTGTTCGGCATCCCCGACTACGTGCTGTTCCCGAAGCTGCTCGGTCTGCTGTTCACCGCGGGCATCCTCACGCTGTGCCACGTGGCCGCGCGCCAGGTCTTCCCGCGCCACGCGTGGGCGGTCACGCTTGCCGTGGGCCTCACGCTGGCCACGATCCCGTCGTTCGTGATCTGGGTGGTCTCGGGTCTCGAGAACTCGTTGTTCGCGTTCGCGGTGGTCGGCCTCGCGGTGCTGCTGTTCACGGCCGTGCGCAAGGAACGCACGCTCTCGTGGAAGGTCGCGGTGGGCGCGGGCGTGATCGTGGCGTTCGCCGCGCTCACGCGTCCGGAAGGCCTGATCTACGCCGGTGCGTACCCGCTCGTCCTGCTCTACGGCGTGCGGCGCGCGGGTTTCTGGGTGAGCGTCCGCTACGCCGTACTGTCCATTGTGGCCTTCGCGGTCCCGTTCGGCGCTTATGTGGCCTGGCGCCACAGCGAGTTCGGCGGGCGGTTCCTCGCGAACCCGTCGGTGGCGAAGAAACAGGGCCTGCCCGACCTGATGTCGTTGGTGCGGCCCGGAACCCTGATCCTCTACGCGGGTGTGGCGGCCGTCGTCGTGCTCGCGGTGGTGGTGATCTGGGCGTTGCGCAAGGCGCCGTGGCGGCGTCCGCTGGCCGCGTTGATCACGCCGTTCGCGCTGGGCGTGATCGCCTTCGGCGTGATGGTGCCCGACTGGATGGCGCAGTTCCGCTTCGCGACGCCGGTGTGGGTGCTGGGCGCGCTCGCGGGCACGATGGCGTTCGGCGAGCTGCTGCGCACGGTGAAGGTGCGTTGGCGCGCGGTCGCGTCGGTGGTGGTGGTCGCCGCGGCGATCCCGTCGCTGGTCGGGTTCGTGCAGCAGTCCGACGAGTTCATCAAGAGCCCCACCGTGCCGGCGTGCCTGATCGCCGACCGCTTCGGCCGCGGCTTCAACACCTACGCCGACATGCTGGGCCTGCAGCAGGCGTCGCTGCTGCTGCCGGACCTCGGCGGTTCGTCGATGACCAGCCGGCTGCAGCTCGTGGACATGGCGGGCCTGGTGAACGCGCCGATCGCCGACCTCACGCACGACGAGAACATGCCGGGCCTGCGTGACTACGTTTTCGACACGGTCAAGCCCACCTTCATCCACTCCTGGGGCCCGTGGGCCGGCGGCAACGGCATCTCGCTCGACCCGCGCATCGACCGCGACTACTACCCGATCTTCATCTACCCCGGCCCGGGCCTGCGCAACGGCGACTGGGTGCGCAAGGACGCGGTGAAGGACCCGGCGAAGCTGCAGGCCGTCCAGCACTACGCGGCGACCACGATGATGGACGTCGAGGCCTACCGCTTCGGCAACGGTCTCGACGACTGCGGTCCCACGCTGGAGCCGGGCCAGACCATTCCGCCCCGCTCGTAATTCGGTGGGCGAAACCCCGGCGCTCGGCTAGGGTTTCGCCAGACCGTGACTCGACCGTTGGAGGTGAGACCCATGACCGCTGTTTCGATGTGGGTGCTCTCCTCGTCGTCACGGTCGGGCGACTGACGTAGGGGTTGCCGGGAGCGCCTGATGAAGGCACTCCTGAAAGGCAACCACCATGGACACTGTGCGTTTCACCGCGGGCGAACCCGCGGTGGTGATCACGCGCGTCACACCGAAGCTGTGGCACGCGCTGGACGACGACCGGGTGACCGGCCGCGCCGAAGCCACCACCCGGCCCGACGGCCGGGTCTTCCTCAGCGTCGACGCCTGGCACCGCTCCGTCTTCGACCGGCTCGCCCACGCGGTGCTGGCGGATCTGGCGGAGCCGCTGCACACCGTCGTCGACGAAGCCGACCACGAACTGCTGACCGGCTGGCGCCAAGCCGGTTTGACGGTCCGGCGGCGTGAGTGGGAGTACGTCGTGCCCACCGACGTGCCTCTGACTGCCCCGCCGGCGGGCGTCACGATCGTGCCCGCCGGGGCCGCCGAAGAAGGTCCGCTGCGTGCCCTGGACCGCGTCGTGCGTGCCGAGGTCGAAGCCGCCGTGGGCTGGCAGGAGATGCCGGCCGAGGTGCTGGTGCGTCCGGCCGGTGACACCGTCGTGGACCCGGCGAAGTACGCCGTGGCGGCCGACGGCGGCGAGTACGCGGGCCTGGTCCGCGTGGTCCAGGTGACGCGCCTGCCCCGGATCGGGCTGGTGGCTGTGCGCGCCGACCGGCAGCGGCGGGGCATCGCCCGCGCGCTGCTGACCCACTCGCTCGGCGTGCTGCACCAGGCGGGGATCGCGTCGGCGTATGCCGAGGTGAACGAGGCCAACGAGGCGGCGACGGCGTTGTTCGAGGGCCTCGGCGCCCGGCGGGCGGGCAGCACGGTGGAGCTGGTGCGCCATGGCCGGTAAGGGCGGGATCGAAGTCGAAGGAACCGTGATCGAGTGCCTGCGCGATGCCCGGTTCAAGGTCGAGCTGCCCAACGGGCACCACGTGCTCGCGCACATCAGCGGCAAGATCCGGAAGAACTACATCAAGATCGTGCCCTACGACCGGGTGCTGGTGGAGCTGAGCTCGTATGACCTGACGCGGGGCCGGATCCTGTTCAGGTACCGCAACTAGGGCAGCACCAGCCACAACGCGGTGGTCGCCGCGGCGAGGGAGACGGGCGTGGTCAGCATGCCCAGCGTCGTGAACTCCCTCGCCCGCGGCGCGTGGCCGTGGCGGGCCAGCACGCGCCGCCACAGCAGCGTGGCCAGCGAGCCGAGGTAGGTCGCGTTGGGCCCCACGTTCACGCCGATCAGCACGGCCAGCAAGACGCCGGTGTTCGGGTGGTCGCCCAGCACCGACAGCAGGATCAACGTCGCGGGCAGGTTGTTGACGAGGTTCGCGAGCACGGCCGCGATCGCCGTGGTGACCAGCAGCGCGGGCAGCCCGGCCGTGGTCGGCAGGAGCGTTTTGAGGACCCCGCCGAGCACGTGCTCGTCCACGGCTTCCACAGAGACGGCCAGACCGAGCACGAACAGCACCAGCAGCGGCGACGCTTCCGTGACCACCTGCCACGGCTTGATCTTGCGTTCGGCCAACGCTCGCGCGCTGAGCACGAGCGCGGCCAGCGCGGCCACCCACACCGGCTCGACGTGCACGAGCTGCCCCACCCCGAACCCGATGAGCATCAGCGCCAGCACCACGAGCGCGAACACCGGCGCCTGGCGGTGCTGGGGCCGTTCCTTGCTGCGCGGGCCTCGCAGGTCCTTGCGGAAGAACCGCGCGAACACGGCCAGCTCGATCAGGATCGTGACCAGCCAGGGCAGCGCCATCAGCGCCGTGAACCCCGCGAACGTGAGCCCGGAAGCGGCGAAGGCCAGCAGGTTGGTGAGGTTGGAGACGGGCAGCAGCGTCGAGGCGGAGTTCGCGAGGTGGGCGCACGCGTAGACGTGCGGCTTCGACTCGAGCCTGAGTCCTTCCGCCGTGGCCAGCACCACGGGCGTGAGCAGCACGACGGTCGCGTCGAGGCTCAGCACCGCCGTCACCCCGGCCGCGGCGGCGAACGTGAGCACCAGCAGCCGCCGCGGCTCACCCCGGCACACCTCGGCGAGCCGGCTGCCGAGCCAGGTGAACACGCCGTCGATCGCCGCGAGGTGGCTGACGAGCAGGATGGCCGCCAGGAACCCCATCGTGGGCAGGATCTCGACGACCCGCTCCCACGCCGCGTGCGGCGTCGTCAACCCGAGCGCCAGCACCACCACGGCGATCGGCACCGCGGCCACCGCCTCGGGCAACCCGCGCGGCCGCACCATCGCGAAGCCCAGCGTCACGGCCAGCAGTGCGAGCGAGAGGACCGCGGCGAGGGATTCGGGCACGCGAGAACGCTAGCGGGCGGGTTCGGCGAGCGGCTGCGCGCCGGGCGCGGCGGGGCGAGCAGCACCAGCTTCCGCACCGGCCGGCGGCTCGCCACCTGCGGTGCTATCGCTGCGCCGCCGGAGTGCGCGACGAGCAGAGTTCGTTCCGGCGCGGCCACGGCGTTTTCCACCGCCGCGACGACCGAGTCGAACGTCGTGCCGGCGCGGCCGAGCCCCGAGGTCGACCGCGAACACATCGCGGACCGGGCGATCGAGTACAAGAAACGCGGGGCGAACCTGTTGTTGCCGGGGTTCCTGCACTACTTGGAAGACGTCGAGCACTCCGGGAAGAACGTGCTGCCGGTGATCCGGGAGAACGAGCGGGAACTGGCACGGGGCAAGGGAGTTCCCGAGCCGGTGTAGCCGGCGTCGACTCCGAGGCGGGCGTGCGGTAAAACCACCGGGTTCGCGGGACGGAGGTCATCCACAAAGGACCTTGAACCGCGGTGCGGCGGCCCGCGTACTCCCCGGTGTGAACCTCGTCAACGTGGTGGAGCTCGTCGCACTGGCGGTGATCGTCACGCTCGGCATCGTCGAACTGCTCGCCCCGGCGCGCGCCCGACCCGCGGTGCGCGGGTACGATTCCGGGGCGGACGAGTTGGCTGGACGGTCGCGAATCGGGGTGACCCGGTCCGAGGAAAGTCCGGACTCCGCAGGGCAGGGTGGTTGCTAACGGCAACCCGGGGCGACCCGCGGGACAGTGCCACAGAAAACAGACCGCCTCCGTCCTCGGACGGGGGTAAGGGTGAAACGGTGGTGTAAGAGACCACCAGCACCCCGGGTGACCGGGGTGGCTCGGTAAACCCCACCCGGAGCAAGGCCAAGAGGGAGCTGCCGCTCCTGCGCAGGCGCTTGAGGACGGCCCGTCCGATGCCTGCGGGTAGGCCGCTGGAGCCTGCCGGCAACGGCAGGCCGAGATGGATGACCGTCGCCCACCCGGCCGCAAGGCCGCGGGCACAGGATCCGGCTTACACGCCAACTCGTCCGCCCTGGCAAGGCGCGTTCGCCGGAAACCCACCCGAAGCCCCGAGACACCACCACCTACCCCCCGGTAGCATCACCCCATGGGTGAAGCAGCCGAAGCGGCGAAGAAGTTCAAGGGCACCTTCGACACCCTCCACTCCCTGATCTACTTCGTCCCCGAAGCCGACGAGCACCTAGCCGCCACGGGGTTGCGGCCCGGGCGCATGACGTACTTCGCCAGTCGTTCGGCGCCGATGGGGGCCGTCGGGCCCGGTGTGGTGGCCGCGACGTTCTACAACTTCAACCCCGCCCTCGTCGAGAAGTACATCCCGCGCGCCTGGACGCTCGCGACGCCCGAGCAGGTCACCGAGGGTCGCTTCAAGGCGGTCGACGCCGCGCTCACGAGGCTCCTCGGCGACGAGATCCACGCCGAGACCACCGCCGAGGCCGCCGAGCTGGCGCGCGAAGCCGTGGCCGGCTGCGAATCGGAAGGCCGAGCGCTCTACGCCGGCCACGCGAGCCTCGACTGGCCCGAAAAGCCGCACCTCGTCCTGTGGCACGCCCTCACGCTCCTGCGCGAGCACCGCGGCGACGCCCACGTGGCCGCGCTCATGCTCCACGGCCTCCACGGCCTGGCCGCCCTCGTCACCCACGTGGCGAGCGGCGCGGGCTTCACGCCGGAGATGGCCAAGAGCACCCGCGGCTGGAGCGACGAACAGTGGGACGCCGAGGTCGCGCGCCTCGCGGACCAAGGCGTGATCGGCCCCGACGGTGATCTCACGGACAAGGGCACCAAGTTGCGTGAGCGCGTCGAAGCCGCCACGAACGCGGCGTCGGAAGGGCCCTGGCGGCACCTGGGTGGGGAAAAATCCGCCCGTCTCGCCGAGTTGTGCCGGCCGTTGAGCCGCGCCGTCGTGAAGGCCGGCGCGTTCCCCCGGACGCTGACCCGGTGACGGCGACCCGATAAGGCACATCTCGTGCCCGATGTCCGGCATCACGCTATGTAGTGAAAGTTCGAACCCGACTTGCGCGTATCGTGACAAGCGCCTCACTGCCTTCGGCGACCCCGGGGGCAGCGTGGTGGTCACAGAACGGGCTCACTCAGGGAGGCCGAATGGGGCATGCCACACTGGCTCCGGCCGGGTACCGACCACTTGTGAAGTACCGAGAGTGAGCAAAACACTCCCAGCGGGGTGAGTTCGTGGGTCCACTGCGAAATCCGGGTGGCCGGGGTTAAACCCCAGCACCCTTGCCACCATGATGGAGGGCGAGGAATTCTGACCACACGACCCCAGCCCCGTCCGTGTCCACAAGTCGACATTCACGCAGCGCGCTTTGACCACTACCCCTTGTGACGCCATGATGTTGTTCGAGGCTTCGCCGAAGCCAGAACCGCGCGGGACCGTCCGCGCACCGGGAGTATCGCGATGACCACCATGACCACCCTCGAGACGCTGGCTGCCGGCGAACTCGGCACCGGCAACGTCCGAAACTGGTTGCTCGACAACATCGTTCCGCTGGTGTTGCTGGCCGTCGCGCTCCTGCTGCTCTGGCTGGGCGGCGGCAAGGGCGACAACGCCGGTGTCATGCGCCGTCTCGCCGGTGTCGTCATCGCGCTCGCCATCATCGGACTCGCGGTCAGCGGCGCCGGCGTCAACGTGGGCCAGTGGATCGCCGGCCTGTTCACGGGCTGAGGCGGAGCAGGCGTGCGCATCAGGACGGATGACGAGGTCTACCGGGTCGACGCCGTCTGGCTCGGCCCGCCGAAGGCGACTTTTCCCTGGAGGGCCCGCTACGTAGCGTGGCTCATCGGCATACCCATCTTCCTGGTCGTGCTCACCGTCGAGCGGTGGGCCGGCTGGAGCTTCGGGTTCTTCTCCACGGCGTGGGCGTTCGTGGCCACGATCGTGATCACCCGGCTGATCACCGCCAAGATCAGCCACGAGCGCCCGCTGGGCGCGGTGGTCGCGATGGCCGGCCGCGAGCTGAACACGCCGCGTGAGAAGTCCTCGGGAACGGGTGGCGCGGTCAGCGCCAGCCGCATCCGAGTGCGGGCCGAGCGCCCGCTGCCGAAGCACAAGAGGAGGCGGCAGTACCGGCACCACGGCTACGGCCAGGGCGCCGGGACATCGGCCGGAGCACAGGGAACCCCACGAGCGCGCCGGAGCCGCCCCGCGGCTCGGGCCGGGAGGTAGTCGTTGTTCGGTCGCGGCGGAAGCCGAGGAAAGCGGGATCGAAGCGTGCCCACGGGCGCCTGGGAAACCCCCCAGCAGGTCCGGCAGCCTTCGTCGAGGAACAGCTCCCCGACGGGCAAACGGCTGCCGGGTGAGCAGGCCATACCCGTGTACACGCCGGCGATCGCCGCGCGCAGCATCGACGGGCACCTGCTGCGCACCGGTCACGAGGTGTACGCCTGGTACCGGCTCGCGCCGCAACGCTGGTCGTTCCGCTCCGACTCCCAGCGCAGGGACCTGATCGCGGCCATCGCGGGCCAGTACGCCGAGCTGCAGGGCCGGTGGCTGCACCTGCGCGTGACCAACCGGCCGTACCCGATCCGGATGTGGGCCGAGGCCCACGTGCACAACGCCGTCGGCCGGCCGCAGGACGTGCCGGGCGCGCTCTCCTTCGACGACTACCTCATCGGCGAGCAGCAGCAGCTGATGGGCCGTTCGATGGCCGAAAAAGAGGTCTACCTGGGCGTTCAGGTGCAGACCCGGCGCATGGTCGACCGCGCCGTCGAGCGGGCCGCGCCCGTGCTGCGCAAGATCCTGCCCGAGGCCGTCGACGCCGAGCTGGTGGCGCTCGACTCCGAGGTGGAGCACCTCGACCAGGTCATCGGAACGGCCGGCCTCGAGGGCCGGCCGGTGCACGCCGAGGAGATGTCCTGGCTGATGCACCGCTCGTGCTCGCTGGGCCTGCCCGCGCCGCGCAACATGCCGGCCGTGCCGGGCGCCGCGTGGGAGCCCGAGGACCTCGCCAGCTTCACCGACGCGGCCGACTTCCACGCCGACCCGTACGCGCCGACCGTCACCGTCCGTGGGCGGACCGGGTCCAACGCGGGCGTGTCGCGCCACCTCGCGGTGCTCACCGTCGGCCAGATGCACGGCCTGCAGATCCCCGAGGTCGACGACCCGTGGGTGCAGCACGCCGACCGGCTGCCGGCCGCCGTCGAGGTGTCCGCGCGCATCTACGTGCGCCGGCCCGAAGAGGTCGCCGGCGAGCTTCAGCGGCAGATGAACAAGGTGCGCTCGCAGGTCAAGCACTACACCGACGAGCACGAGCTGGAACCGCCGCAATCGCTTGCGCGCCAGGCCGGGCGGGTGCTGGAGATCGACGACGAGATGACGTCGGGCTTCACGGCGCTGGCCACGCGCGTGCGCTCGTGGTGGCGCCTGGCCGTGTCGGGGCCGACCGAGCGCGACGCGTTGCGCCTGGCCCAGCAGCTGCTCGACCTGTACAAGCCGAAGGTCGCGATCGAGCACCCCGAGGCCCAGTACGCGATGGCGCGGGAGTTCATCCCGGGCGAGCCGCTCGCGTCGGCCGCGTACATGCGCCGCGGCTCGGTGGTGTGGACGGCGTCGGCCGTGCCCACGGCGACCGCGGAGGTCGGCGACCGGCGCGGCATCCTGCTCGGCGAGACGGTGACCGCGACCCGCCGCCCGGTGGCGTGGGACCCGTGGATGGCCCAGGAGATCCGCGACGGCTCGGGCCTCACCGCGATGGTGGCCGGCCTCGGTGGCGGCAAGTCGTTCCTCGGTGGCGGCATCGTCTACAAGACGCTGCGCGCCGGGGCGCACTGGACGATCCTCGACCCGTCGGGCCCGCTGGCGCGGCTGTGCGACCTGCCGGAGCTGCGGCCGTACGCGCGGCCCATCAACCTGCTCAACGCGCAGCCGGGCATCCTCAACCCGTACCGCGTGGTGGCCGACCCGCTGCTCGAGCACTTCATGGACGAGGAGGATCCCGAACGCTCGTGGCGCCGCGAAAAGGCGCTGGCGGGCGCGACCCGGCGGCGCCTGGTGCTCGACGTGCTCACCGGCGTGCTGCCGTACGAGGTGTCGCGCATGGCGCAGACGCGGATCGTGCTGCTGCGCGCCGTCCGGGCCGTCGGCGGTCGCTTCGACGCCGATCCGGGACAGGTCATCGACGCGCTGCGCCGCGACTCCAGCGAGCACCACGAGCACGCCGTCGTGGTCGCCGACTTCCTCGACGAGATGCGCGAACGCATGGCGCTGCTCATCCCGGAGCGCGACGCCGACCCGTACTCCGAGAGCCGCGACGACCGCATGACCGTGCTCACCATGGCGGGCCTGACCCTGCCGAAGGACGGCGTGCCGCGCGAGTACTGGACGGACGCGGAGTCGCTCGGCGTCGAGATGCTGAACCTCGCGGCGTGGCTCACGCAGCGTTCGGTGTACGAGAAGCCGAAGGAACAGCGCAAGGGCGTCTGGATCGACGAGGCGTTTTTCCTGTCCGAGGTGCCGACGGGCCGCGTGCTGATGAACCGCTTCGCGCGTGACTCGCGCAAGTGGAACGTCCGCGTGCTGCTGTCGTCGCAGATCCCGGCCGACTTCCTGAAGATCCAGGGCTTCGTCGCGCTGCTCGACTCGGTCTTCGTCGGCCGCCTCGACGACGACGACGCCCAGGCGGATGCGTTGCGGCTGCTGAAGGTTCCGGTCGGCGTGGGCTACGAACAGGTCGTCGCCGCCCTCGGCCGCCGCCCCGGCTCCCAGCGCGGCACGGAACGCGACGTGGAACCCCGCCAGTTCATCTTCGGCGACGGCGCCGGCGGCGTGGAACGCATCCGCGTCGACTTCTCCGGCCCCCACCTCGACCAGCTGCGCTCGGTCATGGACACGACCCCGGGTTCGCCCGACGCGCGCACCAAGCCGGGCACCGACCTCGCGCGACCGCGCGACGAGGCGCCCGCCCCGTACGTCCCCACCCCACCGGAGGACGACGAGCTGGAACCCGACTTCGAACTCCAGGCGGAACTCGAGGTCGGTCTCACCGACGAGCAGCTGCTGGGCTCGCCGGACCCGCTCGCGTCCGAAACCGGCGAGGTGGAGGGTGCGGTGCACAACGGAAACGGACAACCTGCCAACGGACACTCCCCGGACCGGCACGCCCGGGCCGGCGGCAAGGGTGGTACCGGCAGGGATGCCGCGTGAACACAGTCTGGACGCTGGCGTTCGTCCTCTCGTTCGCCGCTGGCTGGCACGCGCTCAAGCGGCGCATCAAGGAAGGCCCGAAACCCGGCCGGCGGCAGCCGAGCCGACGGGCCGCCATGCTCGCCGTGATCACGATCCTCGGCCTGCAGACGGTGCTCCTGGCGCCCTCGGCCAATGCCGCGGCGTGCGGTGAGTCGCCCAACCCCGAGCGTCCCGGCGCCGGCATGGTCGGCGCGATCGACCCGCCGGAGGGCCACGGCGAGCCGGACTCCGCGTACATCGACTACAGCTATGCCGGCATGGTCTGGAACACCTACCAGACCAACTGCACGGCGCTGTCCGCCATCGCCTCGCCCAGCTCCACGATCGACACGTGGGCGGGAAACCAGCTGTTCAACGTCGGCAAGAACATCGTCGGTGCCACCAACTCGCTGCACTACACCGTGCTCGAGGGCGGGCTGCTGAACCCGATCTACAACGCGGTGAAATCCGGCGCGGAAAAGGTCTACAACAACATCTACGCGCAGTTGTTCGGGCTCGTCGCGCTGATCCTGTCGATCCTGCTGTTCCGCCAGATCTGGCGGGGTGACCTCGCGGCGGTGAGCAAACGCGCGCTGTACGCGCTGGCGGGCGTGTGGCTCGCGGCGTCTTCGCTGGCGATGCTGCGGTACTTCGACCCGATCGACAAAGCGATCGTGCAGACGACGACCAACATCCAGGCGGGCTTCGTCGACGAGAGCTCCGACCGGATCGTGCGCGACATCCTGCCGACGAACCTGCACACCCAGATCGTCTACAACAACTGGCTGCGCGGGGAGTTCGGTTCGCCGACCGCGCCGCAGGCCGACCAGTTCGGCAAACCGCTGCTCGACGCCCAGGCCTTCACGCGCGACCAGCTCGTGAACGGCGACGACGGCAAGCAGAACGTCGTCGACGCCAAAAAGGCCGCCTTCAAGGACATCTCCGGCAAGCTCGGCCCCGCCACCGGTTACTTCACCGGGGAGTCCGGCGGCCGCACCGGCGCCGGTTTCCTGGCGCTGGGCCAGAGCGTCGTGTACTCGCTCTTCCAGTTGCTGGCCAAGGCATCCGTGCTCCTGGCACAGGTGCTGATCCGCCTCTTCACGCTCACCGCGCCGCTCATCGGACTCGTGGCGCTGCTGCACCCGGACATCCTTCGCCGCGTGCTGAAGGTCGCGGGCGGGATCGCGTTCAACCTGGTCGTGCTGTCGGTGCTGGCGGGTGTGCACGCGTTGCTGCTGCAGGCCATCTTCGACGCCGGCAACTCGCTCAACCTGCTCACGCAGATGGTGCTCGCCGGCTTGATCACGGTGCTGCTGTTCCTCGTCGGACGGCCCGTGCGGCGGCTGTGGCAGATGGTCGAGATGTCGGTGAACATGGTCGGCGCCGCCGTGCCGTCGCCGAGCGGGGGTATTTTCTCGCGCTTCCGCAAGAAGACCGGTCCGTCGCCGCAGGACGAGTTCTGGCAGAACGTGCGCGAGACCGACGACGTGGTCGACGGCGAAGCGCGCGGCCCCATGGGTGCGACCGTCGGTGGCGGGCGTTACCGGCCGGAGGCCGCCGTGTTCGCCAGCGCTCAGCGGCTCGACAACGGGTCGCGCTCGGCGCGTCCGGCGGCTGCGTGGTCGGGGGCACCGTGGCCCGGCGCCGTCGGGTCGGCGGGTGAGCGCGCCGCGTTGCCTTCGGGACGGCCAGGCGCCCCGGTGTTCTCTCAGTACAACCCGGTCAACGGCGAACCCGGCGACTACGTGATCGGCGCGCCGCGCGTGCCGACGCAGGAGAGCCGGCGCGTCGACACGTCGCCCGTGGCCGACCGGCGCTGGAGCGACGAGCCGGAGCCCGTGGTCGTGCCGTCGCGGATGAGCCAATCGGATCGCGGCTACACCGAGGCGATCCCGGAGCAGGCAAACGTCTACACACCGCCGGGCATCCGCGCGCAGCCGCGCCGGGTCGACCCGGAGGTGGTCGCGGGGAAGCCGGTTTTCGTGCTGTACCGGCCTTCCCGCGGGATCGAGGTCCGGGACACCGACCAGGTCATGGGGCGGTGACGCGTGCCGATCCGCACCAACCGCGGCCGGGCCGCGGTCTACCGCCGCCTGTGGGGCTACCCGCTCCGCTCGCCGCGCCACCTCATGGGCACGCTCGTGTTCCTGGCGATCCTGATCACGGCGCTGGGCATCGTGCTGCCGAAGGTGATGGGCAAACCGGCCACGGCCACCCCGGGCGCGCCGGGTAGCACGTCGGCCGCCACGACCACCTCGCAGCCGCCCGGCATCGCCGCGCCGGTGCCGACCACCGCGACGCTGCCCACGCGGCTGTCGAGCCCGCTGGTCACCCCGACGTCCGCGCCGCCGAGCCCCGAAGCCGTGAACGTCGCCAAGCAGTGGGCCACGGCCTGGGTCAACCACCCGGCCGGCGTCACGAACGCCGACTGGCTCAACGGCATGCGCGCGCTCACCACCGACGAGTTCCTGCCCCAGATGCAGACCGTCGACCCCGCCAACATCCCGGCCACGCGCGTGACCGGCGAGCCGACCGTGCAGTCGTCGTTCTCGAGCTCCGTGAAGGTCGTCGTCCCCACCGACGGTCCGAAGCTGTCCATCACCGTGGTCAACACGGGTGCGGGGTGGCGGGTCTCGGACTACGACCAGGCGAGCTGACCCGGTGAAGATCGCGATCCTCGTGGGGGTGCTGGTCGCCGCCGTCTTCGCCACGGTGCTGACCGCGAACACCGTGACGAAAGTGGTGGTGGACCAGCAGGAAGCCGCCGCCGGCGGGATCGTGAACACCTCGTGCGACGCCGCGATCGGCCCCACGCAGCCCGGCCAGCCGGAGACCGGTGCGGCGCAGGCGCAGAAGCTCGACGACGAACAGCGCGGCATCGTGTCGCTCATCATCTCCATCGGCAAGCAGCGCAGCCTCGCCCCACGCGCCTGGCAGGTGGCGATCCAGGCCGGCATGACCGAGTCGGGCCTGCACAACCTCGATTACGGCGACCGCGACTCGCTCGGCATCTTCCAGATGCGCCCGTCGATGAACTGGGGCAGCGTCGCGCAGGTCACCGACCCGAACTACGCGATCAACAAGTTCTACGACGTGCTCCTCGGCGTGCCCGACTGGCAGAACAAGCGCCCGGGCGACGCCGCGCAGGCCGTGGAACGCAGCGGTTTCCCCGACCGGTACCACAAGTGGGAAGCCATGGCGGCCGTGCTGATCGAGAACCTGGGCCAGGTCGTCGATGCGTCGGGTTGCGGCCAGGGCCTCGGCGCCGCCCTGCCGCCCAGCCAGGCGGCGGCGCAGGCCATCAAGTTCGCGCTGGGGGAGCAGGGCAAGCCCTACGTGTGGGGCGCCACCGGCCCCGACTCCTACGACTGCTCCGGCCTCATGCTGCGCGCCTACGAGTCGGCCGGCGTGATCCTCCCGCGCGTCTCCCAGGACCAGTACAAGGCCGGCGCGATGCTCCCGGTCCGCGACGCGCAACCCGGCGACCTGATCTTCCTCGCGACCGATCCCGCCGACCCGTCGACCATCCACCACGTGGCCATGTACCTGGGCGACGGCAAGATCGTCGAGGCCCAGCAGACGGGCGTCCCCGTGCACGTGCGGCCGTTCTCCTTCGACGAGGCCGAAGTGGTACCGCAGGCGGTGCGCCCCGGCGTCTAGCATGGAGTTCGGGAGTCACCGGCTCTTGACACGGACCGGGGTGACCGCTATAGCCGCTCACTGGGCGCCGGCGGATTCACCCGAAGTCGCGGCCTCGTCCACGAGCACGCGGCCGCGCGCTGGCAGAGGATGACACACGTGGCACGGAAATTCGGCAAACGAGGCAAGCCCGGCCAGGGCGAACCCCAGGACCCGGCGACGTTGTTCGGTGCGCCCCAGCCCCCTCGGCAGGCCGCGCACCCCGCGTCGAGCACGCCCCTGGCCGACCACCTGGCCCACGGTTGGCCCGGCGTGGACCCCGGGTACGTCGTGCTGCCCCGCTCCCTTGCCGAAGGCATGTCGCTGCCCTGGCAACAGCAGATGGCGGCCCTGCTCGCCCAGTTCCACGCCGAACACGCCGCTCTCGCCTGGCCGATCTACCGGGTCGTCCCGTCCCGCTACGAGAAGCTCGTCGACCTCGACGAGGAACAACTCGCGGAAGCCGGCTACCTCGTCGAAATCGACACCGAAGGCGAGATGATCTACCGGGAACGCAGCGGCCGCAAGGTCGACGATCCCCTCAACACGACGGTCCTGGTGTCCTGCCTGGACCCGATCCCGAAGCCTCAGCCGCGGCCCGCCGCGCCGGCTCCTTCGCAGCCCTTGCGCGCTCCGGCGCCGATGAACATCGGTCCGGCGCCGGTGTGGCGGACGGTGGCTGGGCCGGGGGAGGGTGAGGTTCCCGGTGCTCCGGGTGCTTCTGGACCGGTGAGTGCTGGTCCTGGAGCCGGTGTTCCGGTCATGCCGGACGCGGCCGTTCCGGGATTTGCCGGCCCAGGTGTTCCGCCCGCCCCGGAACCGGGTGCCGTGGGCTTCGGCCAGGGCGTTTCGGGCGCTGCCGGCTCGGCCAGTGGTGTCGGCTATGGCGGGCCCGGCATGCAGACTCCCGCCGCCCCTGGCTATTCGGCCGGCGCGCCCGGCACCGCTGGTTCAGGCACCTCGCCGGCTCCTTCGACTTCCGCGCCGGGCACCACTTCTGCGCCCGACGCTTGGCATCCAGACGCCGGACCCTCCACCACGCCCTCCGCGACGGCCTCCCGCTCAGCCGGCCCGACCACCGGCGTTCCGGCCCCGGGCACCTTCGCCCCCAACGCGCCTGGCGGCGGCCCGGGAATCGCGCCCGCGCCGGCAGCGGTGCCTGAAAGTGCTTCGACCACCTCGATCCCCTTGCCGCCAGTACCGGCACAGATGCCGGTCTCTGCCCAACCACAGTGGACTTCGGCGCCACAGCCACCGCCGATTCCGCCGATCGCCCAGACGCCGGAGCCTGGCTTGCTTCCGCCGGAGCCCCCGTACGTTGCGGAACCAGCCACCCGGCCCGAGCCGCTTCCGGTTCCAGAACGTGTCCAGGCTCCGTCGTCGGAGCCTGTCGCCGAACCGGCCGCCCCAACATCTGATCAGCCCGCCGAGCCCGCCGCGGCGGCACCTCCGCCCACCGCCGATCTCGCCGCCACGGCGGAACCGAGCGAAGGCCCAGCAGCCCACAACTCGGCGGGACGATCTTCGGCTGGTGACGCTGCCCTCGATGAGCCGACTGCCGTCGAGCGAACCGAGACCGCCGCGCCAAACCTCGGCCAACCCGCGGCGCCCATCTCCGCCGCGCCGCAGGATGCGCCGTCGTCGGAACCGGTGAACCCCGCGTCGCAGACCGACTTTCCGGCCGCACAGACGTCGGCGACCGAGCTTTCGGCGCAACCTGAGAGCACCGAGGAGTCTTCGCCGCCCTCTGAGGCTCACGATCCCGCGAGCCCACCCAATCCCCCGACCGAACCGGTTCCGTCAGCACAGGCGCCTGAACCGCCCTCGACCCAGCCGATCCCGCCAGCCGATACGCCTGACGAACGCCCGGCAGCCTCCGAGGCGCCGGTCGATCAGCCGAACTCGCCCGCTGCGGCCAGCCGACCGGTTCCGCCGGCGAGCGTCGAGGCTCCCGAGCCGCAGGACGGGGCACACACCGGGCACCCGCACACGGCACAGCCCCCACAAGTGGTGCAGGCTCCCCGAGCAGCGCAGGCCCCGGAGCATCCACAGCCCAGCGCCGCCGAACAGCCGGCTGGCGACGCGCGCCAGAGCCAGGCGGACCAGCCGCCTCCTCCCGCGACCGAAATTCCGCAAGCGTCACTGCCACCGGCCGAGGCGCAGGCCGAATGGCAGCAGCCGAACGGTGCCCAGCCACCTCAGACCGGAGCCGCCCCGGCTGCTGTGCCCCAGGCGGGTGCCGAGCAACCGCCGCAGGCCGGTCAGGTGAATGGGGTGCCACCGCGAGTCGATGAGCAGCCGGTGCCAGATGTGCAGGCACAGCAACGCGCTGTCGATGTGCCCAAGCCGGCGGCAGCCGGGACTGGGTTGCCGCAGTCTGGTGACCCGCAGCCATCTCAGAGTGAGGCGGCCATCGTGCCCCAGCCGGGAATCGGGCCGGGTGGGCTGTCGCAGGCAGGCGTGCAGCAACCGTCACGGAGTGGGGCGGCCGTGCCCCAGCCGGGAGTCGCGCCCGGCGGGTTGCCGCAGCCTGATGCACCGCAGCCATCACAGGGTGAGGCGGCCGTGGTTCTGCCGCAGCCGGGGGTTTCGGCCGGCGAGTCAGCGCCGTCGGGTGGGCAGTACCCGTCGCAGGGTGGGCCCGTCGCGGGGCTTTCCCAGCCCGCAGCGGGCGGGCAGCCGCAACCGAATGGTGCCCAGCCGTCGCAAGGCGGGGCCGTCGCGGGTGGGTTGCCGCAGCCTGGTGGGCGGCAGGGCGGTTCGGGGCCGCAGCCCGAGTGGGGGCCGGAGGTGCGGGCGTCGTGGCCGGACTTGCCGCAGCCGCAGAGCCGGCCCGCGCTGGGGCCGGATGGGCGGCCGCTGCCGGTGTTTCCGGGGCAGGAGACCGGGCCCGTGGCGCCGCCGCCGGCGGTGGAGCGGGTTTATCGAGCGGCGCCGCCGGTGTTTCCGGGGAAGGAGCCGGTGGTGCCGGTTGTGCCGGAGGTCGGGACGGGCGCGGAGAAGCCCGGGTTGCCGCAGCCGTCGTCGATGGAGAGGAAGCTGGCGGGGCAGCGGGGGGCGAGTGAGGGTGCGCAGGTGCGGGAGGTGCCCCTCGGGTTTTCGCAGCAGCCGCAAGCTGTCCAGGGTCAACCACAGACCAGCCAACCGCAAACCAGCCAACCGCAAACCAGCCAACCCACAGCCGGCCACAACACCGGCCAGCCACCCGTACCCCCCAACGGCCGGCCCGACGACACCCCCACCCCGCCCCGCGGGATCCCCCAGGTCCGCGGCTGGTTCGATCAACACCCGGACAACCCCACGGCCCAGCAGGAAAACGGCGACGACACCGAGTTCGGCCCCACCGGCGACCCGACCGAGATCCCGTTCCGCTGGCGCAAGTGACCTGCCGGATGTCAGGCTTGACGCATGGCTGACGACCCCAACCCGGACCCCGGCTGGTACTACAACACCCGCACCCACGAGGTGGAACACCTGCAACGCAGCCGGAGCATCGACCTCCTCGGGCCCTACCCCGACGAGGCCACGGCCCGCCGCGCCCTCGACATCGCGAAGGAGCGCAACCGGCAGGCCGACGAAGCCGACCGCAAGTGGGACGGCGACTGAAGGCTGAGACGCCGCCGGACGGCCCGCGCACCGAGCGGGCCGCCCGAACCGCTCACAAAGCCGTCGAAACCCCCGGCCCCAGCACGAACTCCGGATCCACCTGCTCCTCGAGGTCCGCACCCGTCCGCCCGTTGCCCCACGCACGCGCGTTGCGCAGGTGGAAGTCCACCGCCTGCTGCTGGTAGCGGGCCCAGTCCCGGGTCACGCCGTCGACCGTCGCGAGCATCGACGCCAGCGTGGCCGAGTTGTGCGGCTCCAGTTCCCCGATGGGCCGCGCCGCGCCGCGCTCGCCCGCGCGGACGTGCGCCGAGGACACCATCCACCCCAGCAGTGCGTCGCCCAGTGACGACCGCAGGAACGCGACGTCCTCGGCGTCCGTCACCTTGTTGCCCACCGCCACGAGCCGCACGCCGAAGTCGCGGGCGTGGTCGGCGTACTGGCGGTACACGCCGACGCTGCGCAGCGTCGGCTCGCACACCAGGAAAGTCACGTCGAAGCGGGTGAACAGGCCGGAGGCGAACCCGTCGGCGCCGGCGGTCATGTCCATGACCACGTACTCGCCCGGGCCGTCCACGAGGTGGTTGAGCAGCAGCTCCGCGGCCCCGACCTTCGAGTGGTAGCAGGCGACGCCGAGGTCGTCCTCGTCGAACTGGCCGGTGACGCCCAGGGGCACGCCGCCCAGCGAGCGGAAGCACGCGTCCGTGATCGGGTTGTCCTCGAAGGGCGTGACCAGGCGCGATCCGCGGCCCGGCGGGGTGGTCTTGATCATCGCCGCCGCAGAGGCGATCCGCGGGTTGTCGCCGCGCAGGTAGTCCTTGATCAGCGCCATGTTGTCACCGAGCGTGGGCCACGCGAGGGCCTCCTCCTCGGTCGCGCCGAGGGCGACGGCGAGGTGCTGGTTGATGTCGGCGTCGATGGCCAGCACCGGTTTGCCGGCGGCGGCGAGGGAGGAGACGAACAGCGACGAGAGCGTGGTCTTCCCGCTGCCGCCCTTGCCGACGAACGCGATCTTCACGGCGAAACCCTTTCACAAAATGAAGATGGTTTTCATTGCAGCCAAAACGTACACCCGCGCGGCTCGCGCCCGAACGGGCGATCGGGGGCCGGTTCCCGGGATACTGTTGTGTGGTGCCACTCGTGATCAGGACACCCGCGTCAGGAGGCGACTTCGGCCGGCTCCGGACGGAGTTCTCGTTGCCGGAGTCGTTCGGCCCCGAGGTGCTGGCCGAGGCGGAGGCCGCCGTGCTCTCCGCGCGCGCCGAGGGCCGCGAGGACGCCACTGACCTGCCGTTCGTGACGATCGACCCGCCGGGCGCCAAGGACCTCGACCAGGCGATGGTCGTCGAACGCGCCGGCGAAGGCTTCCGCGTGCACTACGCCATCGCCGATCTCGCCGCGTTCGTGCCGCCCGGCGGCGCGCTCGACCACGAGGCCCGCCGCCGCGGTCAGACGCTCTACCTGCCCGACGGCAACGTCCCGCTCCACCCCACCGTCCTGTCCGAAGGCGCCGCGAGCCTGCTGCCCGGCGAGGTCCGCGCGGCCGTGCTCTGGACGATCGACGTCGACTCCGGCGGCGAGCCCGTCGCCACCCGCGTGCGCCGCGCGCTGGTGCGCTCGACCCAGCAGCTCGACTACGAGAGCGTGCAGGCCTCTCTCGATGCCGGCACGCCGCACCCGTCCGTCGCCGCGCTGCCGGAGCTGGGCCGGCTGCGCCGTGAGCTGGCGGTGCGGCGCGGGGCCGTCGAGCTGCAGCTGCCGGAACAGGAAATCAGCGGCGACCCCGACGGGGGCTGGGCGCTGGCGCGGCGCCCGCGCACCGCCGTCGACGCCTGGAACGCCGAGATCTCCCTGCTCACCGGCATGGCCGCGGCGCAGATCATGATCGACGCCCGGGTCGGCGTCCTGCGGACCCTGCCCCCACCCGAGCCCGACGCCGTGGAGTGGCTGCGGCGCTCGGCGTCGGTCGTGGGCGTCGAGTGGCCGGCCGGGCTCGGGGTGTCGGAGTTCCTGTCCGCATTGGACCCCGGGCAACCCTCGTCGATGGCCATTTTCGCCGACACCACAAGGCTTTTGCGTGGCGCCGGCTACACGTCCTTCGACGGGTCCCTGCCCGCCCTGACCACCCACGCGGGCATCGGCGGCGCGTACGCCCACGTCACCGCGCCCATCCGCCGCCTGGTCGACCGCTTCGGCACGGAGGTCTGCCTCGCCGTGACGGCCGGGCGTGAGGTGCCGTCGTGGGTTCGGGAGGCGCTCACCGAGGTGCCGCTGCAGATGTCCGCTTCGGACAGCCTCGCCGCCCGCGTCGAGCGGGCCTGCATCGACCAGGTCGAGGCCTGGGTGCTGGCGGAACGCGTGGGGCGCGAGTTCACGGCCGTGGTGCTGCGCGCGGAGGAGACGCGCGCCGAGATCCTCGTCGAGGACCCGCCCGTGATGGCCAAGTGCACGGGCGCGAAGTTCCCCGAAGGCGAACGCATCGGTGTCCGGCTGACGGCCGTGGATGTTGACAAGCGAAAGGTGTCGTTCGAACGCGTATGACGGATCTTTTCGACGACCTCGGCGAACCCGTGCCCCTCGCCGGGCCGCCAGAACGCGTGGTGTCACTGGTGCCTTCGCTCACGGAAGCCGTGGAGGCCAGCGCCCCCGGCCGGCTGGTGGGGGCCACGGACTACTGCACACATCCGTCCTCTTTGGATGTTCCCAGGGTGGGCGGGTCGAAGTACCCGAAGGTCGATCGCATGTTGGATTTGGCGCCGGACCTGGTGCTGGCGAACTCGGAGGAGAACCGGCCGGAGGACGTGGAACGGTTGCGGGCCAACGGGATTCCGGTGTTCGTGATGGAGGCCGCCGCGTCGGTGCCTGCCGCGTTGGGCTCGTTGCGGCGGCTGTTGACGCAGGTGTACGGGCTTGTCGAGCCTGAGTGGCTGGTCAGTGCCGAGGAGTTGTGGCGGACGGTTGCGCCGGTTCGGTTTCGGGCTGTGGTGCCGGTTTGGCGTAAGCCGTGGATCGTGTTGGGTCGGGATACGTTCGCCGGGGATGTCTTGCGTCGGGTTGGTGTGATGAATGCTTATGCCGACGCGGAGGAGCGGTACCCGCGTCCGTCGCTGGGGGAGCTGCAGGCTGTGGCTGCTGATCTCGTGGTTCTGCCGGATGAACCGTATGAGTTCACTGTCGAGGATGGGCCGGGGTTTTTCCCTTCGCTGCGCCCGGTTCTGGTTTCGGGTCGGTACTTGACCTGGTACGGCCCGTCGCTCGTTGAGGCGCATGGCGCCTTGACTCGTGCTTTGGAGCTGCCTTGACGCTCGGAGTCCGAGCCGCGCGGGTGCTCGCGGCACTGGACTGCTGCCGCATCGAACCCGGCCTCATTCGTCCGCGAGTTCGCCGAGCCCTTGTCCGGACCGTGGCCGCCGCGGATCCCGTTCTGGGACCGCTACCTCAAGGACGAGTAGAGGCCGATCCTCCACCTGCCGCACGGGAGGTGGACGACGATCGGGCCGGAGCTGCCGGTGCCCATGCCGTCGAAGGCAGGGGCACCGGCCGCTCACGAGGCCTACTTGAGGCCGAACGCGCGGGTGATGGTCTGGCTGATGCCGCCACCGTTGCGTTGCTTGGCGGTGACCCGGATCGACACGTACCCGGCCCGGGCGGGTGCGTGCAGCTGCGCCCGCCAGGTGCCCCTGTTCTCCTTCACGGCCTCCGGGTGCCAGGAGGCGCCGTCGTCGTAGGAGACCTCCAGCTTGACCGAGGTGATGGCGTCGTCGGCGGCGGCGCTGCCGACGGTGGGCTTGACCGAGAAGGCTGACGTGCGCGATGCCCGCCCGGCGAGGTCCAGATTTGCCTCGTAGTCGAGTTGGACCAGCGGGAGGGCCTGATCGTCGGCGTACCCGGAGAGGAAGTCCCACTCGGTGTGCGTGGTGGTGGAGTACGGGGTGAACTGGGTGTTCCCCACCGTGTCGGCGACGAGCCGGTACGGGAGTTTCTGCGGGGCCAGGTCACCCACGCCGAAGTCGGGCCGGGGGCCGTTCTGCACGAGCAGTTTGTCGCCCTGGTAGAGCGCGAAGCTCCGGGACATCAGGCTGGTGTCACCGCTGTGCGCCGAACCTCCGTCGCCGAACCCCGCGAGTGTTCCTCCCATGGCGTTGCCGACCCGGTGCGGGACCTCGAAACCGAGCATCCGCGGTCGCGTGATCGGACCGAACCAGTGTTCGCTCTGCACGCTGCGCGGCCGGTAGCTCGCGATGTCGGTGAAGGTGCTCCAACCGTCGATGGCCGCGTACTGCTGCCACTTGACGCCGTTCCCGGCGGAGACCCAGTCGGTGCGGTGCCCGGGGGCGACGGGCTCTCTCGGGAACGCGGGAACGCGCACGCTTCCGTACACGGCATAGGGGAAGCCGGCCGGATAGTTCTCGTACGCCGGACTGTCTTCGCGGCTTTCCGTGATCTGTTTGCCGGCGGGCGGGGCGAACGTGTTGTCGATGCGAGCGAGGCTGCCGGGATCCGTTGCGGCGGAGGGATCGTCGGGCACGCCTCCCTGGTGGTAATCGGCCAGGTCGTAGAGGTACTCCGGCGCGGGATGGGCTTCCACCTCCAGCTTGGTCGGCTTCTTCCCGGGGGACGCGGTCCTGATCAGTTGCTCGCCGTCGTCCTGGGTGACCGAGGCGACCGGGATGAGCCCGGTCGTGGTCCCGTCCGGGCCGCCGTACCAGTCGTTCTTGCGGCCGTCGCCGTCGTTGACCACCAGGAGCATCGCCGCCGACGCGGCGTGCGCCGCGGCCGCCTGGTCCGTCGGCGCCACGGTGGAGTTGCCGCGGACGATCACGGCCTTGCCTCGGGCGGACAGGCCGGTGTAGTCGGCCGGTGCGCCGTCACCGGCGTAGACCGCGTCGATGCTTCTGCGGCCGCCCGGGAACTGGGGAGAGCCAGGCTGCACCAGCAGCGTGTCGTCGAGGTCGTGCCCCTGGTAGCTGATCTTCAGCGGAGTCTGCTTGGCGCGGATCCGGGTGGCGAAGACGAAGCTGCCCTTGTTCACCTTGTTCTTGGTCGGCAGGGCCCAGAGGCTGTCGTAGGTGGCGTCGGGCATGAGGATCTCGTGCAGTGCCTGCGTGTCGGCGGGTGTGGGCCGGCTCGAGGTGAAAGAGCGGAAGAGGTCGATCCTGCTGGTGGAAACGGACGTGGGCTGGGGTGTCGCCACCTTGATCTGGTGTACGCGTGAAGCGTCCAGGTCGACGGTCGTGTCGGAGGTCAGGTTGAGTTCGGGGACGGTGAGCACCGCGTAGCCCAGCGAGTGCGGGCCGGTGCGGCCGGCCACGTCCATCGTGGAAACGATGGTGTAGGAGCCGGGTGCCCAGCGGCTGGTGAGTGTGCCGTCCGGGACCCACATGACGGTGGTCTTCCCGTCCACTCCGGTGATCTCGACCTCGCCGCTGACGGGCTTGCCCGCCCGGTCCTCCAGGTGGACCGTCAGGTTGTGCTTCTCGGACTCGACGGACAGGCCCACCGCGGTGTGCACAGCGCCGGCCGCGAAGCGGGCGGTGACCTGGGCGGCGTACTGGCCCGGCGCCAGGCCTGCCGGGTGGGCGACGAGCCCGACCTTCGAGGTTCCGCGCGCCGGTACCGTCACGTGATCGGCGGCCAGGGTGAAAACTCCGGCACGGTCCGTCGTGAGCTGCAACGTGATGGGCCGGCCGGTGGTGTTGGTGTAGGTGATCTGCCGCTCGACCGGCTTCGGCGTCCGGTTCTTCGACCAGGGAACGAGTCCGGCGTCGACCGATCCGCTCGCGATGACCTGGTCCTGCAGGTACGCGGCGCCCACGTCCAGCCGGCCGGCGCCGGCCTGGTAAGCGCTGTAGTCGGGCGTCAGGACGGTGGTGCCCATCAAGGCGTCCTTGAGTTGCCGACCGGTCCACGTCGGGTGCTTCTGGGCCAGGAGCACCGCCGCTCCGGCGACGTGCGGCGCCGCCATGGAAGTGCCGCTGTCGGTGCGGTAGTAGCCCTCGCCCGAGCTCATCTGCTGCGAGCGCGCGGCCAGCACGTCCACGCCCGGGGCGGTCAGGTCCGGCTTGAGGGCGTCGTCGTTCATCCGCGGCCCGGCGCTGGAGAAGTCCGCGAGCCGGTCGGAGGCGTCCACCGCGCCGACGGTGAGGGCGGCGTCCGCGGTTCCCGGTGAGCTGACGCTGTACGGGCTGTTGCCGGCGTTGCCCGCGGCGATGACGAAGAGCGCGCCGGTCTCCGAACTCAGTTGGTTGACTGCCTGGCTCAGCGGGTCGTCCTGGGTGTGCCACTGCGGGGTGCCCAGGCTCATGTTGATCACCTTGGCGTGCTCGGTCCGGGCCGCCCACTCCATCCCCGCGATGATCCCCGAGACCGGACCGGATCCGTTGTCGCCGAGGACCTTGCCCACGAGCAGATCAGCGTCGGGAGCGACGCCCCGTTCCTGTCCGTTCGAGGCGGCTCCGGTGCCGGCGACGGTGGAGGCGGTGTGCGTGCCGTGCCCATAGTGGTCGATGACGTCCTCGCCCGCGACGAAACTCCGTGACGCCACGATGCGGTCGGCCAGATCCGGATGCGTGAGGTCCGCTCCGGAATCCAGGACCGCGACCCGGACGCCCGCGCCGGTGCCGCCTGCTGCCCACGCCTTCGGAGCGCCGATCTGCGCTGTGGTCGCCGCCAGGTCCGACTTCGCCTTGCCGTCGAGCCACACCTTGTCGACACCGGCGGCGAAGGACGGCTCGTTCGCTTCGTCCGTGCTCTTGGCCGCCCTTCCCGCGACATCCCGCCCGCCGGCGCCGGTCAGGGCAGACCAGAAGGCAGCGGTCTTGGACCGCTGGGTTTCGACGGCTTCACCGTGGACGGACGGAAGGTCCAGGGTGGTCTTCGCGCCCGGCAGCACGACGTGGGTCTGCGCCTCCCGGCTGGAAGTGCCGCTCGGGGGTACCGACAGGTCGGGCGAGTGGGTGACGATCAGGGGAAGCGCGCTCGTGTGAGCGTCGTCGTAGCCCTGCGCGATCAACTGGGTGACGTTGAAGAGCTGTTTGTCGAGCCGTCCGGTCGCGATGTAGGGCATGGCGCTGTCGGGGTAGACGAAGGTGTCACCGCCCTCGATGGCGACTCGGACCGATCCCGTGGCCCCCTGCGCGCGCGAGACGTCGTCGACCGACACGGTTCCGTCCGGCTCCCGAGCCGCTGTCACTTTGTCACCGGTGATCAACGTCAGCGCAACCGGCGTGGACTTCGCGGCACTGTTTTGTCCCGGGACGCCTTGCGCGACTCCCAATGGAGTAACTGCCTGGGCCATCAGGGGAAAGGCCGACGTGGCAACAAGAGCTGCCGCCACCGACGCTGCGGATCTTCGGACAAAGGGAAGGGGCATTTCTCCTCCAGGGTCACTGATCGAGTGGATCAGACCACCAGTGGAGGGGAAAAGTAAGTACTTGAGTTCTTGACCAACTGGCTGTACACGCGCAGCTGATCACGGGCCAGGCCGCCGCGTCGCGCCCGAGGAGACACGACGCGGCAGGATCCCGTCCGCTCTACAACGTCAACCCCGTCAGCACCGTCACCCGTTCCTCCGTGAAGTCCGCCATCGCCGCCGCCGGGCCTTCGCGGCCGACCCCCGAGTCCTTGACGCCGCCGTAAGGCATTTGGTCGGCGCGGAAGCTGGGGACGTCGCCGATCAGGACGCCGCCGACCTTCAGTCGGGCGGAGACGTCGAACGCGGTGGGCAGGTCGCGGGTGAAGACGCCGGCCTGGAGGCCGAAGCGAGACGCGTTGATCCGCGCAACGCCCTCGTCCACAGAGGACACCCGGACCAGGGAAACCACCGGGCCGAACACCTCTTCCGCCATCACCGCGGCGTCTTCGGGCACGTCGGCGAGCACCGTCGGTTCCACGGTGGCCCCGGAACGGCCACCACCCGTCAGCAGGCGGGCCCCGGAGGAGACGGCGTCCGACACCCAGGAGGCAACGCGCGTGGCGGCGGCTTCGTTGATCAGCGGGCCGACGTCGACCCCATCCGCCGCCGGGTCGCCGGTGCGCAAAGCCGCCACCTGCGCCAAAACCCGCGACTCGAGCTCGTCGTAAACGTCCGTGTGCACGTAGACCCGCTGCACCGAGATGCACGACTGACCGGCTTGGTACATGGAGAAAGTCGCGATCCGCTGGGCCGCGAAATCCAGGTCCGGCCAATCCGGGCACACCAGCACGGCGCCGTTCCCGCCCAGCTCGAGGGAAACGTGCTTGCGCGGCACACTGTCCCGGATGGACCACCCGACGGGCACCGAACCCGTGAACGACACCACCGGCAGCCGCGGGTCCTGCACCAGCTCGGCGGTCGCCGAGTTGCCCAGCGGCAGGATCGACCAGCTCCCGGCCGGCAACGCCGTCTCGGCCAGGATTTCGCCCAGCAGCAACGAGGTCAGGGGCGTCGCCGGCGCCGGCTTCAGCACGATCGGCGCACCGACCGCCAGAGCGGGCGCGACCTTGTGCGCCACCAGGTTCAGCGGGAAGTTGAACGGCGTGATCCCGAGCACCGGCCCCCGCGGCACGCGGCGCACCAGCGCCATCCGGCCGGTGCCGCCCGGGTCCGTGTCGAGGCGTTGCAACTCGCCGGAAAAGCGGCGGGCCTCCTCGGCGGCCCAGCGGAACGTCGACACCGCGCGTCCCACCTCGCCGCGGGACCACTTGAGCGGCTTGCCCGACTCGGCGGTGATGAGCCGCGCGATCTCCTCGGCCCGTCGACTCAACGACAAGGAAACCTGGTCCAACGCCCCCGCCCGCACGTGCGCGGGCGTGACCGCGAACTCGTCGGCCACCGCAGCGGCCGCGGCAACGGCCGCCTCGACATCGGAAGAATCCGGGACGTGGTGCGAGCCGGCCGCGGAACCATCGAACGGTTGCCGGACCTCGGCAACAGAGCCGCTGGTCACCGGCTTGCCGGCGATCCAATAGGGAACAGTCACTTGCGCACCTCCGTGCGGACCGCGTGCTCGAGCACGGACAGGCCTTCGTCGAGCAGTTCGTCGGACAGGGAAAGCGGCGGCAGCAGCCGGATGACGTTGCCGTAGGTGCCGCAGGTCAGCACCACCACGCCGAGCGCGTGGCAAGCGCCGGCGACGCGCTTGGTCAGGTCCGCGTCGGGCGAAGAAGTGCCCGCGTGAACGAACTCCGCGGCCAGCATCGCGCCCCGCCCGCGCACGTCGCCGATCACGCCCGTCTCGGCGGCCAGCGCACGCAGGCGCGGCAGCACCAGGTCCTCCATCCGACGCGCGGACGACGCCAGATCGAGCGATCGCATCGTCTCGATCGAGCCCAGGGCCGCGGCGCACGCGATGGGGTTGCCGCCGTACGTGCCGCCCAGTCCGCCGGGGCCGACGGCGTCGAGCAGCTCCGCGCGCCCGGTCACGGCCGACAGCGGCAGCCCGGCCGCGATGCCCTTGGCCGTCGCGACCAGGTCCGGCACCACGCCCTCGCGCGACGACGCGAACCAGTCACCCGTGCGGCAGAAGCCAGTCTGCACCTCGTCGGCCACGAACACCACGCCGTTGTCGCTGCACCACGCGGAAAGCGCCGGCAGGAACCCGGGTGCGGGCTCGATGAACCCGCCCTCGCCCTGGATCGGCTCGATCACCACGGCCGCCACCTGGTCGCCGCCGATCTGCTTCTCGATCCGGTCGATCGCGATCCGCGCGGCCTCCGGACCCGAAAGCCCGTCGCGGTACGGGTAGGAACCCGGCACGCGGTACACCTCGGGCGCGAACGGTCCGAACCCGTGCTTGTACGGCACCGATTTCGCGGTCAGCGCCATCGTCAGGTTCGTCCGCCCGTGGTAGGCGTGGTCGAACACCACCACGGCCTGGCGCCCGGTCGCGACGCGCGCGATCTTCACCGCGTTCTCCACGGCCTCCGCACCGGAGTTGAACAGCACCGACTTCTTCGCGTGCTCACCCGGGGTCAGCTCGGCCAGCGCCTCGCACACCTCCAGGTAGCCCTCGTACGGCGTCACCATGAAACACGTGTGCGCGAACCGGCCCGCCTGCTCGCGCACCCGGTCGACGACCTCGGGCGCCGAGTGCCCCACGTTCGTCACGGCGATGCCGGAGCCGAAGTCGATGAGCACGTTGCCGTCGGCGTCGGTGAGCAGCCCACCGGTGGCCGACGTGATGTACACGGGGAAACCCGACGTGACGCCCGTCGCGACCGTCGCGGCCCGCCGCTCCTGCAGCGCGCGCGACGCCGGGCCGGGGATCTCGGTGCGCAACCGGCGCTGCCGGGGCGCGGGGGCCACCAGATTCTCGGTGGTCATGGTCATGCTCAACTCCTGGAAGACGGACTGGGTCCTTCCAGCATGCGGTGGCAAGCTCACCGCGTCTGCTGGACAAGATGGCCAGCTCGACCCGTAAAGTTGGCCACTATGGCACTCACCCTGCGCGCGCTGACCGGGCAACGGTCCCTCGGCCTGCATGTCGCCGCGGGGGAGAGCGGCCTCGACCGCGCGATCGGCTGGGTTCATCCCACCGAGCTCACCGACCCGCAGGCCTTCCTCGAAGGCGGTGAGCTCCTGCTCACGACCGGCCTCGCCCTCGACGACGCGACCTCGGCCGCCTACGTGCGCCGGCTCGTCGACGCCGGCGCCGCCGGGCTCGGCTTCGGTGTCGGCCTGAGCCACGACCACGTGCCGGAGGCGCTGGTCGAAACCGCCGACGAAGTCGGCTTGCCCGTGCTCGAGGTGCCGCGCAGGACACCGTTCATCGCCATCACCCGCGCCGTCTCCAGCGCGGTCGCGGCCGACGAGTACGCCGCGACCGTGCGCATCGGCCGGGCCCAGCGGGAGCTGACCCGCGCCGCTGCCCGCTCCGGTGCGGCCGGTGTGGTCCGGCGGCTCGCGTCGTTCGTCGACGGCTGGGTGGTCCTTTTCGACACCGCCGGTCGCCTGCGTGAGGTCTCACCCCCGGCGGCCCGCGCCCACGGCGAGGGGCTCGACGTGAAGAGCCTCCGCGCCGGAACCCGGGTGGTGTCATCGGGGGAGCAGGAGGTCGTGCTCCAGACCCTGCACACCCGCGGCACGCTCGCGGTCGGGACCACGACCCCACTCGACTTGACCGGCCGCCACATCGTGAACGCCGCGGTCTCGCTGCTTTCCCTCGCCCTGGAACAGGATCGCGCGCAGCACGGCGCCCTGTCCCGACTGCGCACCGGCCTGCTCGACCTGTTCGCCGAAGGACAGGAGGGCCTCGCGCTCGACGTTCTGCGAACAGCCCAGGGCGCCGCGGATCCACCGTGGACAGTCCTCGCGATCGCGGGCTCGCCCGCCGCCCGCAACGCCGTCTACGACCGCCTCGAACCCCTTGCCGCCCAGGTGTTTTTCGCGCACTCCGACGGCGTCCTCATCGCCGCCACCGACGAAGCCGAACGTGTCCTCGCCGCCACGGTCGAGGGCTGTCACATCGGGATCGGCGACGCCACCGCGTTCCCCGACGCGCTCCGGCAGGCACGGCAGGCCGCGGAAGCCGCCCGCGCGAAGGGCACACCAGTGCTGCGTTACGCCGACTACGCCGGCCGCGGGCTCCTCAACCTCCTCGAACCCGTTGCCGCGCAAGCGTTCTCCGCCGAGCTGCTCGCCCCGTTGCGGGACCGGGCCGAACTCGAGGAGTCCCTGCGTTGCTGGCTCGAGAACCACGGCCACTGGGACCGCGCGGCCACGCAGCTCGGCGTCCACCGGCACACCCTGCGCAACCGCATCAGCAAAGCCGCCGAACTCCTCGGCCAGGACCTGGACTCACCGGGCACCCGCGCCGAACTCTGGCTCGCCCTGCAGGTCACACGCTGACGAGCAACGCGATCGGCGAGTCCCCGCACCGGCGCAGCGTCGCGCCCCCCGACATCGTCTGCGGTTCCGCCCCGGCGGTCCACCACGCCGGCACGTCGACGTCGCGCACCAGCGACCCAGTCGCCTGCCGCACGCTGTTGGACACGATCACGCGCCCCTGCGCGTTGAGCAGCGCCGCGTGCCGGCCCAGCGACCGCAGCCGCCGGCTCACCGTGCGCTCGAACTCACGCACGTACACGTCTGCACCCACCACGCCGGCGAACGAACCGGCGCGGTACACCGGCAGCGTGAACGTGAGCGTGTACTCGTCGGTGCACAGGTAATCGACGTACGGGCCGTTGATGTGGCGCCGGCCGCTGTCACGCGGCACGGTGAACCACGACTGGCGCGTGTAGTCGAGGAAGTTGGGGCTTTCCGGGTCGAGGCTGATGAACAGCTGCTCCGGCTGGTCCGGCGAACCCACGGTCGTCCACCACTCGAAGCCGAACTCCTGGTCCGACAACACGTGGGGCGCGCTCACGAACCCGGCGCCGATCACGAGGCCGCCGAGGGCCTCGAGCACCTGTGGCCGGATGCCGTGGAGCGTGCCGGAGCCGGCGCCGCCAGGTTCGGACAACAGGGTCTCGGCCGCGGTCAGCACGGGCTTCAGGCGGTCGAAGATCTCTTCGACCAGCGCGGATACCTGCGCCACCACCTCGTCGCCGGTCGACGTGCGGGTGTCGGTCACGATGCTCACCTCGATCGCGGGGTCATCGAAGCTTACGGCGTTTCGAGGCTCAAGTGCAGATCCACGAGCCGGTCGAGCGCGCTCAGGATGTGCTCCTCGGTCAGCTTGCGGGCCAGGTCGCCGTCGGCAGCGGCGATCGCGGTGGCGATCGCCCGGTGCTCAGCGTAGGACTGGCGGCAGGTGCCCTCGCCGTCGAGGGGCACCCAGAGCAACCCGCCGTGTTCGCCCTGCAGTTGAACCTCCTGGTTGGTGAGCCGCGGCGACTGCGCCGCCGCCGCGACCTCCAGGTGGAAGTGCCGTTCGGCGCGCGTCGCCTCGGGACCGGTGGTGCCCAGGAGGTCCTCGCTGGTCAGCCGCAGCCGTTCGAGGTCTTCGGGGGAGCTGCGCTCGGCCGCGAGCTTGGCCGCCGACCCGGCTATGGCGAGGTAGTGGTCGCCGAAGTCGCGCAGGTCCGCCAGCGAGACGAGCCGCAACCGCTGGGCCCACGAGCTCGGCGCGGGCCACGCGGGGGTGCGCACGAAGCTGCCTCCGCCACGCCCGCGCCTGGTCTCGACCAGCCCCTGCTGCCGCAGCACGGCGAGGGCTTCCCGCACCGTCACGGTGGAGACGCGGAACTGCGCGGCGAGCTCGGCCTCGCTCGGCAGCTGCTCGGCGTCGTCGAGCAGACCCAGGGTGATGGCGTCGAGCAGCCGCGCCGCGACCGCTTCGGCGCGGCCGAGCTGGTCCAGCGGAGCGAACATCGCCAGTCGCGCGCTGTTCGACATCTCCTTGCGCATCGTGGGTCCACCCGTCTCGGCGTGCGATTGGGGCCAATAGTGCCCCAGGACCTTGTCATGTGAAATATGGAGTTATATGTTTCACCCTGCCACGGAGAGTCAGGAGGCGCACGCGTGCAGGAACTGAAGCACTACGTCGGCGGGAAGTACGTCGACTCGGTGTCGGACAAGGTGCTCGAAATCGTGGACCCGGTCACCGGACGCGCCTACTGCACGGCGCCGGTGGCGGGCGCCGAAGACGTCGACCGCGCGCTGAAGGTCGCCGCCGAGGCGTTCGAGAGCTGGAAGGAGACGACGCCGGCCCAGCGCCAGCTCGCGCTCCTGAAGATCGCCGACGCCGTGGAGACCCGCGGCGAGGAGCTCGTACGCGTGGAGTCGCAGAACACCGGCAAGCCGGTGGCGCTCACGATGTCCGAAGAGCTGCCGATGATCGTCGACCAGCTGCGCTTCTTCGCCGGCGCCGCGCGTGTGCTCGAAGGCCGCGCGGCCGGCGAGTACATGGAAGGCCACACGTCCTTCGTCCGCCGCGAGCCCGTGGGCGTCTGCGCTCAGGTGACGCCGTGGAACTACCCGCTGCTCATGGCGATCTGGAAGATCGCGCCGGCGCTCGCGGCCGGCAACACCGTGGTGCTCAAGCCTTCGGACACCACGCCGGCGTCGACGCTGCTGCTGGCCGAGATCTGCGGCGAGTTCCTGCCGCCGGGCGTGTTCAACGTCGTGACCGGCGACCGCGACTCCGGCCGCGCGCTGGTGGAGCACCCGATCCCCGCGATGGTGTCGATCACCGGCTCCGTGCGTGCCGGCATCGAGGTCGCGGGTGCCGCGGCCCGCGACGTCAAGCGTGTGCACCTCGAGCTGGGTGGCAAGGCTCCCGTGATCGTGTTCTCCGACGCCGACCTCGACGCCGCCGCCGAGACCATCGCGATGGCGGGCTACTTCAACGCCGGCCAGGACTGCACCGCCGCCACGCGCGTGCTCGTGGCCGACGACGTGCACGACACCTTCGTCGCCGCCCTCTCGCACCAGGCCGAGGCGAACAAGACCGGCAAGCCCGACGACGACACGGTCGCCTTCGGCCCGCTCAACAACGCGGCGCAGCTGGAGAAGGTGTCCGGCTTCATCGACCGGCTCCCCGGCCACGCCACCGTCCACTGTGGTGGCCGGCGCGTCGGCGACGAGGGCTACTTCTACGAGGCCACCGTGGTTTCCGGCGTCACGCAGGACGACGAAATCACCCAGAACGAGGTCTTCGGCCCGGTCATCACCGTGCAGCGCTTCTCCGACGAGGCCGACGCGGTGAAGGCGGCCAACGGCGTGCCCTACGGCCTCGCGTCCTCGGTCTGGACCAAGGACCACCAGCGCGCCATGCGCGTGTCCGCCAAGCTCGACTTCGGGTGCGTGTGGATCAACACCCACATCCCGCTCGTCGCCGAGATGCCCCACGGCGGGTTCAAGAAGTCGGGATACGGCAAGGATCTCTCGCTGTACGGCCTCGAGGACTACACCCGCGTCAAGCACGTGATGACCGCGCTGTAGGTACCGGTGACGAGATCCACGGGAAGGCCCGCCATGCCACACCAAGCCCCGACGGCCGCGCGGCGGCCCCCGCCGCCGCGCGCGGGCGGTGAGCCGGCCATCCGGCTCACCGGGCTGCAGAAGCACTTCGACAAGGTCCGCGCCGTCGACGGCGTCGACCTCGACATCCCGCCCGGTGAGTTCTTCTCGATGCTCGGCCCTTCGGGCTCCGGGAAGACGACGGTGCTGCGCATGATCGCGGGCTTCGAGCTGCCCACGGCCGGCACCATCGAGCTCGCCGGCCGCGACGTCAGCCGGCTGGCGCCGTTCGAGCGCGACGTGAACACCGTGTTCCAGGACTACGCGCTCTTCCCGCACATGACCGTGCGGCAGAACGTGGAGTACGGCCTCAAGGTCAAGCGGGTCGCGAAGGCCGAGCGCAGGCAGCGCGCGGCGGAAGCGCTGGAGACCGTGCGGCTCGGGGAGTACGGCGACCGCAAGCCTTCGCAGCTCTCGGGTGGCCAGCGCCAGCGCGTCGCGCTCGCGCGGGCGCTGGTGAACCGCCCGAAGGTGCTGCTGCTCGACGAACCGCTGGGCGCGCTCGACCTCAAGCTGCGCCAAGCCATGCAGATCGAGCTCAAGCAGATCCAGCGCGAGGTCGGGATCACCTTCGTGTTCGTGACGCACGACCAGGACGAGGCGCTGACCATGAGCGACCGCATCGCCGTGTTCAACGCCGGGCGGATCGAGCAGGTCGGCACCCCGGTCCAGGTCTACGAGAGACCGGCCAGCGCGTTCGTCGCCGGCTTCGTCGGCACGTCCAACCTGCTCAGCGGGCGCGGTGCCGAAGCGGTGATCGGCAAGCCCGGCGTGTACAGCATCCGGCCGGAGAAAATCCGGATCGACGGTGATCTTGCGTCGCCCGCCGGACCCGGAGAGACTAGCGCGACCGGAATCGTCACGGATGTCGTATACGCCGGATCCACAGTGCGCTACGCTGTCGCGCTCGATGCGGGGGGTCAGTTGTCCGTGGTCCGCCAGAACACCAGTGAACCGACCGAGTTCGCCGACGGTCGCGTCCGCCTGAGGTGGCGCCACGAACACAGTTTCCGGGTCCCCGAAGCCGGCTAGTTCTCACGGGAAGGTTTCTCTCGACATGAAGAACAGGAAGACGCTGCTCGCGGGTCTGTGCGGCGTGAGCCTGCTGCTCGCGGCCTGCGGGACGTCGGGCTCGGACTCGAGCACCGGGTCCGCGCCGGGCGCACAGGGGTTCACCCCGCCCAAGCTGGCCGCACTCACCCAGCTCGGCCAGCCGGAAGGCCAGCTGAACGTGCTCGCGTGGCCCGGCTACGCCGAAAACGGCACCACCGACCCCAACATCAACTGGGTCAAGCCGTTCGAGGACCAGACCGGGTGCAAGGTCAACGTCAAGCCGTTCGGTACGTCCGACGAAGCCGTGACGCTGATGAAGACCGGCCAGTACGACGTGGTGTCCGCCTCGGGCGACGCCTCGCTGCGCCTGGTCGCCTCGGGTGACGTCGAGCCGGTGAACACCGCGCTCGTGCCGAACTACAACGACGTCTACCCGTTCCTGAAGAACAAGTCGTGGAACAGCGTCAACAACGTCGCCTACGGCATCCCGCACGGCTGGGGCGCGAACGTGCTCACCTGGCGCACCGACAAGGTGAGCCCGGAGCCGACGTCGTGGTCGCCGATGTTCGACGTGAACTCGCCGTTCAAGGGCAAGATCATCGCCTACGACTCGCCGATCTACATCGCCGACGCCGCGCTGTACCTCATGGCGCACCAGCCCGACCTCGGTATCAAGAACCCGTACGCCTTGGACGACAAGCAGTTCAACGCGGCGGTCGACCTGCTGAAGAAGCAGCGCCCGAACGTGAGCGAGTACTGGGCGGACTACCTCAAGGAAACGCAGTCGCTCAAGAACGCCGACGCCGTGATCGGCACCGCGTGGCAGGTCACGGTGAACCTGGCCAAGAGCGAGGGCGCACCGCTGGGCGCGACCGTGCCGAGCGAGGGTGCCACCGGTTGGTCGGACACCTGGATGGTGGCCGCGAAGTCGCAGCACAAGACGTGTGCCTACAAGTGGATGGACTACATCATCAGCCCGAAGGTCAACGCCCAGGTGGCGGAGTACTTCGGTGAGGCCCCGGCCAACTCCAAGGCCTGCGCCGAGATGACGGACAAGTCGCTGTGCGACACCTACCACGCCAACGACGCGGCCTACGCGGCCAAGATCCAGTACTGGACCACGCCGATCCCGCAGTGCCTCGACGGCCGCACGGACGTCAAGTGCAAGGACTACGGCGACTGGACCCGTGCCTGGACCGAGATCAAGGGCTGACCTGTTCACGGGTGCCTTCGTGGCACCCGTGAGATCTCCCCGGTAGCTCCGGGGGCGGCGGGCACCTCCCCCCTCGCCCGCCGCCCCCGGACCCCCTCTTCCCGACCGTGCCCGAAGGTGCCTCTCCATGACCGCCGTGAGCTCGCCGAGCCGCCGTGCTTCGGCCTTCTTCTTCCGCAAACCCAAGCTGCGCCTGGGCATCCTGCTCACCGCTCCGCTGCTGTGGCTCGGCCTGGCCTACCTCGGTGCGCTCGTCGCCCTGTTCATCACGGCCTTCTGGTCCACCGACGTGTTCACCGGCAAGGTGGTCACGGACTGGTCGTTCGACAACTTCGCCACCCTCTTCACCGACTCGGTCTACCGCACGATCACGCTGCGGACCGTCGGCATCGCATTGCTGGTCACGGTGATCGACGCGGTGATCGCGTTTCCCATGGCCTTCGCGATGGCCAAGCTCGCTTCCCCGAAGGCACAACGGATCCTCGTGATCGCCGTGATGACACCGCTGTGGGCGAGCTACCTGGTGAAGGCCTACGCGTGGCGCACGCTGCTGTCGGGCAACGGCGCGATCAGCTGGCTGCTGAGCCCCTTCGGCCTCTCCGGCCCCGGTTACGGCATCGCGGCCACCGTGATCACGCTCTCGTACCTGTGGCTGCCGTACATGATCCTGCCGATCTACGCCGGTCTGGAGAGACTGCCCGACTCCCTTGTGGACGCTTCGGGTGACCTCGGCGCGAAGTCGTTCCGCACGTTCCGCTCGGTGATCCTGCCGCTGGCGTTCCCGGCGATCGTGGCCGGCTCCATCTTCACGTTCTCCTTGTCACTGGGGGACTACATCGCCGTGAAGATCGTGGGCGGCACTTCGCAGATGCTCGGCAACGTCGTGTACGACAACATCGGCGCGGCCAACAACCTGCCCTTCGCCGCGACCGTGGGCATCGTGCCGGTCGTGATCATGCTCGTGTACTTGGCCGCCGTGCGTCGCACCGGCGCGCTGGACAACCTCTAGGAGAACACCGTGCGCATGTCGAAGACCGGCCGGGTGGTGCTGTGGACGGCACTCGGCGTCGGGTTCGCGGTGATCTACTTCCCGCTCCTGGTGGTCCTGCTCAACTCCGTGAACGCCGACACCACGTTCGGCTGGCCGCCGAAGAGCTTCACCCTCGAGTGGTGGGGCCGCGCGGTGACGAACGCCGGCGCGCTGCACGCACTGTGGACCAGCGTCATCGCCGGTCTCGCGGCCACGGCCATCGCGCTCGTGCTGGGCACGATGGCGGCGTTCGCCTTGCAGCGCTACCGGTTCTTCGGCCGCAACTCGCTGTCGTTGCTGGTCGTGCTGCCCATCGCGCTGCCCGGCATCGTCACCGGGATCGCACTGAACAACGCGTTCCGCACCATCCTCGGCATCGACCTCGGACTGCTCACGGCGATCATCGCCCACGCGACCTTCTGCATCGTCGTGGTGTTCAACAACGTGGTGGCCCGCCTGCGGCGCATGGGCGGCAACCTCGAAGAGGCGTCGATGGACCTCGGCGCCGACGGCATGACGACCTTCCGGCTGGTCACGTTCCCGATGCTGCGCTCGGCGCTGCTGGCGGGTGGGCTGCTGGCGTTCGCGCTGTCGTTCGACGAGATCATCGTGACCACGTTCACCCTCGGCACCGGCATGGAGACCCTACCGATCTGGATCTACAACAACCTGTTCCGCCCCAACCAGGCCCCGGTGGTCAACGTGGTGGCGGCGGTGCTGATCATCGTCTCGACGGTGCCGGTGTACTTCGCGCAGAAGCTCTCCGGCGGCGACAGCTCTTCGGGTGGCCGGATCTAGGCCACGTTTCGGATGGTGCCGCCGTCCACCCGGAGGGTCGCACCGCTGACGTAGTCGGCGTACGGGCTCGCCAGGTACGCCACGGCGCCCGCGATCTCCTCCGGACGCCCGAAACGGCCGACGTCGTTGGGCACGAAAGTGCGCGCAGCGTTGCGTTCGATGGTTTCCCAGTCCTCGCCCCACCCGTGCGCCGGGGCGAGGTCGGTGAGGTAGCGCTGCACGGCGTCGACGAGGATCGCACCCGGGGCGATCACATTGGACGTCACGCCGGTGTCCTTCAGTTCCCGCGCAAGGGAAACCGCGAGGTTGTGCCGCGCTGCGAGCGTGGCGGTGTACTGGGGGAGGATCTCCGTCGGCTGGCCCGAGAGGCCGCCGCCGATCTGGATCACGCGGCCCCAGCCGCGCTCGCGCATGCCGGGCACCAGGTGGCGGATCATGCGGACGCCCGAGACCACGTTGACCTCGTACGTCCTGGCCCACTCCGTCGGCGTCGCGTCGGCCCAGCCGCGGTGCTCGTAGGCGCCGGCGTTGTTCACGAGGATGTCGACCTCACCGGCCTGCTCCGCCACCCGCTGCGCGCCTTCGTCGGTAGCGAGGTCGCCGATCGCGACGGCCTCTGCGCCGATCTTCTCGGCCACCGCGTTCGTCCGGCCTTCGTCGCGGCCGTGCACCACGACGTCGGCGCCTTCCTCCGCCAGCAGCCGCGCGATCGCCTCGCCGAGACCGGAACTGGAGCCGGTGACGAGTGCACGACGGCCGGTCAACTGCAGGTCCATGAGGTACTCCTTGATGTATACAGGTGTAGATTTAATTCTAGTCTACACTCGTATACATGACCGCACCACGACGCCGTGACGCCGCCGCCACCCGCGAAGCCATCCTGCGCGCGGGCGTCGAGGCGTTCACGCGCTTCGGCTACGACGGCGTCGGTGTGCGGGAGATCGCGCAGGCCGCTGGTGTCACCGCCATGCTCGTGAACCGCTACTTCGGCTCGAAGGAAGGCTTGTTCGCCGAGGTCGTGGAGGTCGCCATGACCGAGCGGACGGTCCTGACCGGCGACCCGGCCACGCTCGCGCGCGACGTCGCCGCATCACTGGTCTCCCGCACGGCGCCGTCGGCCGACAACCTCGACCCGTTCCTGCTGATGCTCCGCTCGGCGCCCAACCCCCGCGCGGCCGAAATCCTGCGAGCCGGCATCGAAAACCACGTCGAAGCCCACATCCTCGAGGTCGTCCCGGCAGTGCGCGGCACGGATCGCGCGGCCGTGGCCCTGTCGCTCATCGCGGGCTTCTGGCTGATGCGCAAGGTCGTGGGCAGCACCGCGCTGAACGCGGCCGACGAGGCCGAGCTGAGGCAGACGTTGGAAGGGCTCTTCCGGCTGTTGCTGAAGGTCTAGCGGAACTCGTCGGTCGCCTGCCGCAGTGCTGCCAGCACACCCGGGTCGTTCACGGCGTGCCCGGCGCCTTCCGTGATGCGCAGAACCGAGCCGGGCCACGCGCGGTGCAGCTCGTAGGCCGTGATCGGTGGGCAGACGGCGTCGTAGCGGCCCTGCACGAGGATGCCCGGCACGCCGGCGAGCTTGCCGGCGTCGCGGATCAGCTGCTCGTCCTCCAGCCAGGAGTCGTGGCTGAAGTAGTGCACGGCCAAGCGCGCGAAGGTCAACGCGAACGACGGGTCGGCGTAGCGGTTCAGGAACGCCTCCTGCGGCAGCAACGCCACCGTCGCGCCTTCCCAGACGCTCCAGGCGATCGCGGCGCGCTCACGCACCCCGCGGTCGTCGGAGGCCAGGAGTTCGGCATACCCGGCGAGCGGGTCGGCGTGGTGCTCGGCGGGCAGCGGGGCGAGGAAGTCCTCCCACTCGGCCGGGAAGAGGTTCGCCGCACCGCCGCGGTAGAGCCAGTCGAGTTCGCGCCGGCGCGCCGTGAAGATGCCGCGCAGCACCAGTTCTGTCACCTGGTCGGGGTAAGTCTGCGCGTACGCGAGCGCGAGCGTCGAGCCCCACGAACCGCCGAACACCTGCCAGCGCCGGATGTTCAGCCGCTCGCGCAGCAGCTCCATGTCTGCGACGAGGTGCCACAACGTGTTCGTGCTCAGGTCCGCGTCCGGGACACCGGCGTGCGGTGTGCTGCGCCCGGCGCCGCGCTGGTCGAAGAGGATGATCCGGTACGCGGCGGGGTCGAAGTGCCTGCGTGCCATGGGGGCGATCCCGCTGCCGGGGCCACCGTGCAGCACGACCACCGGCTTGCCGTGCGGATTTCCCGCCTCCTGGCAGTAGATCCGGTGTCCGTCACCGACCTCGAGCATCCCGTCGGCCGTCGGCTGCAGCGGCGGGTAGAGGTCGTCGTCCATGCCGATCACTCTGCCGGATCCGCGGCCGCGGCGCGTGGGCTGGGCGACCTTCCCCGCGACGTTCAGCCAAAAGGCCGCGAGCCGTCCGGGTGGCGGGCTCAGTGGTCGGGGAGAAGGTGGAGGCCCGCCCCCGCCGCCGGGCTGAGCGGGCCCCCGTCCGTGTCGCTTCGGCGGCCCGAGGTGGGGGCGGCGTCGGCGATTTCCTTCACTGTGGCGCGGATCTCGAGCGAGGGGTCGCGGGGAAAGCTCCGGCCGCTTCCGGCATCGCGTCCTCCTCGCTGAGGTTCACTCCTTCGTGGTGGAGACCACGCTAAGCCACCAACCGAACACCAGTCAAGGACATGATTCGCGTTCATGGATGTGAACAAGCACAGCTTCGACGATCAGGTTTTTTCGCCCCCTTGCCCCGCGTTTACCCGGTGGTGGGTAGCTTGCCCGGGGAACTGCCGAACCGACGCGAGAAAGGGCTCGAGAAATGTCCGCGGTCACGTATGTCGAGTCGATCGTCGTCGGCGCGCTGCAAGGTGTGTCGGAATTGTTTCCGGTGTCCAGCCTCGGGCACAGCATCCTGTTGCCCGCGGTGATCGGCGGGTCGTGGCAGCGTGATCTGAGCATCGGTGAGGATTCGCCTTATCTCGCGGTGCTCGTGGCGATGCACGTGGCCACGGCGCTGGCTCTCGTGCTGTTCTTCTGGCGCGACTGGGTGCGCATCATCGGCGGCCTGATCTCCTCGATCCGCCACCGCGAAGTGCGCACGGCCGACCAGCGCCTCGCGTGGCTGCTGATCCTCGCGACGATCCCGGTCGGCATCGCCGGCCTGCTGCTCGAAAGCCTGCTGCGCGACTTCCTCGGCAAGCCCGTGCCGTCGGCGATCTTCCTCATCCTCAACGGCGGTGTGCTGTACGCGGCAGAGCGCTTCTCGCGAGCCGCACCGAAGACCGGGATCTCAAGCAGGACAACGGAAGACACCGTCGACTTCAGCGCTGAGGACACCCTCGTGATGCGGGCCGTCACGGTCGAGGAAGCCACCGACGCGCGCTTGTCCAAGCTCAGCGTGAAGGAGGCCGTGCTCATCGGCTCGGCCCAGATCCTCGCGCTCCTGCCGGGCATCAGCCGCTCCGGCATCACGATGGTCGCGGGCCTGCGCCGCGGCCTCGGCCACCAGGATTCGGCGCGTTTTGCGTGGCTGCTCGCCACCCCGGTGATCCTCGCGGCGGGCGTGCTGAAGCTTCCTTCGCTCTTCACGCCGGAGAACAGCGCATCGCTCGGCCCGGCACTCGCCGGCAGCCTGGTGGCGGGTGTTGCCTCTTACATTTCTGTCCGTTTCCTCACGAAATACTTCGAAACGCGTACCTTGACGCCGTTCGCCGTCTACTGCGTCGTCGCCGGAATCGGCAGCCTGCTCGTCTTCAGTTTGTGAGGGCGGTGTCCCCGGCCGAATTCCGGAAGGGGACACTGGCGGTATCGAAACCCCGCTCACCGGCTCCACGATCTTCACGGCCTGGACGCTCGACGTCCCGGCCCTGCTCGTCGTGCTCGTCCTCGGCGTGGCCTACCTGGGCGCCGCCCGGCGGCAGGAGAGCTGGGCCCCCGGGCGCACCGCGGCATTCCTGGCCGGGCTCGCGGCGATCGTCCTCGTCACGTGCTCGTTCCTCGGCACCTACGACACCACGCTGTTCTGGGTCCGGGCGACGCAGAACACGGTGCTGCTCATGGTCACGCCCCTGCTGCTCGCCCTCGGCGCACCGATCACGCTCCTCATGCGCACGGCGCAGCCGCGGCTCGCGGCGTGGTTGCGCCACCACGGCCGCAGCCCCTTCGCCAAGTTCCTCACGTTCCCGCTCACCGTCACGGTGGTGCTGATCGCGCCGTTCCTGGTCATCTACCTCACGCCGCTCTACGAACTGGCGCTGGAGAACGCGGTGCTCGGCGGCCTCGTGCGCCTGCTGGTCGTGATTGCGGGGTTCCTCTACTTCTACAGTCGGGTCGGGCTCGATCCGACCCCGCGCGGCGGTTCGCACCTGGTGTCAATGTGGATCTCGTTCACCGAGGTCGTGTTCGACGGCGCGCTCGGCCTCGTGCTGTGGCTCGGCCCGCTGCTCGCGCCCGCGCACTACGCCACCGCGCACCCCGGCTGGGGCCCGGACCCGCGCACCGACCAGATCATCGGCGCCGGCGTGCTGTGGATCGGCGGCGACGTGGCGGGCCTGCCGTTCGTCGGCGCGCTGTTCGTCCGCTGGGTCCGAGACGACGAGAAGCGCGCGAAGCAGGTCGACGAACGCCTCGACGAGGAAGCGGAATCCGGCGAGGCACCCACCAGTGGCCTGTGGTGGCAGAACGACCCGGAGCTCGCCGAGCGGTTTCGCCGCCGGTGAGCCCCGGGCCGTGATCAGCCCAGCCGGGGGAAGCTCAGTGGAACGTGTGCTCCGGCGCCGGGAACTCGCCTCGGCGCACGTCCTCGGCGAACGCCGAAGCCGCGCCCTGCAGCACGTCGGCGAGCTCGGCGTAGCGCTTCACGAACCGCGGCGCCTTGCCGCGCCGCAACCCGGCCATGTCCTGCCACACCAGCACCTGCGCGTCGCAGTCGGGCCCGGCGCCGATGCCGACGGTCGGGATCTTCAGCTCGTGCGTCACGCGCTTCGCGGCTTCGGCCGGCACCATCTCCATCACCACCGCGAACGCCCCGGCTTCCTGCAGGGCCAGCGCGTCGGCGAGCAGCACGTCCGCCGCTTCGCCGCGCCCCTGCACCCGGTAGCCGCCGAGGTTGTGTTCACTCTGCGGGGTGAAGCCGATGTGCCCCATCACGGGGATGCCGGCCGACGTGAGCGCTTCGACGTGCGCGGCGAACCGGCGCCCACCTTCCAGCTTCACGGCGTGCGCGCGGCCCTCCTTCATGAACCGCACCGACGTGGCCAGGGCCTGCTCGGGCGAGAGCTGGTAGGAGCCGAACGGCAGGTCCGCCACCACCAGGGCCCGCTTCACCGATCGCGTCACGGCGCGGACCAGGGGGAGCAGCTCGTCGACCGTCACCGGCAGCGAAGTGTCGTAGCCGAACACGTTGTTGGCCGCGGAGTCGCCGACGAGCAGCACGGGGATGCCGGCCTCGTCGAAGATCTGGGCGGTGTACATGTCGTAGGCGGTGAGCATCGGCCACGGCTCGCCGCGCTCCTTGAGCTCACGCAGGTGGTGCACGCGTACCTTGCGCCCGGTCGCCGCCGCCGGGGGTGCGGGCGCGGCGCCGGTCCCGTACGGGGCGGCCACCTCGTCGGATCCGTTCGGGTTGGCAGACATCGTCGTCGACCGTCCTTCCCTCGAGGCCTCGCCGAGGTCCCCGGGTCGTGGAGTCAGAACACGACAAAGCCTGACACGCCCGCCCGGCGGTCCCAAGGTCGTGCGATGAGCTTCACACGCCCGGGAGGATGACCCCTGCCTCAGCCCGCAGAGTGATGACCTGGCACAACCGACCACGGTTCACTGACGTCCAAGCTGGCAGAACCCCAAGAGCACGTGGAGAAGACACCGATGGGAACACCGGCGAACGCGCGCAGGCGCATCCCCGCCTGGAAGGCGCGGGCGGGCGGCATCGTCGCGACCGTGGTGCAGCTGGCCGCCGTGTTCTCCGTGGTCCTGCTCATCGCCGGGGGAGCCCACGGACACCTGCTGGGCGGCATCGACATGGCGTTCTCCGCGCTGAGCGTGCCGACCAGCGCGAGCCTCGTGATCGTGCTGCTGCTCGTGGTTCTCGGCGCGGCCCTGCGCCGGCGCAAGAAAGCCGCGCTCTACACGCTGCTGCTGTTCCAGGCCGGTGGCCTGGTGATGACGCTGGCGTTCCAGGCGGTGCTGCTGTGGGCGCCGCACCTGCTCGAACTCGGCCCGCGCCAGATCCGGCACATCCCGATGCAGGTCGGGTTCCTGACGATCGCCGACGGGATTTCACTGCTGCTGATCTGGCTGCTGCTGGACCTGCGCCCGGCGTTTCCGGCCCGGCTCGCGCCCGGTGCGTGGCGCGACGGGCTGGCCGTGCTGTTCGGTGGGCTGCTCGTGGTGGTCGCGATCGGGTGGGCGCTCACGGAAGCGTTCCCCGGCACGCTCGGCGACTCGTGGGAACGGCTCGTCTGGGTGGTCAACCACGCCACCGGCGAGAACCTGCAGTTGCGCAAGATCGGCGTCGGTGAGGGGCCCGCGTGGATCGACGCGGTGCTCGACCTCGGCGCGACGTTCGTGGCCACTGGCGCGCTGTACACGCTCTTCCGCGGCGTGCGCCACCGCCGCCGGCGCACCGACGACGAAGAGCTGCAGCTGCGCGGCCTGCTCGCCGAGTTCGGCGACGACGACTCGCTCGGCTACTTCGCCACCCGCCGCGACAAGAGCGTGGTCTTCGCGCCCAGCGGCCGCGCGGCGGTGACCTACCGGGTACTCGGCGGCACGAGCGTCGCCAGCGCCGACCCGATCGGCGACCCCGACGCGTGGCCCGACGCGGTGCGGGCGTGGCTCGACGAAACCCGTTCGTACGGCTGGATTCCGGGCGTGCTGGGCGCGAGCGAGCGCGGCGCCAGGGTGTACGCGGCCGCGGGCCTGCGCGCGCTGGAGATCGGCGACGAAGCAGTGCTCGACGTCCGCGAGTTCTCCCTCGCCGGGCCCGAGCGCAAGTCCGTGCGCCAGGCGGTGAAGCGGATCGAACGCGCCGGTTACACCGCCCGCGTGCGCCGCCACGGCGAGATCCCCGAAGACGAGATGCAGGAGCTGCTCACGCGGGCGCAGCTGTGGCGGGGTGCGGAGTCCGAGCGCGGCTTCTCGATGGCGCTGGGCCGGCTCGGCGACGCGAGCGATGCCCGCAGCGTGATGGTCGAGGCGTACGACGGCGAAGGCCGGTTGCGCGGCCTGCTGTCCTTCGTGCCGTGGGGCCGGCGTGGCCTTTCGCTCGACCTGATGCGGCGGGACCGCGACGCGGAAAACGGGCTCAACGAGTTCATGGTCGCCGAGCTCGTGGCCGCCGCCCAGCACCTGGGCGCGCAACGGATCTCGCTCAACTTCGCCATGTTCCGCGCGGTGTTCGCCGAGGGCGAGCGCATCGGCGCGGGTCCGGTGCTGCGCGCGTGGCGCTCGGTGCTCGGGCTGGCGTCGCGGTTCTTCCAGCTGGAGTCGCTGTACCGCTCGAACGCGAAGTACGGGCCGGACTGGGAACCGAGGTTCCTCTGCTACTCCTCGGCACGGCGATTGCCACGGGTGAGCATCGTCGCCGGTGCGCTGGAGGGTTTCGTGCCCACCGGGCGCTCGCGGGTGCTGCGCCACGAGACGGTGAGCGACGAGTTCGTGGCCGAGGTCCGGCGCATCGAAGAAGGTGCCGCACGCGTGGCCCCGAAGGCCACGCGCCGTCCGGAGCAGGTGCGGGTGCGCGTTGCGAAGCTGGACAAACTGCGCGATCTCGGCGTGGACCCGTATCCCGTCGGGTTCCGTCGCGAAGACCTGCTGGGCGACGTCGTGCACAAGTTCGCGGAGCTGCCGGCCGGTTCGTGCACCGGACACCGCGTGCGCGTGGCCGGGCGCGTGCTCGCGCTGCGCACGCTCGGTGGTCTCTGTTTCGCGCGCATCAAGGACTTCTCGGGCGAGCTCCAGCTGATGCTCGACGCGTCGGTGCTCGACCTCACGGGCTGGCGCACCGGCGTGGACCTCGGTGACCACGTGGGGGTGAGCGGCGAGATCGTGACCTCGCGCCGCGGTGAGCTCTCGGTGCTCGTGGACGAGTGGACGGTCACGGCGAAGTGCCTGCACCCGTTGCCGGACAAGCGAAAGGGCCTCACCGACCCCGAGACGCGCGTGCGCCAGCGCTACCTCGACCTGGCCGTGAACCCGGAGTCGGCGCACCTGCTGCGGCTGCGCTCCACCGTGGTGCGTGCGGTGCGCGAACGGCTGCACCAGGGCGACTACCTCGAAGTCGAGACGCCGATGCTGCAGACCGTCCACGGTGGAGCCAATGCCCGCCCGTTCGTCACGCACATCAACGCCTACGACATGCGGATGTACCTGCGCATCGCGCCCGAGCTCTACCTCAAGCGCCTGTGCGTCGCGGGTGTGGAGCGCGTGTTCGAGCTGAACCGCAACTTCCGCAACGAAGGCGTCGACGCCACGCACAACCCCGAGTTCACGATGCTGGAGGCGTACCAGGCCTACGCCGACTACAACTCGATGCGCGACCTCACGCGCGAGCTGGTGCAGCACGCGGCCGAGGCGGCGTTCGGCACGCAGGTCGTGCGCCGTCTCGACGCAGACGGCCGGCTGACCGAGTACGACATTTCCGGAGACTGGCCGGTGATCCCGGTGCACGAGGCCGTGTCGGCGGCACTCGGCGAGCAGATTGACTCGGGCACGTCCGTGGCCCAGCTGCGGCGGCTCTGCGTCGCCGCCGGTGTGCCGGTGGCCGACGACGCCGGCCACGGCGACCTGGTGCTGAAGGCCCACGAACACCTCGTGGAGGGCTCGACCGTGCTGCCGACCTTCTACACCGACTACCCCACGGACGTCTCGCCACTGACCCGCCGGCACCGCCGGGACCCGTTGCTGGCCGAGCGCTGGGACCTCATCGCGTTCGGCTCGGAGGTCGGCACGGCGTACACCGAGCTCACGGACCCGATCGAACAGCGCCGTCGCCTCGAAGCCCAGTCGCTGCGCGCCGCGAGTGGTGACGTCGAGGCGATGGAGCTCGACGAGGACTTCCTGCTCGCACTCGAACACGGCATGCCACCGACCGGTGGGCTCGGGCTCGGCGTCGACCGGCTGCTGATGATGCTCAGCGGCGCGTCGATCCGGCAGACGGTGCTGTTCCCCTTCGTGCGCCCGCCGGCCTGAGCAACGTTGCGACCAAGGAAAATGTGACACCTGGACGCGCAACGTCGCACGACTTCGCTTAGGGTGTGCTCGTGCGTACTGCGCGACTCGCCGCGGTCGCCCTGGTCGGGCTCGGGGTGGTGGTCTATTCCGCCTGGCTGCTCGAATTCTTCCTGCCCACCGGCGTCTCGCCGACGCAACAGACCGTCGAGGCGCTGCTGCGGGCGATGCCACTGTTCCGGATCACCACGGGGATCGCGGGCTTCGCGTTCGTGCTGGCCTGCCCGCCGCTGTTGCGGCTGGTGCCGGTGCACTGGAGCAGCCGGGCCGCCGCGATCACGCTCGCGCTCTTCGGTCTCGTCCTGATCGTCGACGCACTGGTGCCGGGCACGATCGCCGCGCAGCTGCTGGAGAACCTCGCGTTCGCCGGGGGCTCGTTCAGCCTCGTGTTCTGGTGGCCACCACCGTGGCGCGAGTGGGCGATGGCGGGGTTCGCGCTGGTGCTCCTCACGTGGCTGCTGGTCCTCGTCGCGTCGCTGCTCGGGCCGGGGCACCTGGTGGGGGTGTTCAGCCGGGTGCAGCTCGCGGTGCGGGCCGTGCTGATGGGCGCGGGCGTCGCGTACCTCGTCAATCGGCCCTTGCCGCGCTTCGCCTCGCGTCCCGTTCGCTGAGTTTTGTCGGAGGTAGCTCGTACCCTGGGCCGATGACGTCCGGATACACCGTTTTCGACACGCCGCTGGGCGCGTGTGGGCTGGCCTGGCGCGAAGGGACCATCATCGGCACCGCGCTCCCGGGCGGCTCGCCCGCGAGTACCCGCGCCTTCCTGGCCCGGCGGTTCCCCGACGCCGAGGAAGGCGCGCCGCCGCCGGAAATCCAGATCGCCGTCGAACGGATCACCGAGCTGTTGTCCGGTGGCCACCCCGACCTGTCCGGCCTGCCGCTGGACTTCGCCGGCGTCCCGGAGTTCAACCGCCGGGCCTACGAAGCGGCACTGCGCATCCCACCCGGCAGGACCAGAACGTACGGCGACCTGGCCCACGAGCTCGGCCTCCCGGGCGCGGCGCAAGCCGTCGGGCAGGCCATGGGGGCCAACCCGTTCCCGATCATCGTGCCCTGCCACCGCGTCCTCGCGGCCGGCGGCAAGCACGGCGGCTTCTCGGCTCCGGGCGGCGTCGAGACCAAGCGGCGGATGCTCGTGATCGAGGGCGCGCTGCCCGACGAGCCGACGTTGTTCTAGGCGCGGTTTTCTAGGCTTTCCGCTCGCGCCAAGCGTTCGTGATCGGCAGCCGCCGGTCGCGGCCGAAGGCCTTGAAGGTGATCTTCGTGCCTGGTGGGTACTGGCGGCGCTTGTACTCCGCGCGGTCGACCATCCGCACCACGCGATCGATCGTCTCCGGCTCGAACCCGGCGGCCACGAGGTCGGCGTAGCCGCGGTCGCCCTCCACGTAGTCGTCGAGGATGTCGTCGAGCAGCGCGTAGTCCGGCAGCGAATCGGTGTCCACCTGTCCGGGTGCCAGCTCGGCCGAGGGCGGTTTGGTGATCGAGTTCTCCGGAATCGGCGGGGTTTCGCCCCGGCGCGCCGCTTCGTCGTTGCGCCACCGCGCGAGCCGCCACACGTGCGTTTTGAACACGTCCTTGATCGGCGCGAACCCACCCACCGCGTCGCCGTAGATCGTGGAGTAGCCCACGGCCAGCTCGGTCTTGTTGCCCGTGGCGAGCACGAGGTGACCGTCCAGGTTGGACAGTGACATGAGGAGCATGCCGCGCACGCGGGCCTGGATGTTCTCCTCCGCCAGCCCGGTCAGCGTCAGCTGGTCGACATAGGACTTCACGAGGCCCGCGATCGGTTCCACCCGGTAGTGCGCGCCGATGCGCCCGGCCAGGTCGGCTGCGTCGTCCTTGGAGTGCGAAGACGAGTACTCCGACGGCATCGAGACGCCGTACACGTTGTCGCCGCCGAGCGCGTCGGCCGCCAGCGCCGCGCACACCGCGGAGTCGATGCCACCGGAGAACCCGAAGATCACCGACGAGAAGCCGTTCTTGCGCACGTAGTCGCGCAGCCCCACCACGAGCGCCGACCACACCTCCGCCTCGTCCGACAGCGGTTCGCTCACCACCGGCTCGGTCGGCGACGCGTACGCGGGCAGCGGCTCGCCACTCAGCACGCGCCGGCGAACGTGCAGGCCCGCGAGGTCACCGTCGCCGGCGTGGCCACCCGGGGCCAGGTCGAGATCCAGCACCAGCAGGTGTTCGACGAACTGCGGTGCCCGCGCCAGCAGCGTCCCGTCGGCGCCCACCACGAGCGAGTCGCCGTCGAACACGAGGTCGTCCTGCCCGCCGACCTGGTTCGTGTACACGAGTGGCGCGCCCACCTCGGCCGCGCGCCGGGCCACCAGCGGCAGCCGCTGCTCGTCCTTCGACCGCTCGTACGGCGAAGCGTTGGGCGCCACGACCAGGTCGACGCCCGCCTTGCCGAGCGCCGCGATCGGGCCGCCGTCCTGCCAGAGGTCCTCGCAGATCACCATGCCGATGTCGACGCCGTGCAGCCGCACGACCTCCAGCCGAGAGCCCGGCTTGAAGTAGCGCTGCTCGTCGAACACGCCGTAGTTGGGCAGGTGGTGCTTGTACTGATTCGCCACGACCTCACCGCGGAACAGCGCGGCGGCCGCGTTGCGCGGGCCGGCCTCATCGTGGTCGAGGTACCCGACGTACGCGAGCACTTCGCCGTACCCCGCGTGGTCCAGCAGGCGGGCCAGCTCCTCGAGCGCGGCGCGGGACGCATGCGCGAACGTGGTCCGGAAGGCCAGGTCCTCCACGGGGTAGCCGGTCAGCGACATCTCCGGGAACACCACCACGTGGGCCCCGGCCCCGGCGGCGCGGCGGGTCCACTCGACCGCTCGCGCGGTGTTGCCCTCCAGGTCGCCGACGGTGGGGTTGACCTGGGCCAAGGCGATGCGCAGCTGCGGCATGCGGCCATTCTGATACGTCGGCGCACCCGGGACCGAGGGAATGTGGGCGAATCTGCACAGCCCGGCCTGGCCGGAGCCCAGGGGCGTGGCCCAAACGAAAGCCCGGCCACCGCCGTGGGTGACCGGGCTTTCGGGTGCTACCGGGTCAGGACTTCTTCATCCGCATCATGCTGCGGACCTTCTTCACCGTCTGCTCGAAGTCGGAGTCGAACGGGTTGTCGTGCACCAGGTAGGTCCACGTCGTGTTGGCCCGCCGCACGCCGGCGTCGGCGAGGTCGAGACCGTCGTCGGTGATCTCGGCTTCCTCGAGCGTCTTCGACGCCCGCGCCGCCGACTCCGGGATGATCTTGTGGAACTCCGGGATCGCCGCGCGGTGGAACTCGTCGAGCGGCGTCTCGCGGGCCAGCGCGCGCAGGTGGATGCTCTCGCGCACGTCGGTCAGGTACGCGAGGTGATCCGACCAGAGCTGGTCGAGGTGGAACAGCACGACCTCGCGGCAGATCTGCTCGAGCCGTTCGGTGTCGTCGAGCTTCTCCTTCAGCTCGCCGAACTTCTCCGGCTGCGCCTTCTCCAGCTCCTCGGCCGCGAACGCCGTGCGCAGCACCTTGTCGCGGTGTTCCAGCAGCTCGGTGCGCTGCCGCTCGATCAGCCGGGTGTAGCGCCAGGTGTTGCGGTGGATCTCGAGATCGACGCCTTCGGCCACGCGCTGGGCGTGGTTGATCTGACGCAGCGCCGCGGGGTCGGTGATTTCACCCGTTTCGGTGTCGGCGTCGATGCCCTCGGGGATGTCGGGCGCGTTGGAGAGCACGAGGTCGTCGTTGAGGCTCGCGAAGAAGATCGCGCTGCCCGGGTCTCCCTGGCGACCGGAGCGGCCGCGCAGCTGGCCGTCGAGCCGGCTCGACGGGTACCGCGCGGTGCCGATCACGTGCAGGCCGCCCAGCTCGGCGACCTCCTCGCGGCCCGCGCCGTCGGTACCGCCGAGGCGGATGTCGGTACCGCGGCCGGCCATCTGCGTGGACACGGTGACCGCGCCCTTCTTGCCGGCCTCGGCGATGATCGCGGCCTCTTCGGCGTCGTTGCGCGCGTTGAGCACCACGCACGGCAGGTCGACCTTCGCGAGCTTGTCGGCCAGCTCCTCGGACTCGGCCACGTCCTGCGTGCCCACGAGGATCGGCTGCCCGGTCTCGTGGACCTTGCGGATCTCCTCCTCGATCGCGCGCAGCTTCTGCGACGGCGACCCGAAGATCCGGTCCGCCTGGTCCTCGCGGACGTTGGGCGTGTTCGGCGGGATCACCGCGACCTCGAGGCGGTAGAACTCGCGCAGCTGCTCGGCCACGGCCACGGCCGTACCGGTCATGCCGGCCACCGAGGGGTAGCGCGCGAGCAGCGCCTGCACGGTGATCGAGTCGAGGATCTCGCCGCGGTCGGTGGCCGCCACCTGCTCCTTCGCCTCGACGGCGGCCTGCAGGCCGTCCGGCCAGCGCTGCAGCTCGGCGACGCGGCCGCGGGCGGCGTTGATGAGCTGCACCTTGCCGTCGCGCACGAGGTAATCGACGTCGCGGGTGAGCAGCGCGTGGGCGTGCAGCGCGACGTTGACGGCGGCCAGGCGGTCGGAGCCCGAGTCGCCGTAGAGGTCGATGCCGCCGAGCGACTTCTCCACCACGGACGCGCCGGCGGTGGTGAGCCACGCGTTGCGGCCGTCGGTGTCGGTCTCGTAGTGCAGGCCCAGCCGCAGCCGCCGCACGACCGTGGCGACCTCTTCGTCGGCGTCGTTGTGGTCGATCGAGCCGGCCATCACGAGCGGCACGCGGGCCTCGTCGACCAGCACGGAGTCGGCTTCGTCGACGATCGCCACCTCGGGCGCGGGCTGCACCAGGTCGTCGACGTTGGTCACGAGCCGGTCGCGCAGCACGTCGAAGCCGATCTCGGCCACGGCGCCGTAGGTGACCTGCTTGCCGTAGGCGTCCTTGCGCTCGTCGCGCGTGTGCGCCGGCTCGACCCAGCCGACGGTGACCGCGAGCAGGTCGTAGACGGGTTTCATCCACTCGGCGTCGCGACGGGCGAGGTAGTCGTTGACGGTGACGACGTGCACGCGGCTGCCGCGCAGCGCGTACCCCGCGGCGGCCAGCGCGCCGGCGAGCGTCTTGCCCTCACCGGTCTCCATCTGCACCACGTGCCCGGTGAGCAGGCCCATCGTGCCGAGAACCTGCACGTCGAACGCGCGCTCGCCGAGCGCGCGCCGCGCGGCCTCACGGCCGAGGGCGCAGGTTTCCACCAGCTGGTCGTCGTTGAACGCCTTGGCGCCGCCGAGGTCTTCACGCAGCTTCTCGGCGCGTTCGGTGAGCTCGGCGTCCGAGAGCTTTTCGAGCTCCGGTTCGAGCTTCGCGACTGCGGGCAGCAGCGCTTCGTAGCGGGTCAGCTCGACGCTGCCCGGCCGCTGGATGATCCGGCGGAGCCGCTTGCCCACCCGGCTGATCAGTGCCACCCCTGGTCTCCCGTCATCTTGCTCGTGTTCTCCGGCCGCCGCTGCTCTGTCCGACTTACCCAACGCCCCGGTGGTGCGTCGGAGTTCCGCCGCCGGATGGCACGATCCAACCGTGCCTTCCCATGCCAGCGCCAGGTCTCGTGCCCACCGGATCGCCACTCTCGCGGCGGCCGTGCTGCTCGGCGGCACGCTAGCCGCGTGCACGTCCAATACCGGTCAGGTCGCGCTCGCGCCGACCACCGAGTCGCACCCGCCCGTGGGCCCGGTACCCGCGGGGCTGGAGCGCTTCTACGGCCAGAGCATGAACTGGGCCGACTGCGCACCCTACGCGACCTCGGACGATGCGCAGTCCGCCTTCCGCGCGTCCGGGATCCAGTGCGCCCGGCTCACCGTGCCCTTGGACTACGACAAACCGGACGGACAGACCGTCACGCTCGGCGTGCTGCGGCACAAAGCGAGCGAACCGGACGACCGCATCGGCTCACTCGTGGTCAACCCGGGCGGCCCCGGCGCGTCCGGCATGGTCGCCGCGGCCGGGCTGATCGACCAGGTCAAGAACAACGACCTCGGCAAGCGCTTCGACCTCGTCGGCTTCGACCCGCGCGGCATCGGCGCGAGTGAACCGCAGATCCGCTGCCTCACCGACGCCGAGCGCGACGCCGACCGGGCCGACGACAGCGAAACCGACGGCACGCCCGCGGGCGTGACCAAGCAGGAGACGCAGGAGAAGGACTTCGCCGCGAAGTGCGCCCAGCGCACGAAACTCGGCGACGACATGCTCGAAAACGCCGGCACCCGCGACGTCGCCAAGGACCTCGACGTGCTGCGGTCCGTGCTCGGCGACGAAAAGCTCACCTACCTGGGCTATTCGTACGGCACCCTCCTCGGCTCGACGTACGCCGAGGACTTCCCGCGCAACGTCCGCGCGCTCGTGCTCGACGGCGCCGTCGACCCGACGCAGGACGCGGAGGAGTCGCTCGTCGCGCAGGGCCAGGGCTTCGGCGTCGCGTTCGGCGAGTTCGCGAAGTGGTGTGCCGCTCAGCAGGACTGCGCGCTCGGCAAGGACCCGGCCGGGGCGACCAAGGCGTTCCAGGACCTCACCCGGCCGCTGATCGACTTCCCGGTGCCGGTGGGCGACGGCCGCAAGCTGTCGTACGAGGACGCCACCACTGGCGCCATCCAGGCGCTCTACCAGCAGAACCTCTGGGAGTACCTCAACACCGGCCTCAACGAACTGCGCAACCAGCGCGGCGCCACGCTCGAGAAGCTCACTGACATCTACAACGAGCGCGGCCCCGACGGGCGCTACGGCACCACGCAGGACGCCTTCACCGCCATCCGCTGCGTCGACGACCCGCGCGTGACGGACCCGAAGGTGATCCTCGAGGCGCAGCAGAAGTACGAGCAGGTGGCGCCGTTCCTCGACGACGGCCGCCCGGCCAGCTCGGCGCGCGACGCGTGCGCGTTCTGGCCCGTGCCGAACACCTCGCAGCCGCACGAGCCGAAGGTCGAGGGCCTCCCGAAGACGCTCACGATCTCGACGACCAACGACCCGGCCACGCCGTACCAGGCGGGGGTGAACCTCGCGAAGGCGCTGAAGGGCGCGTTGCTCACCTTCGAGGGCACGCAGCACACGGCGTTCCTGCAGGGCAACGCGTGCGTGGACAAGGCGGGGATCGCCTACCTCGTGGACGGCACGGTGCCGGCCGACGGGACGCGCTGCGCGGGCAATTGACCCAGCGGTGTGGGGATAGCCTGGTTTTCGCTGGAGAACTCGACCTCGTACATCACCGGGCTGTCCTTCTCCGTCGCCGGCGGCACCTGTAGCCAGAGCCGGGTGAACCGCCGCGGTTCGGCGGCGGTGACCCACACCTTCACTTGCACGTCCGAGTGAATCTGGGGGACCAGGCTCGTGGCCACCTTCGCGGGCAGCGTGCCGCCGACGCGGTAGGTGTCGAGGCCGTGCACGGGCTCGCGCGTCTCCGTCCGGGGCTCGCCGAGCCCGTCGAGCAGCCGCGCGAGGCCGCCGTCGGGACCGAGGAAGTCACCGACGGTGAACGTCGCCGGACCCGACCAGGTCTTGCCGGAGCTGTCGCGGGTGGTGGCGTGGGTGCCGTCGAGGACGAAGGAGAACTTCCGGTCACTCGTCGCGTCGGCCAGCTCGGCGTTGCCCACCGCGTGACCGCCGCCGTCGAGGCTCGCGTCGCCTTCGGCGGTGCTCAGCGGCAGGCCGGGCAGCACACCGTTCACGACCACGGAGAAGTGCAGGCTCCGCACGCCGGCGAAGTTCGTGCCGGCCTCGCCGAGCAGGTCGCCGGCCGGGGGCAGCGAGGGCGCTGTGCACCCGCCGATGAGCCCGAGGAGCAGCAGCGCCGGCAGGAATCGTCGGCAGCGCATGGCGGGAAGAGTACTCGTGGCCCGATCCTTTCGACCGGTGTCCTTCAGGCCACTGTCCGGGGCGGCGAAGACGAATCAGACTCATCACTCGTGACCACCCAGACCCGCACCGCGCCCCGCGTCCACCGAGCCTGGTTCGTGGCCGCGGCCGCGTTCATCGCCCTGCTGGCCGCAGCCGGTTTCCGCGCCGCGCCGAGCGTGCTGATCGACCCGTTGCACGAGGAATTCGGCTGGTCGCGCGCGACCATCGGTGCCGCGGTGTCGGTCAACCTCGTGCTCTACGGCCTCTTCGCTCCCTTCGCGGCCGCGTTGATGGAACGCTTCGGCATCCGCCGTGTCGCTGCGACCGCGTTGTTCGTCGTCGCACTCGGGGCGGGCGGCACGGTGTTCATGAGCAGGAGCTGGGAGCTCATCCTCTGCTGGGGCGTGCTCGTCGGCGCCGGCACGGGCTCGATGGCCATGAGCTTCGCCGCGACCGTGACCACGCGCTGGTTCGTGCGCCACCGCGGCGCCGTCACCGGCATCCTCACCGCGGCCGGCTCGACGGGACAGCTGGTGTTCCTGCCCGTGGTTGCCACGCTCGCCGTGAACGACGGCTGGCGCACGGCGTCGCTGGTCATCGCCATCGCGGCGCTCGCGGTGGTCCCCGTCGTGCTGCTCGTGGTGCGTGACCACCCCGCCGACCTCGGTGTGGTCGCACTGGGTGCGCCCGAGGGCACTCCGGTGGCGCGCCCCGAGACGAAGGGCGGTTCGGCGCGGCGGGCGCTCACGGTGCTGTTCCAGGCCATGCGCTCACGGTCGTTCTGGCTGCTCGCCATCGGTTTCGCGATCTGCGGCGCGACCACCAACGGCCTGGTCGGCACCCACTTCGTCCCGGCCGCGCACGACCACGGCATGCCGCAGACCACGGCGGCGAGCCTGCTCGCGCTCGTCGGGGTGTTCGACGTGGTGGGGACCGTCGCGTCGGGCTGGCTCACCGACCGCGTCGACCCGCGCATCCTGCTCGGCGTGTACTACGCGCTGCGTGGCGTCTCACTCGCGTTGCTGCCGCAGCTGTTCAGCGATTCGGTGCAGCCGAGCATGTGGGCGTTCATCCTCTTCTACGGTCTCGACTGGGTCGCCACCGTGCCGCCGACGGTCGCGCTCTGCATCCGGTCCTTCGGCGAAGCGGGCCCGATCGTGTTCGGCTGGGTGTTCGCGTTCCACCAGCTGGGCGCGGCGTTCGCGGCGTCGGCGGCCGGCGCCGTGCGCGACCAGCTGGGGGACTACGCCCTGGCCTGGTACGTGGCGGCGGGGCTCGCGGTGATCGCTTCGCTCGCGTCGGTGTCGATCACCCGATCCGGCGGGCGTGAGCTCTCTTTCGTGGCCTGAGCACCGGACAGCGCATTGTGGACGCTTCCGGCGCGTCGCGAAACACGCCGTTAACACGCTCTCGTTAGGGTGCGGCCATGGATCGCCAGCAGGAATTCGTGCTCCGCACCTTGGAAGAGCGCGACATCCGTTTCGTCCGGCTCTGGTTCACCGATGTGCTGGGGTTCCTCAAGTCCGTCGCGGTCGCGCCGGCCGAACTCGAGGGCGCGTTCAGCGAGGGGATCGGCTTCGACGGCTCCGCCATCGAGGGCTTCGCCCGCGTGTACGAGTCGGACATGGTCGCGAAGCCCGACCCGTCGACCTTCCAGGTGCTCCCGTGGGAGACGCCGGACGGTGGCCCGTACTCCGCGCGCATGTTCTGCGACATCGCGATGCCCGACGGCTCGCCGTCGTGGGCCGACCCGCGCCACGTGCTGCGCCGGCAGCTCTCGAAGGCCGCTGAAGCGGGCTTCACCTGCTACGTGCACCCGGAGATCGAATTCTTCCTCCTGGCTTCGTTGCCCGACGACGGCAGCGAGCCCGAGCCCGCCGACAACGGCGGGTACTTCGACCAGGCCAGCCACGCCACGGCCACGCACTTCCGCCGCCACGCCATCGAGACGCTCGAGGCGATGGGGATCTCCGTCGAGTTCAGCCACCACGAGGGCGCGCCGGGCCAGCAGGAGATCGACCTGCGCTACGCCGACGCCCTGACGATGGCCGACAACGTGATGACGTTCCGGTACGTCGTGAAGGAGGTCGCGTTGACGCAGGGAGTGCGCGCGACGTTCATGCCGAAGCCCTTCACGGACCAGCCCGGCTCGGGCATGCACACCCACGTGAGCCTGTTCGAGGGTGATCGCAACGCGTTCTACGACGCGGAGGACCCGTACGAGCTCTCGGCCACGGGGAAGGCATTCGTCGCCGGGCTGCTGCACCACGCCAAGGAGATCTCGGCGGTCACCAACCAGTGGGTGAACTCGTACAAACGCCTGATCAGCGGGAGTGAGGCGCCGACTACGGTGTCGTGGGGCCGGGCCAACCGCTCGGCACTGGTGCGCGTGCCGATGTACTCACCCGGCAAGGCGTCGTCGCGGCGGGTGGAGATCCGCACGCTGGATTCGGCGTGCAACCCGTACCTGGCGTACTCGGTGATCCTGGCCGCCGGCCTCAAGGGCATCGAGAAGGGCTACGAGCTCCCGCCGCCCGCCGAGGACAACATCTGGCAGCTGTCGGAGTCCGAGCGCCGTGCCGCCGGGTACGCCCAGCTTCCGCAGAACCTCGGGGAGGCGCTCGCGGAGATGGAGCGGTCCGAGCTGCTGCCCGACGCGCTGGGCGAGCACGTCTACGACTTCTTCCTGCGGAACAAACACGTCGAATGGGACAACTACCGCAGCGCGGTGACGCCGTACGAGCTGCGGACGCTGCTGCCGGTGCTCTGAAGGGCGCGGGGCTCGTTGCCCCGCGTCACCGCCGGACGGGGTCGAAACGGCATCTGACCTGCGGCGATGTCGTTAAGTGACCCCCCTGTTCTCGGGCCGTTGCGGGGCATGTAATCTTCTCTTCGTCGCCAGGAACACCGGGCCGGCGGGGCCGAAAGCCCCGGAGGAACGGGGCGCCAGGGCCGAGCGGGTTGACACCGCGAAACGGACCAGGTAATGTTCAGCGTCGGCCCACGAGCGGCCGCCGAGCTTCTGCGAATAACTTGCAGGTGTCGGCAAGCTCGACCAAATAGCTTGAAACGACGCGGTGATCTGGTTTGCCTGCTGGGTGGGCTGGGTTGCGGTGTGTTGCTTGAGAACTCAACAGTGTGCTAGTGAACTAAGCCAGTAGAGCTTATATTTGAACCTCGTTTGAGGTTCCTTTGAGAGCAAGTATTTTGCCTCGATTGAATTCGAAGACATTGTTGGAGAGTTTGATCCTGGCTCAGGACGAACGCTGGCGGCGTGCTTAACACATGCAAGTCGAACGCTGAAGCACTTTCGGGTGTGGATGA